>JAVSMP010000001.1:1025507-1367343 GCA_032027145.1 Ignavibacterium sp. | reverse complement strand
TTTTTTTGATAACACCAACAGGGGCAGAAATTAATAAACTACCAATAGCAGCTCCGATAATAACAACATATTCTGCCGGTTGAATTAAAAGGATCACATCTCCACCTGCAAGTACAAAACCTCCTATTACGGCAGCAGTAACAACAATTACACCTACAATTACAAACATTTAATCCTCCCCTTTTAATTCCATTTGAGTTTTAGGTATCAGAGAAAACATTTTTTCGCATTGCTTAATAATAAAGTTCCAATCAACTTTATCAGAAGTAAGATTAAACTCAAGATTTCTGCAAATATCGGTTACCTCGGGCAATCCTACAGTTTTTCCAACTCCTTTTATTTGATGACAAACAACTCTCAGTTTATTTTTATCTCTTCGGTTTACACTATCCACAATAATTTTTTTCTGTGAAACAAATGAATTAATAAAAATCTTCTGAAGTTCAGAAACAACATCATCCTTAAAATCAATTGACTGATAATCAGCACTGATTTTCTGCTCAAGTTTATAACCAAGCAATTCGTTAACTGCACCAACAAGCTCATCAACATTAAACGGTTTAATCAGAACTTTGTCTGCACCATTTTCCATTACAGCAAACATATTACTTTTATTTATGTTACCGCTAAGTATTAAAACAGGAATATCTTTAAGATCATCAATCACTTTTTTTATCTGCAAAGTTTTTATTCCATCAAGGTTTGGCATAAGAATATCAAGAATCATCACATCTGGTCTTTTTTCAAGGGCTTTCTGAATTCCAAATAAACCATCTTCACAGCTTTCAGTCTGACAATTGTATTCATCAAAGACTCTGGTTAATGATGCTCGTGTAACATCAGAATCATCAATTATCAATATAAAGGGTAATTTAGATTTCATTATTTTTAGTCGATTTTTTTAATTTTAAGTTTAGTGTATCCCGCTGGCTTTTCTTTAATTGATTTAGCAGCTTGCAGCGAGCTTTCCTTAACCTTATCGTACAATTCAGTTCTGACAATCTGAATATTTTGCGGAGCATCAATACCGATTTTAACAGTGTTATCTGAAATTGAAATAATCTTTACAGTAATACCGCTGCCAATTTTAATTTCTTCATTAAGTTTTCTAGTTAGTATTAGCATTTTTCAACTTTATTTTTCTTCGATAAAAAGATTGTAATCGATAGGATATTTATCACTATCGATAATTTTCTGAAACCCGCTCTTAGAGTCCTGATTAATATATACCGGTGCTTTAAGATTTACCTTAACATCTTTTGGATTCCGGTTAAGAATAACGATGCCAAAAGCCTCATTATTTTCAACTGAGGGATAATGTTCGTCAATAACTCTGATCCCTATCATCGGAAAAGAAATTTCCGGCTGCTCAACAGAAGTAAGCCAATAAAAAAGTTCTTCATCTGTTTTGATCAGCAAATATTTGTGGAGATGTTCAAAACCAAAAAGTCCTTCGGCAAAATAAATTATAAGTTCTTCATTAAACTCGATATCGCCAAATTGCTGTGTTTTAATTTTCATAACCCTTAACTATTTAATTATTACTATATCTACTCTTCTGTTTGCAGCTTTACCATCCGATGTTTGATTTGATTCTAACGGTTTGTATTCTGAGTAACCGACAATCGAAAGTTTTTCAGGGTCCAAACCTTGTTCTGTCATCAAATAGTAAGCCGTATTTAATGCACGGGAGACTGATAAATGCCAATTAGACGGAAATTGAGGTGTGTTAATCGGTACATTATCAGTATGTCCTTCTATTCTTATATCATTCGGAAGTCTTCTAATAATTGCGGCTAATTGCTGCAATACGATTTTTGAACTTTTTTTAAGTTCTGCGCTGCCGGATGGAAACACAATATCTTCCAGAATATGAATTGTTACGCCTCTGGAATTTTCTTCCAGCTTAATTGAACTGGAATAATTATTTTTTTCAATCAAGTTAGCAATTTCGGACTTAAGACTCGTCAAAGGAGTTGTAACCGGTAATTCTTTCTCGGGAAAAATCTTTATTGTTTTATGTTCACCACCAAAAACATTACCGATAGCATTAACCATTTTTTCATACTTTTGCACGTCCAGATTTGAAGCCGTATATAATAATATAAACAGCCCAAGCAGTAAAGTAATCAAATCTGCATAGGTAATAAGATAACGGTCTTTTTCACCACTCTCGCTAAAAGGTGATTCTTCAAACTCATCTATCTTAAAATTTTTCCGAACTCTCTTTGCGGAAACATGCTCTCTTGATCTTTTTGCGGCAGCATGCTTATTAGTCTTGCTTTGACCATTGCCGGGATGTCTCCACTCTGTAATGCCAAGACTCCTTGTAAAGAAAGTTCCATCATTTGTTTCTCTTCTTGATGACATTTTTTAAGTTTATCTGCAATTGGTAACCAAATTAAGTTTGCACTAAATACACCCCATAGCGTTGCGATGAATGCAGTAGCAATACTTTTAATTAAAGAATTGGGATCGGCACCAGCATGAGAAAGAGCCATTATCAAACCCATAACCGTACCAAGTATTCCCATCGTTGGGGCATAACCGCCCATTTTTGTAAAAATAAATATATTAGAGTAATGTCTTTCCTGAACCGCTTTTATTTCAAGCTCAGCCATATCCAATAATGAATCCGGATCTGTACCATCAACAGCATTACGCAGTAATTTCTTACAAAAGAAAAACTCAACTTTATTTATATCTCTGTCCAAAGATAGTAAACCATCTTTTCGTGCCTTATACGAAAACTGAACTATATGATTAATAATCCTTTTAGGTTCAAACTTTTGTGGAAAGTATGCTAGTTTAATGAGTCTGAACATATTCTTAAAATTTTCAAATCCAAAACCAATGATAACTGCAGCAAATGTTCCACCAAATACTATTATAATCGGCGGAATTAAAAACAAAGCATTAACTGATCCGCCTTCAAGCAGGAATGCACCAAAAATTGATAATACACCTAAGATAAAACCATTTATTGTTCCGAACTTTTTTATCATAAGTAATCCAGCAAGGTATTAGGTAAAATCATTGCTCCAAGTTTTTGTGTTACCTGAAGCAAGTAATTTTGGTTCTGCAAATCAACCAGTGCTCTGGCTATATCAACACCATCTTCCTTTTGAGCAAGTTCCTGCAAATTAAAACTTTGTTGTGTAAGCATATTTTCAATTGTTGATATCTGATTAATCCTGTTTCCTACTTCTGATTGTAAAGATGTTAATCTTGAATTAAAACCTTCTACAGAAGCGATCATATTATTATCCGGTACAACACCATTTCTTAAACTGTCACTTATTTGCTTAAGTGTATTAAAAATATCAGTTGGCTGGTTAGCGCTTAAACTTACTGAAGTTGCAGAATTGCTTTCTGATAAAGATTTAAAATCCATAGTAAACTGAATTTTGTTTGCAGGTATATTTACTTCAAAACTGAGATTAGATGTTGAGCCATCCATAGAAACTAGATTTCCATTGAGTGGATTGAATACAAGTTCTCTGGCTGCCGGCGGTGCTGAAAATACTGTTGTTCCGGTTCCATCCAATATATCATAAGTAAACTGATATGTATTATCCGCTGTTTTTTGATAAGTAGTATTTAATGAATACTGATTACCAAGATTATCATAAATCGTTAATGAAGAGTTTGTTGTACTGCCAACAGCAGCAGTTCTATCGAAAAATCCGTTGTTGGAAATTTTGGTTCCGAAAAGTTCTAATCCTGATAGATTAATATTGTGTACTACACTCTGAGAAAATCTGACATTTATCTTGCCGCTTGTATCTGTATTAGTCTGATAAGATTGATTATCAGCCGAAATACTAAATGGTTTATCAGAGTAATCTGTTCCTCCAAAAACATATTTTCCATCAGATTTTGTGTTAGCTGTTTCAAGAATTATATTTAATGATTTATCAATCATATCCGCATAAAGCTCCAGATTATTCTGATTGATGGGATTTTGCAAATCAGTAAGCTTCCCAACAATATTCATAACTTCTGACTGTATAGACTCCATTGCAAAAATTGTTTCATCCATAAATGCTAAACTGGTTTTTATATTGTTTTTATAAGCATCAAGCTGACCTGACTGGTCTGAAATTCTCATAAGTCTTGAAGTGCTTACAGGCGAGTCGGAAGGTCTGCTTATCTTTTTGCCTGTTACAATCTGTTTGTTAAGAATTGACATTCTTTCTTTTATTTTATTTGTATTTCCTATGTAGTTATTGGAAATAATTAAATCACTGATACGCATTTTATACCATCTCCAGAATTGTTTTAAGCATATCATCTGCGATCATAATTAATTTTGCAGATGCTTCATAGGTTCGCTGAAACTTAAGCACATTTGTCATTTCTTCATCAACTGATACACCAGACTGAGACGCTTTAAGCTGAGCCAATTCATCAAGAACAACCTGGTTTGCATCAGCATAATTATTCTGAAGCATACCATCATTACCGATATTATTTATTAATGCAGAATATGCTTCCTGCAGAGTGTTTCCATTCAAAAGTTTTACATCGTTTAGCTGCGCAATTCGTAAAGCAATTTCACCATTTCCTTCTGTTCCATCCAAAGAAATTGCTATTTTATTTGGATCATTAACTATTTCTGAATTTACAACCAATTCTCCATTCGTATAACCATCAAAGAAATTGAGTCCGGTTTTCTGCGGATCACTTATTGTGTAGCCCTGAATGTGTTCAGCATTAACTGCTTCAACAAGTTTATTGATAACGGAATCCAGCTTTTGCTGATAAGCAGGAATCTTTTTTGAATACACATTTGATAATGCATTCAGTTCACCTCCTGTAAGAACAACAGGATAGCTTCCATCTTTAACTCTAAGATTTAACTTACCGTTATTTTCTTCAGCAATAAATTCTGCAGAGTGCATTCTATCAACAGCAAGTGCCCCTCCGATTGATATAACTGCTGAATTGGTATTATCATAAACAACTGTAATGTTTACAAGTTTGCTTAATTGATCAACCAAGGCATCCCGCCGGTCTAACAGGTCATTAACCGGAACACCATTGTATGCATTGGAAAACTGTTCGTAATTAATCTGATGAATCTGGTTTAAAAGGGTATTAACTTGATTTACTTTTTGCTGAAACTCCTGTTTGATATCACCTTTTAAACTTGTTACTGAGTGATTTATAGATGTTACCTTGGCTGAAAGATTAGTAGCCGCATTTAGCACATTAGTTCTTAAAGGCAATGAGTTTGGTGAAACTGCAAGTTCATTAAAGCTGCTGAAGAAAGTAGTCATAAGATTAGATAAACCCAGATCAGAGGGTTCAGAAAAAAGATCTTCTACTTGTCTGATTAAATCATTCTGTCTGCTGCTATCCGAATATTTTTGATTAGTACTTATAATATGAGCATCAACCAATTTATCACGCATTCTCTGAACATCAGCAACTTTAACTCCATTGCCCCATACAACTCCAGCAGTCAGATTGGAAATTTCCGTTTCGAGAATAATTCTTTGTCTTGAGTAATTTTCATTAGCTGCATTTACAATATTATGCGAAGTAACTTCCAGCGCACGTCTGTAAACAGCAAGACTTCGTGATGATATGTCAAATATTTTAGTTAGTGCCATTTTAAGCTCTAAATTTTTCTATCAAAAAAATTTTCTTTCCTGCTTCCAAGAACACTTTTTATCAGATCGCGTATGAACTTTCGAGAATTATTAATAATAATTTCATTCTGCTGATTTATTAATAAAACTTCCTTCACTTTTTCTAGAAGATTTGACCGCATCTGACTAAATTCCTGATACGCTTCAGGGTCACTTGTTAAAATCACCTTTGCAAGTTCATCAAGTGCTTCTGTTTTTTCTGCTTTAATTCCATAATGATTTAATAAAGTTTTAAGAGTATCAAATCTTTTTTCTTCACAAAGTTTAATTCGGTTTAAAACTTTCTCTTCCTGTTCAATTGTAGATTCAATTTTCTCAAGATCATTTTGTACAATTGCTGTCTGCAAATTTTTAAGCACAGACAATAAATTATCAAGATTTTCAATTTGCTCATTGTTCAGTTTTAAAATCTGATCATTATACATTTGAGTTCTCCTCAAAATTTTTAATATAACCAATAACCCGTTTTACATAAATTTGAGTTTCACTAAAAGGCGGAATTCCATTGTATTTGTCCACATTACCGGGACCAGCATTGTATCCTGCTAAAGCAAACTTCAGGTCTCCATCATATCTTCGAAGAAGTTCGGACAAATATTTAGCTCCACCCATAATATTTTCTTTTGGGTCAAAAACATTGTTAATACCCAAATATTTGGCAGTTGAGTCAATTATCTGCATCAACCCTTTTGCATTTGCTGATGAAACTGCATTTTCTTTGGCAGAAGATTCTGCCAGTATAACCGATTTAATAATATTTTTATCAACACCATACATTTCGGAAGCATAGTTAATAATTTCATCGTATTTGCTTAGCCTGTTAAGAGACTGAATTGATGGTTTTACAGGACCTATATCCTGAGTGTTTTGTTGAACCTCAACTTTAGAAAGTTTTTCTACCGGATTTAATTTCGGATTTGAAATCTCTGGTGAAAAACCTTCACCGGTCAAACGCCTGTATATTTGTTCGGCAACTCCAAGTCCTGTTCCTTTAGACATTTGATTTGCAATCTCAAATTGAAAGATCGAATCAAAAAAATCACCACCAAAACTATTTTCACCAAACAATCCATTTCCAGTCGTCTGGTTCATACTCTTAAGCATCATTGTAGTAAGCAGACTTTCAAATTGCTTTGAAACTTCAGCAAGTCTTTGTTTTTCTGAGACAGAATAATTTCTTGAATCAGGTGTAACCTGAATATGCTTTTGTGCGTTAGTTATTTTTAATCCAATCTCATTCATTTTATATTATAACTAATTCTGCAATTAAAGCTCCTGCTTCTTTCAAAGCCTGAAATATCGCTATTATTTCTTTTGGCGATACTTTTAATGAATTAAGTGCGCTGGCAACTTCCTGAACATTTGATGCGCCGGAAATTGCAATTGTATTTGTTGAATCCTGTACTGCATAAGGCACTAAGTTGTTTACAACTGCAGTTGTTCCGCTTGAAAATGGACCCGGCTGTGAAACAATCGGATAGTTTTCTATTGTGATATTTAAACTACCGTGAGTGATTGAAACTGGTTTGATCTGAACATTTGTTCCGGCTACAACAGTACCGGTACGTTCATTTAGTACAACTTTAGCAATATAATCAGTTTGCACTGTTAAAGCTTCAAGCTCGGCAAGAAATCCTATATAGTTATTTTGTCTGTTGTTAGGAACATTAACTCGTATTTCTGAAGCATCAATTGGAATTGCAGCAGAATCACCGAATACAGCGTTTATAGATTGTGCAACGTTATTTGAAGTTGTTATATCAGGCATTCGTAAATAGATGCTGACAATCTTATTTGTAGTTAAAGGAGCATTAAGGGTATTTTTCAGTATTCCACCTTGCGGCACTCTTCCGGCTAAAGAATGATTTTTTGCAACTCTGTTTCCGGTGGATGTTCTATAATCAAATCCGCCAATTGATAAAGGACCCTGAGCAAAAGCATAAACTTCGCCGCTTATTCCGGAAAGAGGAGTCATTAGTAAAGTACCGCCTAAAAGACTTGTTGCATCTCCCATTGATGAAACCGTTACATCAAACTTAGCACCGGGTTTATAATTAGAATTAAGATTTGCAGTAACCATTACTGCTGCAACGTTTCTTGTTTTTACATCTGTCTGCGGAACGGTGATTCCAAATCTTTTAAGCATACTAGTAATTGACTGCATTGTAAACTGGGTGCGATAGCTGTCGCCTGTTCCAGCTAATCCAACTACAAGACCATATCCGATTACCTGTTCCTGATTATCTCCGGAAATTGTAGCAATATCTTTTATTCTTTGCGGATAACCTAAACTGCTAAAAAGTAAAACTATTATTATAAAATTATTAAGATGCTTCATAAATCACCTTAAAAGATCCAATGTAAAAATTTTGTCAACCATCCCGGTGATTGAGCGTCATCAATCAATCCGCTTCCCTCAAAAGTTATTTCAGAATCAGAAATATTGTAGGATAATACTGAGTTATCTGCTCTAACATCCGAAGTTCTTACAATACCTTTTATGTTAATCAATTGCTCTTCGCCATTAATAACAATTTTTTTGCTGCCGCGGATAACAAGATTTCCATTGTTCAAAACAGAATCTATCGTTGCACTGATTTTAGTCTGAATAACCCCTGATGCTTCTGTTGAACCTGCTCCGCTGAATTTATTACCGGAGTTAATACCAACATTTATTTCCGGCACATCATTTTTTAATACTTTACCACCTAAATCGAAACTCAGGTCGCTTTCCTTACCGCTTGTTGTCTTTGCTTTATTAGTTGCAAGCGACGACTCCACAACAATTATTGTGATTGCATCGCCTACATAAGCAGCTTTCTGATCAGAGAACAGCGAATAAAAAGAATTTTGTCTCATATTTTGCGAATATGAAACCACAGTGGTAAGCATTAATACTAAAAATATTTTTTTCATAACTTTACTCTACTATCACTTTGTTTGCATCTATAATTCTTGCTTTAATAATTTTATTTCCTGATGAAACAATTTCAATCAGATCTCCGTTGCCACCGTTTTGTCTGGCAACAGCTTCAGTTCTAACAGTAACATTGCCTGCTCTTACTTCTGCATCAACTTTATCACCTATACTAATCAAGGGGATTTTCTCAATTCTTTCATCAAATAATATTTCACCTTTTTGAACAAAGGATTTTGTCCGGTATTGATCTATTACAGCATCTGTACTTACAGGAGTGCCGTTTATATTTGTTATATCGATAGTTTTTTCAACTAAAGTCTGCTTCGAAAGAGCTTTGTGTTTTTCAAGATCATCTGCTGCAATAAATACTTTTTGCATTAATTTAATTTTAACGGAAAAAACTGATTTACCTGTTTTCAATCCCTTGGCAGCAATTATTGGAATAAGAGCAATTCCTCTGCTCAGGCTAACCGGGCGTGTTTTATCAATTATTATTTTTTCATCTGATGAAGAGATTTTACTTAAATACACTTCAATATTTTCATATTGCGGGAAGCTCATCATTAAGTGATTTCTAACTTCATTCTCAAAAGTTTGAGAAAAAGCTGACATACAAAACAATATGAAAAACAGAAACTTCATACCACCACCTATCTTTTTAGATTATTAGCCATTGTCATCATATCTTCTACAGTTTTAACTGTTTTGCTGTTAAGTTCGTAAGCCCGCTGTGCAGTTATCATTGAGACCATCTCTTCAACTATATCAACGTTTGATGCTTCAAGATATCCCTGATGTAATTCTCCAAAATCATCAAAGCCAGGGTTTCCAAGGATTGGTCTGCCGCTCTCCGGAGTTTCTCCATAAAGATTATCGCCAAGTGCAAGTAATCCGCCGGGGTTTAAAAATCTAACGAGCTGAATATTTCCAACGGGAAATCTATTTCCATCTGATTGCTGAAGCTCAACAGTTCCATCTCTGCCTATAATTACACCGACAGATGATTCATCCAATGAAATTTCAGGATCAAGCAAATATCCGCCGGCAGTAACAAGGTTCCCTTCTGCATTCAACTTGAATGAGCCGTCACGGGTGTAAAGAATAGTTCCGTCAACTTTTCTAACCTGAAAAAACCCTTCACCCTGTATAGCAACATCAAGCGGATTACTGGTTGCAGTAATATCGCCCTGCAAAAAAGATTTTTGTGTTGATGCAGGTTTTACTCCATTACCAACCTGAATTACTCCTGTTCCTGAATTGCGATCGCCAGGTGTTGTTGAATTAACCGTATTAATAACTACTTCCTGATACATTAAATCCTGAAACTCAGCTCTGTTTTTCTTAAATGCTGTTGTATTCATATTTGCCATATTGTTCGATATGACTTCAACATTAAGCTGTTGTGCATACATACCTGAGGCTGCTGTTCTTAAGGCTCTATTACTCATGTTATCCTCTGTTTCATCTTTTAAATTTTACCAAGGTCGTTTGTTTTTTCAAGTGAGCTATCCAGATAGGTTACCATCTTATAAGCTGTTTCATAATCCTTCGAGATACTTATCATGTTTTCAAGTTCAATCATCGGGTTAACATTTGATTCTTCTAAATATCCCTGCCTTACCGAAAACTCATTCTCTAATGCAAAATCTTTTATATCCTGTGTTGAGCTAAAGTTTAATCCCATTTTTCTTTTTTCATAATCATCAATTTTTACAATCAGCAGATCTGCAACATGAACATTATTAACACTAAGCTCTCCTTTTGCCGAAACTTTAATATCAGTTTGCTGACCGTTGAGATATTCCAGTAAATTTATATCTCCATCTCTTCCCATCACCGGATTACCGTTTTCCTCAACAAGAAATCCGTCGTCAGAAATTTTGAAATTACCTTTACGTGTAAACTCATAACCATTTGCAGTTCTTACAGTAAACATACCTTCGCCTGATATTGCAAAATCAAGCGGGTTGGAAGTTTCATAAATATCTCCCTGAGAAGTATCAACAGAACTTCTAACCTCGGATTGTCCTGCAGATTTAAGTATTTCAGTAAATAAACCTTCGCGTTTAAAACCAACAGTATTAAGATTTGCCAGATTGCCGGAAATTCTTTCCATATTTTTATTAGCTGCCAACAGGCTGCGTGCAGATTGGTAAATTCCTTTTATCATCTTTTTTTCTCCTTTACTAATCCAGACTCATCTGAATTTTTGAAGCCAGAATCATCTCACCTGTTGATATACCAAGTTTCTTTGATTTATTTATCAAATCACTCTGACTTTTATTTCTAAACGATCTGCTTTTCTTTAACAAGCGCTGTCTTTTCTTTTCAAGCTTTTTGTCAGTATGAATCAATAGTTTTTCTTTTCTTATCAATGATATATTGTGTTTAAGGGATTGCCCATTTGTTTTATCAGAGCTGATTCTTCTTAACAAGAACATCCCGGCAACTGACAGCCCGAGTGCAGCTAAAACAATTTTTATAATAAAATAAATATCAAGCATTTTATTCTCTCATTTTTCTTTTAAGCGGAAACGAAAAGATCAGGCTTGTTCCTGAGTTTTTATCATTATTAATTCTAAAATCACCTTCGTGTTTATTCATAAGATGTTTAAGGATGTTTAGTCCAAATTCTTTTTCTTCATTAGATAATTCATCAATAGTATCAGTAAAAAGCATTTTAACAATAATAGTTTCATTGCTATACCTGCTTTGAACAATCATTCCGCCACCGGTTCCTCGTAATGGATTTATCAGGCTGAAAGCATTAATAAGTATTTGTTTAAGGATGTTATAATTGCTAAGTATAGATGGAATACTTTCTTCAAGATCAAGAACACACTCATAAGAATCTGCTTTTAAACTATGTTCGATAACTTTGTAAAACTCACTGATTGCAGTATTGATTGAACAAGCATACAGTTTTGGTCTATTATCACTGTTGTTAATAAAGTTCCCAAGTCTATCAAGAATTTCTTTTATTGTGTGCACTTTGCTTTTAATAAACTCGGCTGCTTCTGAATCCAGATCCGGATATTCTTTCTGGATCAGATCAGTGTAACTTAAAATCACCTGTAACGGTGATCCGATTTCTTCAATACTTTTACTTGTCAGTTCGCCGATTGCTGTAAACTTAAAATCATTAAACAATTTGGATTGCAGAATCTGATATTCAGAATAAGTTTTATTCAGTTCATCTTTTAACTTAAGAAATTCATGCTTGGCATAAGTCAGATTAAGAATAGTAAGCAATGTTCTGTACTCAAATGAATCTTCGCTTAAATATTTAAGATTAGTTAATGCAGTCAGAACACCGGCAAATCTGCTGTTACTGAATATTGGAACAACCAAACAATTTAAGCCGGATTGTGCAGCTTTTGCATCAACATCCCAGGGAAGAAATTTTGGATTTCTGGATTCAGCTATCCAGTCAAGTATTCCATTCTTTAAAAAGTTCTTAACATAAAAGTAAAGTTTCTGATCGGCTTTATCACTAAGAGGAATGCACTCGTTTGTTTTATCATCAATTGAAAATATTTCTGTGATCCCAAAAAAAGAAAGTTTTTTTGCTTCCGATTTAAAAGCATCAACAACCAACTGGGAATTACCAAGTGAATTGATTTTTTGTGCAAAAGATAACAAGTCAATTTTCAGATTTCCACCTGAAAGAACAGATATTTGTTCTTTAGAAAGCGGCAGATTGGCTTTAACTTTTATTTTGTATTGACCGTTAGATGATTTTTCAAGCTGTTCAACTGAGCTTAGAAACGGCTGATACTCCCGCTTATTTTCTTTCAATAATTTCAACTTAAAAACCTTACAAATTCAATTTGACTCCAGAAAATATCCTTATATCCATCTATAAAAACTGCTACATCAATCTCCCGTTCAAGACTAAATTTTCGAGCTGTAAACTGCGCCAGTTTAACATCGTCATCCCAGGGTGCGTTTGTAAGTTTTAATCTGTTGGTAATATAATCTGCAAGATTAACAATGGCACCAAGCACAGAGTTTGACTCAGGAGGATTATGATGAGTTAAAACCGGTTCAGAAATTTCTTTCGGAAAGTTCCATTTATCCAATAAGAAATATCCTATCTGATCATGTGTCATGCCTAAAACATCTAATTCTGCATCTCTGAAAGGAACCCCCTTAGTTTCAACTAACTCAGTTATACTGATGTAACTTGAATGCAAATACCTGTGCATAACAGATAGCCCAATATCGTGCAGGAACCCGGCAATAAAAGCTTCGCCGGAATTATTATATCCAATATCTGAAGCAAGTTTCTTTGAAGCAGTACCGGTTAAATATGAGTGCAGCATAAATTCTTTAGAGTTGAGATACTTATCAGTTTTATTTCGGAATGCCTCAGCAACAGAAAGAGCTGAAATAATATTTCTTAGCTCACGATAGCCCAAAACCAAAATTGCATACTCTATTGTCGTAACTTTTCTCTGAAGCCCATAAAGCGGGGAATTTGCAATAGTTAATATCTTGGTAAGTAAAGCCTGATCTTTTGAAATTACTTTATTTAACTCGCCGGCAGTTGTGTATTTATTGTCCAAGAGTTTAATTGTTTCAAACATTATCTTTGGAACAACCGGAAGGTTTACAACACTGGAAAGTACTTTTTCTGTCCTCTCTCGTTTCGTCTGTATGTCTTGAATTTCGGTTAACATTTTCTCCTCATTAGAATTTAATTGATTCTATCTGAACACGGAATAATTGTTCATAACTTTGAATAAAACTTTCTAAATAATCCCGATCACCAAGATTAAGAATATCTATAATTTCCAGGTCTAATTCATAATTCTCATCCCAACTTAGTTCACCCATCATAAATCTTTGTGTCATATAATCAGCTAGATGTACTATTGCTGCCATCTCTTTTTCATTTTCACATTCAGATGGATTATGATGATAAAGGATTGCGTTGCCAAGTGATGAAGGAAGGTTCCACTTTTCGATCAGATACTGTCCGATTTCCTGATGTGAAATACCGAGTATTTTAACCTCAGCATTGATAAACCTTATTTGCTGCTCATTAACAAGTGATACTATCTGCTTAAAGCTATCATAAAAATATCTTTGTATAACTGATATGCCTAAATCGTGAAGCAGCCCGCAAGTAAAAGCTTCGCCTGATTTTCTATAACCAAGATCATCAGCAATTCTTTTTGCAGCACTTGCAGTAATTAATGAATGAAGCCAGAAATTTCTTCTGTTCCAGCTCTTATCTTCTTTGCTTTTAAATGCTTCCATCATAGAGAGAGCTATGACGATATTCTTTATATGATCAAAACCAAGAATTACTATTGCAAACTCAATTGTTGAAACTCTTCTTGGCAGCCCGTAGAGCGGAGAGTTGGCAACACTTAGAATCTTTGCAACCATTGCCTGGTCTTTGCTGATAAGTCTTCCAAGATCTGAAGCACCGGTTCGTGGGCTATCCAGCATCTTTGAAACTTCTACCATAATAAACGGAGCTGAAGGTAGATTTCTTATCCCCGAAAGAAGCCTTTTACTTCTCTCCTTTAACACTTCAATATTCTCGTATTGATTAATCATTTAATACCAGAAGCTTGGATTTTAATTCTTTAACTATTCTTGAGTGGATTTGTGAAACTCTTGACACTGTAATTTTCAACAGCTCTGCAATTTCTTTGTAGTTAAGATTTTCAAAATAGTATAAACTAAGCAGCAGTCTGTCTCTTTCATTCAGTTCCTTAATCGCATTCATTAAAAATTCTTTCATTTCGTTTTTTTCCACTGTTGTTGATACTGATTCCTCTTCATTTGAGATAATCTCACCAAGTGTATAACCATCTTCATCATCAGGGGATTTGGTTAAAGATACATTTGTATAAAATGATTCAATTGATGATTCACTAGAATCGTTTTTATATTTACTTTGCAGTTTCCTAAGCTCATCAATTATTTTTCCGCGGATTCTCTGTATTGCATAGGTTTCAAATTTAGTCCCGTAGTCAGGATCAAATCTGTCAATCGCTTCATTCAATCCTTCAATACCGTATTGAAAGTAATCGCGCTCATCCAGAATATTATTTAAAGCAAATTTTGAATGATGAATTACATAATGAACAAGATTTACATAATTCATAATGATTTGCTTTTTTAAAATCGGAGTAGGATTCTTTTTGTATTTAGACCAGAGTTCAGCGTTGTTATTCATTATTCTTTACTCACTTTTTTTTGAATCTACTGTTGTTAGAGTCTCGTTTTTGTTTACCATTTTTAATACAAACAGAGCCACTACAGAAAGAACAATTGTAAATGCTACAAAAACAATAAAAGATTTTAGAACAACATCCTGCAGCGGCATACCTCTTTGACTGAAAAATATCAGTGCAAAACAAAAGACAAGTAATCCGAATTGTATAAGTATTTTATTCATTCATTCACCTTTGCTGTGATTTAGGCAAACCCTGTACCACTACTGACGCTTTAATAAAAGTTTAATAATTGAGAATAGAAGCTGTTTTTTATGCTTTATAATGTCGGTTCAAAAGAAGGATGGTTAATATTAAACACTTGATTAATTTTGCTAATCTTGTGGTCTGCAGAGATAAACGACTTAATAACCCTATCTGTTTTCTGATTTGCTGAATACAGATTTTGTTCGATTATTGATTTTCGAATCTGCGCTGATTCGGGGATACTAACCAGAAATTCTATTCGCGCTTTCAGGAAATGATTGACAGCCGTTCTTAGATTATCGAAAGCTTGATCTGCTTCGTTCGGTTCAACAACTCTATTAATTGTTACTAATATATTTTCTTTTGCTGAGCTGCTGATAAGCTGCTTTATCACCATATAAGCATCCATCAAAGCTGTTGGCTCAGGTGTGGCAACTATTATTTTAATATCCGATTGCTGCAGCAGATAAATATTTTCATTACTGATTCCCGCACCAAGATCAAACAAAATAAACTCGTATTTATCCGAAAGTTTTTCAATGTCTTCAAGCATTTTATAAATCTGCGAAGCTGAGGGGGATGATTTTTCAGAAAAGCCTGTATCACCCAAAACCAGATGTAGATTTGAATTATACTTAGTGATAACATCTTCAAATAATTTCTTTGACTCAAAATATTCTGCAAGATTTTTTTGCGGATGTAAATTGAAAAGCAGATGAATGTTGGCAAGTTTAAAATCCAGATCAATCAGCAATACTTTTTTTGATAAAGAAAGTTGATAGGCAAAATTAGCAGCAAAAAAAGTCTTGCCTGTTCCGCCTTTACCTGATGCTATAGCAATCTTTTTTAACGAAGAACTTTTATGATTTTTATTATATAGCTTTTCAAGTTCAATTATTCTGTCTAACTGTCCGGTCACGATCTCACTTGACCTGTATAAATTAAATTTGCAAGATAATCTTTATCAGCCGAGATAATATCATCCGGGATTGTTTGACCGTTTGTTAAAAACGATACAGGAGTTGCGGTCTTGGTTACAAGATTGATAATGTTACCATGAACAACAGCTTCATCTATCTTACTGAATATAAATGAGCTGTAATTAAACAGCTTGAATTTTTTTGCAATTTCTACAAGGTTTCTTGTTGAACTGGTAGCAGACAAAACAAGAAATGTTTCATCAACTTTTACCGAAGAAAGAAAATCAAGATTTGATTTTAACTGTGCTTCATTTTTCTGATTACGACCTACAGTATCAATAAATACAATATCCTTTTTTGCGAACTTCTTCATCAATGCTGGCATTTCAGAAGCCTGATATGCAACTAAAAAATCTGTATGACTTACGTCTGCAAAGCTTTTAAGCTGATCAACAGCACCAAGTCTGTATGTATCAATAGAAATTAAGCCGACGTCAAGCTTGTGAATTATTTTAGCTATCAATGCAAGCTTGGCAATGGTTGTTGTTTTTCCGACTCCGGTAGGACCAACAAGCGCAACAACTTTATGTTGTTTCTTAATATTCAGGTCTAAAGTTTTGGTAAGTATTAACGAACTGAGACAAGTCTGAACATAGTTTTCAAGATTATCCTTTGTTAAAAAGCTTTTATACTTTTTTAACTGATCCATTATTGACACAACAACAGCTTTATGAATTTCTTTTTCAGTAAGATTCTTAACAATCTCTTTCAGCCTGCTATCCGATTGAGTATCGTTTTCTGTTTTTCTTTCATTCGCCTGTATTTTATCTGTTGCATTATAAGCACTGCTTACTTTGGCTTCCTGTGATTTGTTTTTCTGTGCTTTGTTCTGCTGATAAATATGCTCGGTCATTTTCTTCATTTCATCAGCAAAGGAAATATCTTTAGATAGATTTTGTTTTGCTGCTTTTTCTTTTGTTTCAGCCGCAACTTCAAACTTGTCATAACCGGCAGTTATTTCATAAAGTTTCAATCTCTTATCATTTTCATCATGAACGATTCGTGTTCCCAGAATCAACGCTTCGGTTCCAAGTTCATCTTTCATTAATTGAGTTGCTTCTTTAAGCGATGATGCTTTGTATTTTTTAATATGCATTTGTCAGCTCCAGGTTATCAATAAATTCTATTTCAATTTGTGAAGGTAGTTCTGTATAAGATAATACTGCAACGGTCGGAAACGATGAATTAATAAGTCTGTAAAAATACGGGCGAATAGTAGCAGATGTAATAAAGATTGGTTTATAGCCGAGTGAATCAAATTTACTTACAATCATCTGCATTTTATTCTTAAGGTCTGACAGCATAACCGGATTTAATCCAAGTGTTTGTACTGCATCCTTTTGGTTCTGAAAAGATGCTGTTATATATGCCTCAAGTTTTTCACTTATAGCTGCAGCATGGATAATTCCGTTTCCATCTTTAAAAAGATTTGCTATTGTATTGTTAAGTGAGTGCCGCACATACTCAGTTAACACATCGATGTTTTTTGTAACTTTTGAGTAATCAATCAACGCTTCAATTATCTGAACAAGGTCTTTAATCGGTATTAATTCTTTCAATAAATTCTGCAGTACTTTTTGTATTGTTCCAAGCGGAAGAACATCAGCGGATATATCTTCAATAACTGCAGGATAATCTTTTTTAAGATTCTCAAGAAGTTGTTTAACAGCCTGTCTGCTTAATATTTTATCAAAGTTTTCTTTCAGTGTCTCCTGTAAATGTGTTGAAAGAACTGATATTGCATCAACAACAGTAAATCCTAACAATTCTGCCCTGTCTTTTTCTTCACGTGTTACCCAAAAACTTTGCAATCCGAAGGCGGGGTCTTTAGTCGGTATTCCATCGATCTTATCTTCAATTTCACCAGGATTCATAGCAAGAAATCTATCTGGATGTATCTCGAAAGTTGAGGCAATGTTTCCTTTTATTTTTATAATATATTCATTTGGCGAAAGCTGTAAGTTATCTCTTACTCTTACGGGCGGAATCAAAACACCAAATTCAAGTGCAATAAATTTTCTTGTTGTAGATATTTTGTTAAATAAATTTCCACCCTGCGATTCATCAACAAGACTAATAAGACCATAGCCAATTTCAATCTCAATAGGATCTACTTGCAAATACTGTTCAACTACTTCTTCACCTTTTTCAGAACTTGAAATTTCATCTTCAATTATTGTTGCTTCGCTTGCTTTCTGTTTATTTTTTATAAACGAAGTAACACCGAGAGTAACTCCAATCATTATAAAAGGAATAGTCGGCATTCCGGGAAGCAATGAAAAAATTACAACTGTTGTAGCAACAATACCAAGCACACGGGGATTTGTAAGTAATTGGGATTTTATTTGTGTATCAAGCGGAGTACCTGCAGCGCTTCTTGTAACTACCATACCTGCTGCCGTAGAAATCAATAGTGCCGGAACCTGCGAAACTAATCCATCACCAATTGTAAGAATTGTGTACTGTTGTAGTGCATCTGTTAGCTCTAAACCACGCTGTCCTATTCCAATAATAAAACCACCAACAATATTTATAACGTTTATTATCAATCCTGCAATTGCATCGCCTTTAACAAACTTACCAGCACCATCCATTGCACCATAAAATTCAGCTTCTCTTGAAATATTATCTCTGCGTTTTCTTGCTTCTGCTTCTGTTATCAACCCGGTGTTAAGGTCAGCATCAATTGCCATTTGCTTACCTGGCATTGCATCAAGAGTAAATCTGGCGGCAACCTCAGAAATACGCCCCGAACCTTTTACGATAACCATAAACTGAACAATGAGCAGGATAATAAAAACTATAAATCCTACCACATAATTGCCGCTTACTACAAACTGTCCGAAAGTCTCAATCACTTTGCCGGCATATCCATCAATTAAAATCAATCTTGTTGAGCTAATGTTAAGTGATAATCTGAAAAGTGTAGAAATTAAAAGCAATCCCGGAAATACAGATATGTCGAGCGGTGATTGAATAAATAATGACACAACAAAAATTAAAACTGATACTGTTATACTTAGTGCTAAAAAGAAATCAAGAAATCCAGGAGGAAGCGGTATCAGCATTAAGCCCAGCATTAGGATCAATCCAAATGCTAAAACTATATCAGTATTTCTGCCGAAGATTCCCATAATAAATTAAACGATAGATTTCTTTTTAGATTTTTTAAGATTATAAACATAAGCCAACACTTCTGCCACAGCTTTAAACAATGAGCCCGGAATTTTATCACCAACATCGCACATTTTATACAAAGCTCGTGCTAATTCTTTGTTCTCCTGAATCGGGATATCATGCTTTTTAGCTACTTCCTTAATTTTCTGTGCCAGCTCATCAACACCTTTTGCAATTACTGCAGGTGCTGCATCTTTATTCATATCATATTTTAGTGCAACTGCATAGTGTGTAGGGTTTGTAATTACAACATCAGCAGTCGGAAGGTCTTTCATCATTCTTCTTTTTGAAGCTTCGTACATCAATTTTTTTATTCTTGATTTTACATGCGGATCGCCTTCTGTCTGTTTCCATTCTTCTTTAACTTCTTCTTTTGTCATCATCATGTCTTTTTTGAACTTATATTTTTCCCAAGCAAAATCAGCAGCAGCAATTGCAAGATATACAAGCCCGATTTTCCAGATAAGATCAAAGGCTGCATCAAGCATAAATATCAGTATCTCGTTGATGCTGAATGATTCAAGCTGAGTTGCTGATGAGATAAGATCATCAAGAACATAATAGAGAAATCCACCCGTAACAATTAGTTTAACAATTGATTTAATCAGCTCAAAAAAAGACTTTGCAGAGATAAGATTTTTTACTCCATTTACTACATTGAGTTTATCAAATTTAATACTAAGTGCTTTTGGGCTTAGCTTAATGCCCACCTGCGAAATATTAGCAGCAAATATTACTACAATCAAACCGACAACAACAGGAGCGAGTGTAATTGCAAAGAATATATACCAGTCAGTCATAAAATGAGATATCATTGCCAGCCTGTTTGGGAATGTATCAAGTGAATCAAATATTGAAACGGTAAAAGATTTGATTCTTCCGCCGATAAATCCCTGAAACAAATAAAGCACAATAAATCCAGTTGAAAAAACTGCTAATGAGTTGACCTCGCGACTTTTAGCAACCTGTCCTCTGTCTCTTGCATCGCTTAATTTTTTACCGGTTGGTTGTTCGGTTTTTTCTTTGCCATCGTACTCAGCCATTATTAAGCTCCCATTGCAGCAATTAAGCTGTATAATTTATTTTCATAATCCTGTAGAAGATTTTTAATAACATAAATGTACAGCGGTGTAATAGCACCCAGCATCGCTACACCTATACCAACCTTTAATGGCTGCGTTACAAAAAATACCTGCATCTGAGGAATGATCCGGGCAACAATACCTTCGCCAATATGTACAAGAAAAAAAGAAACTATTATAGGAGAAGCAATTTTAACAGCTATAATAAAAACTGATGCAGAGTAGATAATTATCAAATCAAAAACAGGTTTGCTGATTACAAACTTACCAAGCGGCACTACAGAGAATGAATGTTTTATGGAACTAATTATGTAATGATGTCCGTTTATTAAAAAGAAGATCATCAAAGCTCCATAGTATAAAAATTCGCCAATAACATTTCCGCTTTCATCAGAGCTTGGATTAAAGACTTCTGCCATTGTTAATCCCATATCAAAACCGATTAACGTTCCTGCATACGAAACTCCCCAGAAAACAAATTGAAGCATAAATCCGATTATCAGTCCTGTAACGGCTTCTTTGAAAGAAAGTATAACCAGCATCCAGCCAGTTGGAACTGAAGCTATCGCATTTCTATCTATGGTTAAATAAACAATGTATGCAATTACAAGTGATAGAAATATTTTTGGTAATGCGGGTACTGATCTGCTGCCAAATATTGGACTTGCAATTAATGCAGTAGATATCCTTACAAAGATTAAAAATACTATTATAAAATCTATTATTCCAAACATTGCTATCTTACCAAAGTGATAAACATAGTAAAGTACTTTTCAGTAAAAGTTGTAAGCCTGTCTATAATCCATGGGAGCAGTACAACAACTGTAAGAACTGTTAAAAATATTTTCGGTACAAATGTTAATGTCATTTCCTGTATTGATGTAACTGCCTGAAAAATTGAAACCATAATTCCGACAATCATTGCAACAGCAAGTATCGGCAATAAAATTATAAACGCAGTTGTAAACGCATCTTTTAAAATCTCAATAAGTAATTCTTCTGTCATCCAAAACTCCTTACTACTGATCCAACTATTAAATTCCACCCATCAACAAGAATGAATAAAAGTATTTTGAATGGGAGTGATACAAGCATTGGCGGAACCATCATCATACCCATAGACATAAGTATGCTTGCAATTATCATATCAACCATTAAGAATGGGATGAATAAAAAGAATCCGATTATAAATCCGGTTCTAAGTTCGCTTAATACAAATGCAGGGATTACAACATAAGTTGGTAATTCAGTCCGGTTGTTTGGACGGGTCATATTGGCAAGTGATATAAACAAACCAAGATCTTCATCTCTAACATGTTTAAACATAAATTCTCTTATCGGTTCAATACCTTTGTTATATGCTTCTTCAGTAGTTATTTTTTCATCCATTAAAGGTTTAAGAGCATCTTCATTAACTTTATTCCACGTCGGCGCCATCACAAAAAAAGTAATAAAAAGTGCAACTCCGGCTAATAGTTGTCCAGGAGGCATTTGCTGGGTACCGAGTGCACTTTTAAGGAAATGGAACACAATTATAATTCTCAAATATGCAGTTGTCATTATCATAATAGACGGCGCCAACGCAAGAATGGTCATCAACAACAATATCTGCAGTGTTACGGATACATCCTGTCCGTTATTGGAGTTTCCTACCTGTATATCAACTTTGGGTAAAGGGAATGATAAGCTTTGTGTTTGCTGTGCATTTAAAGCAGAGGCAAATACAAAGAGAATAAAAATTATTGTTATAAGATTTTTTAATTTCATTTGTTTATGTATTTCCTGAACAAATCAGTAAATCCCTGATTATGAACAGTATGTGTTTCATCAATAAGATCAGATTCATCTGCATCTATTTCTTTAAGAAGATTTATGCTGTTCTCGCTTATACCAAGAATTAAAAGTTTATCTTTAACCCGCACAACAGATAAGAATTTTTTTGGCATAATCATCTGATTGCTAAGTACTTTAATGTTCTGTAATGATTTTCCACCACGTTTGAATGAATACTTCTTAACAAAAAGAAGTAAACCATAAAGCATCAGGCTTATTATTAAGAGTGGTAATATGAGTTTAATAATATCGAAAAAAGACATTATTACAGTCCTTTTAATCGGCTGTTAACATCAACAAGATTAACTATTCTTATTCCGAAATGTTTATCAATTACTACAACTTCACCTTCGGCAATTTTCTTGTTATTAACAAATATATCAACGGGTTCACTTGCAAGTTTATCAAGTTCGATAACATAACCACGTTCAAGCTCAAGTATTTCTTTAATTTGCATCTGGGTTCTACCCAGCTCGATATAAATACTTAACTGCAAATCTTTAAGAAAGTTTAATTTTTCCATCGAATCATTTCCGCTGAATCTCGATTCTTCAAATTCGGGAAGTTCAGCTTCGCTAATTACTTTAGTGTTGTGCACATTTTTGGTACTGTTTTGATTTTCTGCGTTTTGCTTAAATATTTCTTCCATAGCAAACTTTCCTTAAAGTGAATTTTTTCCGATTAAACTTTTTGTGATCTTAATTGCTTTATGATTATTTGAAATTCCAGGATGCCCAAGAAACAAAACTTTGTTATAAACTTTAATGATGTGTTCATCATGAATTTTCTTTTCAAGTACTATTACATCCCCTTTTTTAAGATCAGCTAGATCTTTGATTGAAATTTCGGATGTACCAAGCTCAACAGTAACCGGAACATAAGTTTGATTTAAATGCCGGCTGATTAATTCTTTTGTAGGTTTACCCTGATTTCTTGATGACATTGATGAAGATAATTTTTGTGATGACATTTTTGCCAGTATTGCATCAAAAGCAAAAGTTGCAAAACAAATGTTCATCAAATGAGATTCTTCACCAAATGAAAACTCGAATGAGATCAACAAAACAGATTCGTTTGGTGAAGTCAATTGAACAAAATCAATATCAGGTTCAAAGTGATCAACAATAAAATCCATGTTCTCAATGATCTGCCATGTCCTTTTAAGATCACCCATAACTTTTTCAACAATAACACTCAATACTTTTTGTTCTATCAATGTAATATTATTGCTTTGCTTTTTACTAGAGCCGTTACCGCCAAGAAGTCTATCCACAAGCGTTAAAGCTAAGTCTGTATTGAGTTCAAGTATTCCCTTAATATCTGTATTCTTTATATGGAAAGTGTAAAGACACGCAGGATTAGAAACCGAAAGGACATATTCTGAATAATAAATCTGATCAATAGTATTTACTTTAATATTTACTACTGTTTGAAGTTTTGTTACTAAAAATGAGCTTAGGCTTTCTGCAAAGTTTTCGTGAATGTTTCTGATTGTCCTTAACTGAGTTTTTGATATTCTGTTAGGTAATCTGAAATCATAAGGAATTATTTCCTCTTCTACCTGTATTTGCGGAAGTGCTTCGCCACCGCTTTTTAACAACGCATCTATTTCGGATTGTGATAAAACTTCAGACATATTTAATTCTTATTGGATTATGAATTTGCTGAAATAAACATTATTAACTTTTGAGCCGGGTAATTGTACTGTTAGATTTTTTAATATCTCAGTCTTTAGTGTATCTCTGTATGTTGCACTGCCAAGTTGATTGACATTTTTACTAGATAAAACACTTATTACTGCATCTTTAACTATTACCTGTTTTTCTTCAAGTGTCTTTTTGGATTCTTCAGTTTCAACTGAAAGACCAACACTGGCAAGCAGCAGCATTTTTCCATTTGTATTTGCAGGATTTACTATCAAATCATCTAATGAATAAATGAGCCCTGCTGCATTTTTACTTAGATCGCGCTCGCTTTCTTTACCCGGACTTTCTTGTTTGGTTTGTTCGTTCTTATTCACATTGCTTTCATCATTTGTTTCGGAAGCAGATTTGCTATAACTTGAAAGCAGTATATTAGCTGTAATAAAATACACGGCTACTAATTGTACAATAAAAACCGGTAAACCGATTACTAAAAATTTAGATTTGAACATTGACGATGATTTGTCTGTTTTAATTAATTCAGGAACTATTTGTGTTTTTTCTTCTGCCATAGTGTTTATCTTTTTACAACCGATATGCCACTAGAGATTTTGACAGAAATCGATAAATATTTCATTATTCAAAGCTTTTAGTGGTTAATATTGTTCAGATGAGTAAAATGATGAATAAAAACTCAGATACATTTTAGTTGGTTCGGAATGAAGAATACTCAATTATATATTGTTCAAAAGTTTAGTGTTGCACAACTGATTAAATTACAATTACAATTTCATTTCTAAATCTTTGATTATTAATCAAGCGGAAAGTACATCTACATCTTCTTCAGGAAACAAAACATTTAAACTATCTTTTCATTTAGCATAAAATTTTTATTGTATCATAAACTTCAAATATTTAATTTTAACATAAAATTTAATCATCTAACTAATTCTTTAGAGGATACCTTGAATAAAAATATCTTTAATGCAGCACTTGTTTTATCTTTTCTTTTCTTTACAAATTCTATCGCACAAGTTTCACCTCAAAAAGGTGTTACAGTTCCTTCACATGTCAAAGAATTTCATAAAATGATTCAAAAGGAATATTCAAAAGGATTTTATGCAGAAAAGTTTCAGGAGAGAAAACTATTGAGAGAAAAAGTTGCACAAGGATTATTACCGGAATCTACATTAGCAACTGATACTGTAAATGCTCTTACATTGTTGGGACAATACACTAATCTTTCAGGCTATTTTACTCAACAGGAATTCCAATCTAAATTATACGATGGACCAAATCCTACAGGAACTATTACTGATTTTTATCAAGAAATATCTTACGGTCAACTTCTTTTTACAGGTGATGCAAAAGGATGGTACACACTGCCTCGTACGCTTGAAGATTATGTTGGTTCAAATAACGGAATGGGCACAAACGGCGGACCACGTTTTGTATGGGAGTTGCTGCAAGCTGCTGATCCAACTCTTAATTTTGCTGATTACATTCAGTATTATGATGGCACCGGTAAACCACATATTGGCTTTATTGCTATTGTTCATTCCGGTGCAGGTGCAGAAGCAGGTGCCAGTAATATCTGGTCACATAGATGGAACTTCAAAAATTACAGCAATCAGGCTTTTACAACAAATGATATTGATCCGGCTTCTGGCAAAAACGTTATAATTGATGGAGATTATGCAATTATGCCGGAACGTAATGGTGGAAATAATAACAGCGGTTCACTTATTGAAATTGGTGTGTTTGCTCATGAATATGGACACATTTTTGGATTACCTGATCTATACGATACAGACTATTCTTCGGAAGGTATAGGAAACTGGTGTCTTATGGCTGGTGGTGCCTGGGGAGGAAATGGCTCTTCACCACAAACTCCATCCCAAATGAGTGCTTGGTGTAAGATTAAGCTCGGCTGGATAACACCGATTAATTTTACTTCGTATCAGGATTCACTTTCAGTTCTTAATGTTGAGGAAAATCCGGTGGTTTACAGAATGTGGCGCAATAGTACGATCACTAACCAATACTTTTTAATTGAGAACCGACAAAAAACCGGATTTGATATTAATCTTCCGAACTCAGGATTTTTAATCTATCATGTTGATGAGTCACAAAACAGCAATCAAAATGAAAATCGTTATCTGGTAGATCTTGAACAGGCAGATGGTTTACGAAATCTGAATAATAATCAAAACCGGGGCGATGCCGGCGATCCATTTCCGGGTTCAACAAACAATAAAAGATTTGATTGGAATACAAACCCAAACAGTAAGGATTATGCTTTACAAAATACTTTCGTATCTATCAGAAATATTCATAAAAATGGAAATGTAATGATTGGTGATTTTGCTATAGGATTACGTCCCGGAGTATTTGCCTTTGTAAATCCTGATCTGATTGATTTCGGTGATGTAGAGGAAGGAACAAATAGTACTGTTAAAACCGTTAGTGTTGCAAATCTCGGTACTCAGAATCTGATCATAACAAATATCCCAGCAAGTTTTGGAGATTTTAATTTTGTGTCTTCATTTTCATTTCCAGTAACTGTTCCCTCTTTGGATTCAGTTATTTTAGAATTTCAATTCTCTCCATCTTCAACTGGAAATTTTAATGTGGTGTATCCTATAAGTTCAAATGATACAGAATTCAATGGAATACAACTAACCGGGAACGGTTATGCTATCAGCCCTGTTACAGAAAAAACAATTTATGCGTCTTCAGGAGTTCAAAACAGCGGTAACCTTTTAACTGTTGATCCAATAACCGGCACCGGAACTCTCATTGGTCCAACCTTATTTGATGAAGTTAAAAGTGTTTCAATAAATCCGATTGATGGTAAATTATATGGAATCGTTTCTGAAGCTTCCTATGCTAAGCTATTAAAATTAAATGCCGGAAGTGGCAATGCTCATCATCTGTTTACATTTAATATTCCCTCAATGACATCAATCGCATTTGATACAGCAGGAGTTTTATATGGAATAACAAGAACAGGTGATTTGTACACTCTTGATATAACAAATGGCTCATCAAATTTTCTGGTAAATGCAACAGGTTCATATCTGGGAATAACTTTTAATCCTGTAACCAACGAACTTTGGGCAACTTCCCGCGCTCCTAATTTACCCAACAAAGATGCAATCTTTAAAGTTAATATTTCAACTGGTGATACAACAATAGTTGGTCATACAGGACTGGGTAAACAAACTAACGATATTGTTTTTGATGAGAACAATAATCTTTATGGCGTAATTGGATTAGCTTCAGAGTTGAATGATATTATCAGTATTAATACTTCTACTGGTGCAGGCTCTGTAATTGGATCAGTTGGAATGAAACACATATTAAGCCTGGCTTATCTGGAGCAATTTGCGACCGGCATAATTGAGCAGCAGAATAATGCAGTTTTACCTGCTGACTTTGTGTTAAGTCAGAATTATCCAAATCCATTTAATCCATCTACAAAAATTAATTTTTCACTCGCTGTTGAATCTGATGTTAAGCTTGTTATTTATAACATATTGGGACAAGAGTTAGTAACACTTATTAATGAACAGATGACAGCAGGAAATTATACTGTTAATTGGAATGCAATGGATCAAGGAGAAAGACATTTGACCAGCGGTATCTATTTTTACAAAATAACTGCAAACGGAATTAATGGTCAGAAATTTCAGGATATTAAGAAAATGGTTTTAGTCAAGTAACTATACACCTGTATTTTTCACATCCCTCTGATTGTAGAAAATTAGAGGGATTTTTTTTGCAGACTAATTCAAGTATCGTCTGTTTTCAAACACTATTAAAATAAAAAAGGGAGCTGTTACGGCTCCCTTCATTAACTACTATCTCTTATCTACTATCTTACTAAGTTTGTTATTTCCTGTAATAAAGTATCGGATACTGTTACTATCCTGGCACTTGCCTGAAATCCTCTTTGAGATACAATCATTCTTGTGAACTCTTCAGAAAGATCTACATTAGATTGCTCAAGCGCACCGGATTGAATTGTAGTTCCGGTTGATTCACCTGGTGCACCGATCAATGCATCACCGGTATTTGCTGAAACAGTAAACATATTATCGCCAATGCTTATCAATCCGTTCAAGTTCGGAAATGTTGCAAGCAGTATCTGCGCAAGCTGTCTTGATTGTCCGTTTGAGAACACACCAACAATATAACCATATTGGTCAATATTGATGTTTGATAATGAAGCAGCAGATGAACCGTTTTGTGTTAAGGCTGATACAACCGAGCTTGAAGAAGTTTGTGTAACTCCAGAAAAGTTATCACCGAGATTCAATACTATATTCTGTGAACTTGCACCGCCTGTTGGGGTAAAGGTTACAACAGGAGGATTAGGTGAAATTGCATTTATCGAACCATCAGGATTAAATGAAATCGTTCCAGTATTGCCTGATAAAGTACCATCTGCAGCAGGAATACTGCAGCTCCAGTTCCAGTTGTTATTAGATGTTTTTGTAAACTTCAGAGTTAATGTATGAGCTGATCCCAAGGAATCAAAAATAGTTACTGAGCCGGTTACGATCGTTGGGTCCCGGTTATCATCAACATTAGAAGCTAATGAATTTGAATTTGCTTCTTGCGTAACAGCAGTAGGATCAAAAGAAAAATTAATTCCTAAAGTTGCATTTGTAATTCCAATCGGGGCAGGTGCAGCACCGTTTATTGTTAACATATCCCCGGTTACCGGATCAAACACAACTACAGCAGTTGTTGGTCCAACTACTGCAGCACCGCTTGAATCTAATAATTGATACTGCATATCATAAGTATCTGCTGCGGTTTTAGTATAAGTTACCTGAAAAGTATAAGCATTTCCGTTTTCATCATAAATTGTATTCGAATCAGTAATTGAATCACCAACTGCCATAGCTGAATTGATATTACCAGTTTGCAGATATAATTCAGATCTTGTCATACTTGAAGAGCTATCCAAATTACCGCCCCAGGAAATATCTGTGGTTGCAACCGCAGGTAATCTTAAGTTAGAATCAATAATAATATCTTCAAGATAGTTTCCGGGAGGAATTTGTCCTTCATCGTTTGCAACTTTACCTTGAACTATTGCACCATTCTGGCTGTTTACTAATCTTCCGGCAGCATCAAAAATAAATGCACCGGCTCTGGAGTAAAATCTTTCGCCGTTATTTTCTAAAACGAATAATCCTTTTCCCTGTAATGCAAGGTCTGTAGTTGTACCTGTTCCTTCAAATGTGCCTTGTGTCCAGTTACGATCAACCGAGTTCATTTTCATACCAAGACCAATCTGAAAAGTATTAGTTCCGCCGCCGGTTTCTGTAGGGTTAGAACCGTAACGGATTACTTTATTAAACGTGTCACTAAAGGTAACGCGTGAACCTTTGTAACCTATTGTATTTACGTTAGCAATATTGTTACTGATAACGTCCATCATTGCCTGATGGTTACGAAGTCCGGAAACACCGGAGAAGAGAGAATTTATAAGAGACATTTTAACCTCCTAAGGTTTTATTTCTAATCGTTCAACTTCAGTCAGTCAGTTGAACCGGGCGTCCTTAAAAGGTCCCGCCCATAGTTAATTAATATTTAATTTCTAAACTGCAAAAACTACGCTGTCAATATTCGTAAAAACATTTTCTTTACTTTCTGCAATCGGCAGAGCAGTAACAACTGTTCTGTTTGGAATATTGACTATGAAAGCTGTTTCATTCATCATAACAAGTGAATCCTTTGCTCCTTTTAATTCTGCTTTATCAACAGCGGTATTAATTTTCAGCATCTCTGCATCACTTAGTTCGATGTTTCTTTCTTCCAGCCTTTTAAGAGCGTGTGATGAGAACTTAACTTTCTCAAGCTCTTTCTGGAAGATCGCTTCAAAACTATCCTTGGATCCTTTGATCCTGGGAGTCGTTCCGTTGTAATCGCCTATGGGAATAAACGGAACACTTATTCCATTAATTTCCGGCATATGTTTTATCCTTCATTAGGGTTATAAATTTCCATAATATCTGACAAGTAATAGTTTGCTCCGCCAACAACCAGCATAGTGCCCATTTCGGTGAACTTTACTCCATCAATTTTACCAAGAACAAAATCTGAATATGAAATCAGTTTATCTTTTGAATCCTTTGCCTCTACCTTAAAGGTGTATTTACCTTCGGGTACCTTGTTGCCATCATTATCGTAAAAATCCCAAATAAGTTTATTGTCACCTGAATTTTTTGGTGCGGGTTCAATTGTTTTGACCAACTTCCCGCTTTCATTGTAAATTTTAACCGAGCAACTGCTTGCTTTTGTACTTAAATTATATCCTAAGGTAACATTTTCTGCACCGATATTCTGGAAACTGTTCACATTAAGTTTAACTTCTTTTCCAATCAATGTTGCTGCAAGCGTATTATTTATAGATTGAGATAAGAAATAATCTGCATTTATACTTGTATCCATTGCCTTGTTCAGATTGATTAACTGCTCAAGTGAGGTAAACTGTGCTAATTGTGCAGCAAACTCAGTTCCTTCCATCGGACTTAATGGATCCTGGTTCTTTAACTGAGCTAGCATAAGCTTCAGGAAATCTTCTTTTCCCATTGAAGTTTTTCCGGCTAAGCTTCCGGTACCATATCCACTGTTTACACTTGTTATTCCATCATACATTTTATCACCTATGCTAAATATTCGTAAGTATTATAACCCATTTTTTTTATGATAACTGCTTCCTCAGCTTCATCAATATTGTTTTCCTGCTGATAAGGATTGTTCTTTCTTTTCTGATTATTAAATCCGTGCTGCTTTTGCTGCGAAGAGTTATACGTGATGCTAATTGAATTAACCTGAACACCGCTTTGAAGAAGATTTTGTCTTAATTGTTCAACATTATTTCTGATAATCTGTCCAACGGTTTCATTTTCAACTTCTACTTTTGCAGTTAAAACGTTCTCAATTGTATCGAGAGTAACCTTTATAGCACCAAGCTCTCTGGGAACTAATTTCAACACAACTGATTGCTTTTCATTAGCTTCAATTACTTTATAAACTTCTTTAACCATTTCGCTTGATGAAATCACTTTAATTTTTTCAATCATCTCAGCCGCTCTGGTATTATGCTTTATAGTCTCGCTGTTTATTTCTGATTTGAAGTGAAGTTGTTCAGTTTTCTGCTCTGGTTTCAGTTGCAGTACATTATCATCATTGATTGATGATTGGTTAAGCTTAAAACTTTCACTGACTTCTGTGTTTTGTACTCTTTCAACTGATATAGCTTCTTGTTTTGCTTGTGGATTCTTTTGTGATTCATAATCCTGATTACCATTTGCTGAGAATTCTTTTTTTACTTCTTTCGCATCAAATGAAATTTTGTTTTGAACATCACTTCTCTTCTTTAACTCTGATGAATTTTCTGTTTCATTTTTCTCTACACTTACTTTAACCCAAACCTGTTTTTCATCTTTCTGTCTGATTTCTGGATTGCTTAATAGCTGTTTTCCAACTTCATCTGTATTCCTGGTTGTTTCTTTTACTACTGGTTCAGACGGCATTTTACTTTGCACAGCATTCTTATCTGTATTTTCATCACTTATTATTTTAAGCTCTGGGATCTGAGAATAAACTCTACGCTCACGATAGTTTATTTTAACAGCACGGTGTTCATTTTCATTGGAAGCAGTTTTTGTTTCAGGAGTTTTTGCACTCTTTACTTTAGTAAGATCATTACCAACTTTCTGATCCTTAACTTCATTATTCTGTTTTTCTTTTATGATTGCAGATTTATCTGTTTGTTGAGTATTCTCTTTAACAACAGAAGGTTTTTGCTGTGTTTCATCAGCTTCTTCACTTAAAATTCTTACATCAGAATTATTTTTTTTAGTAGATTTTGTTTCTTCCACTTGTAAAGAAGCAGTATCTGAATTTTTAACTATTGTTTTCTGATCTCCTGTTGTTTCGCTTTTAATATTAACCTCAGGTGATTTAGAAACTTTAATTGTCGTCTTATAATTCCCGGCTTTCTGCGGCTGAGTATAATTTGTTACTTTCTCAACCGGTCTATCTTTAGTCTCAGCATGATTGGTAAGGTTTTTAACTTCAGTTTTAATTGATAATTCCGGTTTAATTATTTCATTGTTTTCTTCGGCAGCCAATTCCTGCTGTAAAAATATCTTATTATCATTCTTTGGTTTAACAGAATTAATAATACCTGCTGAAGATTTTGGTTTTAGCTCAATATGATTTGAGGAAATATCAGTTTCTTTAAACACTGGTGCTTTATAATCAGAATTTTGTTTTATCTCCTGATTTATTTTGGAATTTGTGCTGCTATTTTTAACAAATTTGGGTGTATCAATTTTAATTTCTTTCAGATCAGTTTCCTCTGCAAGAATATTAAGTTCACTTCTTTTATCCACGCCGGCAGAGTTAACAGAACCAGAATTAATTTTTTGATCTGACTTAATAACTACTTTGCTATCGCTTTTATCAGCTGACATTGTGTTTAGATTATCAGATTTATCAGTTACCTGCAAGGGTTTAACCATATCTAACGATGAAGAAACATCTTTAGCTAATAATCCGGGTTCATTGTTTTGTTTAGCAGAATCAGGTATAACAATTTTACTGCTGTTTTTTACTGTTGTCTGATTTTGAACAATAATCTTTTCATCATCAACATCGGTACTATTATTAATAATCTTATTATCATCAGTTTCCGGAACTTTTGACCAATCTATATCTGTCTTAACATCCAAATTATCCAAAGCTTGTTTTGAGCCCTGTAATTGGGGCTGAGATGTGCCTCCGGTTTTTGTATTATTTTGATTAATCTGATTTATATTATTTTCTTTTGATTCAATCCGGATAATCTCGTTTGTATCAGAATCAGCATCATCTGTAACAATTTCAACAGGATATACTGATAGGCTTTTTTCTTCAATTACTGGTTCAACATCTAATGTAAGTTTTTGATTTCCGATTTGGATAGAGAATTTAAAATCACTTTTAGTGTTGATTTGATTTACAACAAGGTTTTCAATTTCACTATAATTAGATTTTTCAATGTTTAATGGAATAGAAATTCCGCTTGCCAATAACAATATCTCAGCATTTCCTGATTGACTCACATCAATATCATCCAAAGAATTAAAAAGATTTTTTATTTCTTTTACCAAATCATTTTTACTCAATGAAAAATACTTAGGTGTATGCTCAGATGTTTTAACTTTACCACTTTCTATTATTTGCGGCGCTTTTTCCCCAGGCCTGAACTGAGACATAAACATGGAGACAATCATTGAAATGCTGGAATTTTCTCTAACAATCTTATTATCAGCCAGCAGAGAGACTTTTAATAATTCATTTTGTGGATTTTCTACAGATGATTCTTCAGATTGACAAAGTTGAATTGGAGCGGAGTTTTCCTGTCCGTCTTTAACAAATCTGAATACATTTGAAAACAGATGAGTAAAATTTCCAATGCTATTATCTGCTGTATCAGTCAATTTCTGATCGGATATAGCTTTGGGTAAAAAAATAGAATTAATGAACATTATTCAAACCTAAAAATTCTGTTTGCTGTTTCCGGGCTAAATTCAGAGACAACCTTCGCTGCTGTCTTCTTATTCATATTATATAAAATATCTCTTGCTACATTATCGGAATAAGTCTGAATTATTTTAGCCGCCTTTTTAGGTTCAAGTGCAGAATAAATCCTGGTTACTTTCTGAATCCAGTCTTTGTATTCAGTGCTGTTTGAAAAATCTTTATTTGTTTGAGGATTTTCATTCGATTGACCCAGTGGTCCGGTTACAGAATAATTTTGTCCTTTGTCATTATTAACTGCTCTGTTTTCGTTAGCATTTTTGGATAAAATATTTTCAGAATCTGTTTTTAACCCTGTATTAACCGAATCAATTTTTTCAACTTCACCAATACCTGAGAGCAGTACACTGTCTTTAACTGCACTCGAATCTTCAGGAATTTCATCTTCAACTGGTTCAGTTTGTGTAGTAAAAGTTGAGTCCTTTAGTTGTGCCTCCTGTTTAGGTCCAAAGTTAAACTGAAAAATATTTTCATAAGAAGAATTCAGATAAATCAGCAATCCGGTTACAATCACGAATACAAATACAAATGTACCTCCGTACAACAATCCCTGTTTCATTTTCTCACCTTGTTAAAATTCTGAACCGCAATCTCATCAAAGTATTTCATCTCTATAGAATTTTCTTCCTTAATAAAATTTTCTTTATGAGTTTCTTCCAGCTGGTTCAATATCTTTTTTTCTTTTGACTTTATTATTACTTCTTCAATTTTCTTTGCACGCTTTTTCTCAAGCTGTTTAATTACTTCTGTCTGCATATCTACCTGCTGCCGCAGTACAGAATCATATCCGTCTAAAAACTGAAGCTCACTTATATTCATTTTCCTTTTGTAAGCAGAATTTCTGAGCTGGTTTATTTCAACTATCAGCTTTTGTTTTATATCTTCATGCTTCGATATAAACAAGTCAATTTGTGCTAATTCCTTCTGTGCTTTTTTTTCAAAAGCTTCTTTAACATTTTTTACTGATTCGAATTTGAATTTGAATTTTGACATCGTATAGTTTTACACTTCTATTATTTCTGATAATCGTTTTAAAGTTGACTTATAATCTGATGACTCAAATATGTCCTGCTTTAAAAATGCTTTTATTTGTCCGATCTTATTCAATGCATGATCAATCTGCGGATTACTTCCTTTTACATAAGCACCAATGTTAATAAGGTCTTCAGCTTCTCTGTAACTAGCAAGAATTTCATTAAACACAATGGTTCTGTAGCGGTGTTGTTTGGTAATTATATCAGGCATAACCCTGCTTACACTTTGGAGCGGATCAACTGCAGGAAACTGTCCGCTGTTTGCAAGTTTGCGGGACAGTACTATGTGTCCATCCAAAATTGATCTTACAGCATCTGCAATCGGCTCAGTCATATCATCGCCATCAACCAGCACAGCATATAAACCGGTAATTGATCCTGAATCGGTTGTGCCAGCCCGTTCTAATAATTTAGGAAGTGCTGCAAAAACTGATGGAGTATAACCTTTAGTTGTCGGCGGTTCACCAATCGTCAATCCAATTTCTCTTTGTGCCATTGCAAATCTTGTTACAGAATCCATCATCAGCACTACATCCATTCCAAGGTCACGAAAGTATTCTGCGATTGTTGTTCCGAGATATGCACCTTTAATTCTTACTAGAGCAGACTTATCACTTGTTGCTGCAATAACAACAGATTTTTTTAATCCTTCCTCGCCAAGATCTTTTTCAATAAATTCTCTTACTTCTCTTCCTCTTTCACCAATTAAAGTAATTACATTTACATCAGCATCAGTATTTCTGGCAATCATTCCGAGTGTTACACTTTTACCAACGCCGCTGCCGGCAAAAATGCCGATTCTTTGTCCTCTTCCTACTGTTAACAATCCATCAATTGCCCTAACTCCTGTTTGCAATACAGTATCAATTCTTTTTCTTTCAAGCGGATTAGGCGGTTCTCTATGCAATGAGCGCAGAGATGTAAGTTTTATTTCACCCTTTCCATCAATCGGATTGCCAAGTCCGTCAATTACTCTTCCGAGCAATTCTTTTCCCACTCCGAAAGAAAAATTTCTTCCGCTTGCAATGATTTCACACTTGGGTGAAATTTCGTGTACTTCGCCTAATGCAATAGAAAGAACTTTACCATCTTTAAAACCAACTACTTCGCATTTACAGACTTCCTGCCCATTTTTATTTACAATAGTGCAAACTTCGCCCAGCGAAACATTTGGTCCAACTGAAACAATCACCAGCCCAATAACATCGGTAACCTTGCCATTTAGTTTTATCAGGTCTGAATTAGCAGTTTTACTTAAGTATTTTTCTATGTATTGCTCGGATAGGTTCATTTATTTCAATCAGAGTTTATTGCTGCTTCAAATTTTCTTTTTAATTCATTTAACTGAGAAGAAATACGTCCATCAGCATTTCCAATTTCACTTTCGATAAAGCATCCGCCTTGTTCTATCCTTTCATCTTTTTCGAATTTTATATGAGAGAAAGAATCTTTTAACTGAAATGATTTCTCATCTTCAATTATTGATTGATAATCAGCAGGATTTAGCCGAACAAGAATTTCGTTTGCACCGATAACCTTTCTTAATGCTTCTTCAAGAACCTGTTTAATAATAGACTCTTTGGATATTTCCTTTTTAATAATTGCTTCAGCAAGCAGAAAAGAAACCGCAATTACAACTTCTTCAAACTGACTATCAAGATGCTGAGCTTTTTCGTTAAGCTCCGAAATCAGATTAGTCAGATCAGAATATTTAAGCAGTAGTTTTTGATTATACTCAGCTTCAATTTTTTCTTTTATTGCTTTTTGACCGTCACTAAACCCTTTTGTGTATTGATTATGCAGAGCTATCTGATGGTTTTCTTTTTCCTGTTCTGCTGAAGTATGAAAAACAGACGCTGATTCTGAAAATGCAACAATATTTGTAGGTCTTCTGTTTATCTTAATAACATCAGACATACACATCCTCTTTGCTGCCCTGAAGGTTTATTGAGATCTCTCCTGTTTCTTCAAGACTTTTAACAATATCAATAATTTTAGCTTGTGCAACTTCAACTTCTTTAAGTTTAACCATACCCATAAACTGAAGTTCTTCTTTTAACAAATCTGCAGCTCGTTCAGACATATTGGAGAATATTTTATTCTTCAATTTTTCATCTGCAACTTTTAAAGATAGTGCAAGATCTTTTCTATCAACTTCTTTAAGTATTTTCTGAATGTCTTTATCCTGAATATTTATTATATCCTCAAACAAGAACATTAACCTTTTTATCTCCAGAGCAACTTCACTATCGTGTCCATCCATTTTATCCAGTATGTCTTTGCTCATCGAAACATTTAACCGGTTTAAAATTGTTGCAAGAGTTTTGGTGCCGCCAATCTTGCTAACTGATTGACTCATTGATGATCCTGCCATTTCATCAACAACTCGTTCTATCTGTTTTAAAGTCTGCGGAGAAACTTTTCCGAGTGTTGCAATTCTGTAGGCTACATCCGATCTGAAAGGCTCGGGTAATTCTTTAAGTGCTTCTGCCGTTTGATCAGGACTTAGATGACAAAGTATTAATGCAATTGTTTGCGGATGTTCTTTGCTTAAAAAATTAACTAGCTGTGTTGATTCAGCCTTCTTAAGTACATCAAAACCTTTAAGTGTTGTCAGAGTTTTAACTTTATCAATAATCTCCATTGCTTTCTGCGGACCAAAAGATTTTTCCAGAACTGCCTGTGCATATTCAAGCCCTCCTTCGAGCACATACTCGCGGGCAGTAACCATATCATAAAAATCCTGCATAATTTTATCTACTGTTGTAGAAGGGATATTTTTAACCCGGGTTATTTCAGCAGAAATTTTTTCAACCTGTTCGGGGTCAAGATATTTAAACACAGCAGATGCTGTTTCTATATTCAGTGCAATTAAAAGCAGAGCAGCTTTTTGAACACCCGAAATTTCTCTTTCTCTGTCTTTTTCTTCTGTTTTAACCATACTATTCATCCTCGTGTAACCATGCATTTATAAGTTTAGCCGCCTCGGTAGGATTTTTTGAGACATAGTTGCTTATTTTTTCCTGACGATTTTTCTTGTTGATCGCTTCATCAGATATTTCGTCTTCAATATCTCCAATTGGCAAAAGTTCTTTTTTCTTTTTCATCTCTGTAAGTATTTGAGGTGCTTTTTTACTTTTCAAAGCTATTTCAGAGATAGGAGCTTGTAATGCCAGCTCTGAATTAACTCCGCCAATAAATATTTGTTCATTTTTAAGTTTAGACATTAATCCTCTAAGCAGGAAGATAGCACCAATAATAGCTATTATCACCAAAATCAGATTGGATATTCCATCTGAATCTTCAAACCAGTTTGAATTTTCCTCTACAAAATCAGAGGTTGTTGTAGTCTGAAATGGCAGATTAACTAATGAGATCTGATCATTTCTTTCAGGATCCAATCCTACAGCATTCTTAATAAGGTCTTCTAATTTTCTCAATTGCTCGGGAGAGCGGGGTTCAAAAACAATTTCTTTCTGATCTCCTTTCTGAACCTCTTTCGGAATGTCATTGATAACTGCAGCAACACTTAAACGGGTAATATTTCCGCTTCCTTGTACAACTCGCTCGATTGTTTTTCCAATCTCATAATTTGTTGTACTGCTCTGACTATTCTGTGCAGATGTATCACTTATACTTTTGCCTGCATTATTAGAAACCAAACTTTGTTCGCTTACAACTACCTGTTGTTCAGGATCATAGGTTTCCATTGTTTTTTCTACCTGATCAAAATTAAGATCTGCATTAACCTGAATCATTGCATTGCCGTATCCTAAAATATTATCCAGCATAGTCTGAACTTTCTGAACAAGGTAACTTTCAACAGAATTTTTTATTTCGTATTGTTTAGTGCTTGAAAACGAGACTGAGTTTTCATCATCTTCCTTCCAAAGCAGTTTTCCTTTTGTATCAATTAATGTAATAGCATTGGTTGATAGCCCTTCAACTGCGCTTGCTACAAGATTTACTATTGCAAGTGAACTTGTTCTGGGCAAAGCAAAATTGTCTTTCAACTTAAGAACAACAGAAGCAGTAGGTTGCTTTTGCTCATCCCGAAAAATTGTTCTTTCAGGAAACACAATATGAACTCTTACGCCATCAATTCCATTTATTCCAAGGATTGTTCTAGATAGCTCGCCTTCAAGTGAGCGTTTGTAGTTTAGCTTTTGCATAAACTCAGACATCCCCATGGTGCTTTTATCAAAAAGTTCATAACCGATTGTCCCTGATGTTGGTATTCCTTTGCCAGCCAGATTAAGCCTGGTTTCATAAAGTTTATCTTTAGGAACAAGAATTGTTTTTCCATTATCTTCAATTTTATACTGAATTTTTTGTGAGTTTAAAAATTCTATTACTTTTGAAGCATCATCAGAAGTCATATTGGAATACAATGGCGAGTATGATGGTTCGTTAAGAAATGTAAAGAGAACAATTAATAATATTGTAGTTAAAATTACCGAGCCGCCAATAATCACTTTCTGTTGTAATGAAAGTTGGTTTAACAGCCCTGCTATTGCATCTGATGGTTTTTTACTCATAATACTAAATCAATTTAAACAGACATTCTTGTTAATTCGCGGTACATATCAATGGTTTTATTTCTGATTTCCATTAACAGTTCTAAACTTGTCTTTGCTTTTTCGCCTGCAATCATCACTTCGTGGATTTCAATTTCATCACCATTAATAAAACTTTGTGTTGCTTTGGAAGAATCAAGCTGAGCTTTATTTACATCTCCGATAAAATCAGTTAACAGATTTCCAAACTCTGCTGCCGGGGTTTTCTTAGCTTCTTGTTTAATAATTAACGATGGAAGATTTACACCAATTGATTCAATAGCCATTTTATCCTCTCCTGTCTATGTTTGTTCCGACAGCAATCCCGTTCATTCGTCCGGATTTTTCATAATAGTAATATTCCATTATTTCACTTTGCTTTGCTGGATACATCCCGGCAAAGAATTTTTTTTCTTCGTTATTGATTTCTTCCGGTTTTATTGAAGTTGGGTGTTTAGTAAATGATTTACCAGCATTTGTTGTCTTAAAATTATATGCTGAATAATTTCCGATTGAATTCATAGTTACCGCCATTTATATTCTCCTAAATATCCAATGAATCTTTTGCCATTTGTTTTGATGAGTTGAAAGCAGTAAGATTTGCCTCGTAGCTTCTTGTTGCTGCAATCATATCAATCATTTCGTTTATAGTATTTATGTTTGAAAGCTGAACATACCCATCTTCGTTTGCATCCGGATGTTCAGGCATATAAACTATATCGCCTTGTGTTTTATCTTCCTGAATATTGAATTCCAATCCGTTATTCTGAGGATTCTGAAATTCAAATGCTGCGGGATTGGAAATATGATTTGAATTGGTTGTTGAAAGTTTTATTGTGCTTTTCATATCATTAAAAGCGGTATTAAATGGCATTTCTTTTTGTTTGACATTTAAAACTTTTCTGTTGATTGGTTTTCCGTCTTCAGTTCTCACTGTGTTTCCGTTTGCCAGATTTTCTGCAATCAGGTTCATCTTTTTACGTTGAATACTTAAACCTTTTGAACTGATACCGAATCCCAAAAAGTTATCGCCTATTTTCATAATTTACCTCCGCCTTTAATTACATTTTGTAAGCCCCTGTAATAATCTCCGATCTTTCTTGAAGCAAATCTGAACTGAATTGAGTTAGCAGCTAACTCAGACATTTCTTTATCAATATCAACATTATTAACACCTGAAGCATTATCAAGAGATTTATCTTTTGAAAATTCAAACTGTAGTTGATTGTCTTCCTGAAGTTTGATGTGTTTTGGATTTGTTGCTTTCATGCTGCCAAGATTGTTCAGCACTTCTTTGAAGGAAACATCTTCTCTCTTATAATTCTCAGTACCGATGTTTGCTATATTTTTGCTTATCACTTTGTTTTTAAGTGAGCAGTAATCAATAAATTTTTCTAATGATTTAATACCCGATGGCTGCATTTTCTTATCTTTTTTTTATATCCATTAAGACAAGAATAATACCAGTCAGAAATGTTTTAGATTTGCTTAATATTAAAGGAAAGATGTATTTGGTTGGCTAAAAGTAAACAGTTGTAAGTTATTACTCAGAGTAGTCTAATGTGATAGATTTTGTCTGTCCACAGGCGCAGATAAATTTAATTTCTTTAATATTGTTATCGGCATCTTTAGTAAGAACAATTTTTATTCCTTCAGCGTGATCTTCTTCAAAATGTATTTTTGAACTGCCGGATAATTGAACATCTTCAGCTTTTATTAACTTGGATTTTCTTTTATTGTTTTTAGAAGTTATAGAATTAAACATAGCTTCTTCCATCATATTGTTCATATTACAGCCTTATTAATTTCTGTTCCTAATTTTTCTAAAGGTACAATCGAGTCTGCATATCCAGCATCTATTATGGCTTTTGGCATTCCATATACAACACAGGTTTCTTCATCTTGTGCTATCGAGTATCCACCTTTGATTTTCAATTCTTTTATAGCATCAGCTCCATCTCTGCCCATCCCAGTCATAATTACTCCTAATACATATTTACCATAGGTTTGTATTACCGAGTTTAACATCACATCAACCGATGGACGGTGAAGTGTATCTGAAGGATGTTCACTGATTACAATTTTGGTATTTGAAGAATTCTTTTCAACTTTCATATGCATACCGCCGGGAGCTATATATACTACCCCTGCTTTTACAATCTCATTATCTTCAGCTTCCTTAACCTCAACACAGCTTAATCCATTTAATCTTTCGGCAAGTGATTTAGTAAATTTTGGGGGCATATGCTGTACAATAAACATCGGTACAGAAAAGTTTTCAGCAAGTTTTGGAATGACTTTTTGTAACGACATAGGACCGCCTGTTGAGACACCAAGTGCAACTGCTTTATACCCAATCTTAGGAATTGCTTTTGAAATATATTCAGTAGAATTCGTGTTAACTGGTCTCTTATTTATTTTTAGATTTTGGATTCGCTGTAATCTAAGACTGAGGGATCTCTGGTTTACAATAGCTTTTACTTTTGAAATAAGATCTTCTTTAATCTTTATTATATTAACATTAACATAAGAAAGTTCTTTAGGAATAAAATCAACTGCTCCAAGCTCCAGAGCTTTTATTGTATCTTTAGCCCCTTCAGTTGTAAGAGAACTTATCATTAAAACCGGAGTAGGAAACTCTTTCATAATTTTTTCCAGAGCAGTTAATCCATCCATCCTCGGCATTTCAATATCCATCGTAACAATATCAGGAAATTTAGTCTTAACCATTTCAACACCTTCCTGACCGTCGCGTGCTGTAGCAATTACTTCAATTTCTCCGGTGCTTTCAAGCATCATTGAAAGAGATTTTCTCATAAAAGCAGAATCATCTACAACCAATGCTTTGATCTTTTTTTGCATCTCTATACTTCGGCGATATTCAGTAATTCGTTTATATCAACAATCATCACAACAGAGCCATCACCCATAATAGTTGAGCCGGCAATACCCTGTATTTTACCAAAGTAGTTGCCTAAGGATTTAATAACAACTTCCTTCTGTCCTACCAAACCGTCAACCTCAATTCCATATCTCTTTTCAGCTATTCCGACTACCACAACATACTGCCAGATTTTATTGTCGTCTTTTTCTTCATTCCCAAACAAAATCTTTTCAACAGAAACCAGCGGCAGTACACTATCCCGCATTTTAATTACAGGTCTCTGATTAATTGAATGAATATTTTCACGATGAACGCGCAATACTTCTAACACTGTATTCAAGGGAATTACTATAGACTGATTTCTGACTTTGACAATCATTCCGGGAATAATAGCGAGTGTTAAAGGCAGTTTGACAATAATTTTTGTTCCAGCACCGGTAGTAGAATCAATATTAATTATCCCGCGCAATTTTGTAACATTTGTTTTTACTACATCCATGCCTACGCCTCGTCCGGAAATATTAGTTACAACTTCAGCAGTAGAAAAACCAGGGAAAAAAATCAAATTAAGAATTTCTTGTTTAGATAGTTCTCTTGCTTTTTCAACCGAAATTAAACCTTTGGAAACAGCCTTATTTTTAATTACCTCAGGATCAATTCCTTTTCCATCATCTTCAATTGTAATGATGATATTATTTCCTTCGTGTTCTGCTGAAAGTGTCAATGTTCCTGCAGGATCTTTACCCAATTCTTTTCTTTTTTCAGGAGTTTCAATACCATGGTCAACACTGTTTCTTACAAGATGAACCAGAGGATCATTAATTTCTTCTATGAGAGTTTTATCTAATTCAGTTTCTTCACCTTTAATAACAATGTTTATCTGCTTATTTGCTTCTCTTGACAAATCTCTGACCAGTCGGGGAAACTTATTAAACACTTTCCCGATTTTGATCATTCTTGTTTTCATTACTACAAGCTGTAATTCATTAGTCATCAGATCAATCTGTTTGGTTACATCAAACAGATCCCGCGAAAATCTTGTACCTTCATTTTCAAGTGCAAATTCGGAGTTTACCTGAGCCAGTCTGTTTCTGCCAAGTACTAATTCTGAAACAATATTTAAAAGCTCATCAAGTCTTTCTACATCAACACGAATTGAATTTTCTACTTTCTTAGCAGTTTCTGGTTTTAATTTATTTTCATCTGAACTTTTTAGTTCAGTTTTGGTAAGCTCTTGTTCTGGTTCTTTTTCTTCTTCAGCTACTTGAAGTAATGCTGTTTCGTCTTCTGATTCTACCTGCTTAATACTTTCATTCTTGTTCTTTTTTGTTTTAGCTGATTCAGATTTACTATTCGTTTTCTTTGATTTTTTAACAGTCTTTTTTGATTCGGTTATTGTCTCGCCATTTTCAAGAGCTGAAATTAAATTGGTTAATTCTTTAATTGTGTTTTTAACATCAACATCTTCATTCTGAAATTCTTCAATACTATAAAGTAATGATTTCATTTTATCAAAAGCATTCAGCAAAGCGTCCATAATGCCTGAAGTTAAAATCACTTCGCCTTTTCTCAGCTTATTAAGGATATCCTCACCTTTATGAGTTACTCCGGTAAGCTTATCTAATCCCAGAAAACTAGAAGTGCCTTTGATAGTATGAAAATGTCTGAAGACGCTGTTAAGTAATTCATTATCGTCAGGTCTTCTTTCCATTTCAACAAGATCAACATCCAGCTTTTCCAGAATTTCTTTTGTTTCAACTATAAAACTCTCAACGATTTCCTTCATATCCGGATCGATGAGCATTGGGTTTTGATTTATTTTTGCCATACTAACTAAAAAGTTTATCTATTTCTGCTTGAGACGCTTTTTGTGAGTTTTTATTAAAAATTGAATCCACTTCCTGCTGTGGTACCGAAGATTTTGAATACCTTGCATTCGGATCGAATGATGCATTATCAGGTAAATTTATCTCGTGATTATCCAGAATTTTTGTATTGTCAAAATCTTCTATCAATGCAGACAATTTTTCCTGAACCGATTCGATTAAATGATTTACTGTTGCTAATTGCTGAGCCGTAATATCCTGCACCTGTAAAGAGACTGCAATATTATTGGAATCATTTTTCATTTTGCCGACTTGCAAAAGCAACTCGCCAAGTTTTTCAGCACTGCTGTTTTTTGATAGAAAATCATCAATAAACAATTCAGCATTTTCTTTATTAAGCATAGGAACAAGGCTTGTTAAAAAGTCTTCTTTATCTTTTTCCTTGACTAAAACATCAAGCATTGTTTTTTCTATATCAATCAAATCATTATTCAGCACATCAACAAGATCTAAAATCTCTGTGGTAGCCATTTCTGTAGCGCTTGTTACACTTTGAATCTGATTAGTTGCTTTCGGAATCTTAGCTGTGCTTTCTGCTATTGATTGATTAATGTTCTCAAGTAAAGGAACTGTCTCCTTCATAAATTCGCCAAGACTATGGATAACAGGTATAAGTTTTTCTCCATAAGAAAAAACTTTTTTAAGATCATTAAGTTTTTCAAAAAGCTGTGTCATATTTTCTTCACTCATCATTTAATTACCTCCTCCTGTAGCTGCTAATATCTGATCAATTTTATCACGAAGAATAGCTGGTGTAAACGGTTTTACCACATAATTATTTACCTTTGCTTTAAGAGCCTCGATTATATCATCTTTAACTCCGCGTGTTGTAACCATCAAAACAGGTGTATTACCCATTTTGGCATCTGACCGTATTGCTTTAATTAATTCAAGACCAGAAAGCACCGGCATATTCCAATCAGTTATCACAAAGTTTATCGTTTCATCAGCAGAAAGTTTAAGTAACGCATCCTTACCATCGGAAGCTTCAACAAAATCTTCATAGCCGAGATTTTTCAATGAGTTTACCACGATTCTGCGCATTGTCTGCGAATCATCAACAATTAAAAATTTTAGTGCCATAATTTTCCTCTAGTTTAAAAATTTAGAAACTTCATATAAAACCCTTTTGGAATCAAAAGGTTTGAGTAAATATGCATTTGCACCGCATTGCATTCCCCTTTCAATTTCTTCATTAGTGGATAGTGATGAAAGGATAATTATCGGCAATTCGCTGTACTCTTTATTTGATCTGATTGTTTTAATCAATTCAAATCCATCAACATTTGGCATATTCAGATCTGTTATAATAAGATCAACCGGTTCAGATGGTAATATTTCCAAAGCCTGCATTCCATCAGCTACCTGTATTATTTCAAAACCTTTAACTTTTAAAGAGATTGAAACAAATTTTCTTATTGTAGGTGAATCATCTGCAACAAGAACTACTTTCTTCATTTTGATTTTACTCCTTTTTGTATCCTATTGTTTTAGGAAAACTTGTTAGCTTAAATGCTCTTGAAATCCCATGTAGAGTTTCTGAGTAACCGATAAAAAGATATCCATCTTTATATAATGAATTATATAGATGGTTTATTACTTTTGTCTTTGAAGCCTGATCAAAGTAGATAAGTACATTAGCACAGAATATTATATCAAAATTAATCATCGTTCTCATACTTATATCGTCATAAAGATTAAGCAGTTTAAAACTTGCCATACTTTTTATTTTTGGATCCAATTCAAAAGATGTTCCGTTTGTCTTAAAATATTTCTTCAGGTAATAAACAGGTGTGTTCCTTACAGAATATTCTTTATAGCTGCCTCTTCTTGCAGTGTCAATTACTGAATTACTTATATCTGTGCCGATTATCTCAAATTCTATTGCGGGATATTTTGGTTTAATAATATCCTGAATCATCATTGCAACTGAATATGCCTCTTCACCGCTTGAACAAGCTGCACTCCAAATACGGATTTTTTCTCTACCTGATTTTTCTTTTGAAGCAATAATTTCCGGCAGCACTGTTGAAACAAGGGCGTCCAGCTGAGGCTGATTTCTGAAAAAGAATGTTTCATTGATTGTGATGGCTTCATAAAGATATTTTATTTCAGAAGTGCCTGAAGGATTTGTTTTTACAAAATCAAAATATTGTTCAAATGATTTTAAACCCAGATGTGTAATACGCTTATGCAGACGGCTTTCCAGCAAATACTTTTTAGTATCCTGAAAATATATCCCTGTACTATCATAAATATATTTTCGCCAGGTCTCGAAACTTTTCAAAGAAAGGTTTAGTTTTACTCCAGCTAATCCTGTTAGCGGCTGACCAATTAAGTTATCCTTTGGGCTAAGTTGATGCATTCTCTTTCTTACTTAATTGATAAAAAATTGTTTTCGAAGTAAAATTTCTCTTGCTTTTTCTCTTACCATCTCTTCGGGATCATTAACAAGTTTTTCAATTGACTCTGTTATCTGAGGATGATCAATTTCAGAAAGAACATCCAGAATTCTGATTCGATTCCAAAAATTCTCATCTACTGTCATTGTATCAACAAATAGCAATGCCGTCTCTGTATCTACAGCAAATAATAATTCGGCAGCTATAATCCTTACAACTTCATCTGGATTTGTCAGACAATTTGAAAGTGCTTCAGTTAATCTTCTTTTATCGAGTGTGGTTAACCCCTGGATTACAGCAGAATCATCCTGAGCGATATTATTTAGGAGTTCAAGAATTGATGCGACATATTCATTGGAATTGTCAATTGCATTATACAGTTTCGAAATAATTATTTCTTTATTCTCCATAAATTTTCTATAAAGTAATTCATCCAGCTCCATATCCATTCCATAAATAGACAAACAAGCAAAGAGAATTTCAGGATCATCAAAAACACTTACCAGATGAGCCGCAGCTATTTGATATTTCGGTTCAGAACTAACTATTGTATCAAGCACACATTTTTTAATCTTTTCATCAAAGGGAACTTCAAGATCATATCTTGTTTTTAGTTTATAAATGGATTCTAATAATGGCCATATTAAAGCTCCCTTAAGCTCATTAATCTTAGATAGGAGGAAATAAAAGGTATCCTGATCACCTATTTGTCCAAGGCTTTCAATCATAGTAAATTGAAGCAGTTCGTCTTCACAATTAAATTTTCCAACAATAAACTTCAAGGATTCTGATGTTTCTATTTTGCCAATTGCCTCTACTACAACTGGTTTAAGTACTTCTAATTGGTCATAAAAAGGTATTATATGTTTTACAGCTTTTTCGCTTCCAATATTCCCTAATGCTTCTATACAGGCAACAATTACATTTTCATTTTTATTGCTGCATAGAATTTGTGTAATTAAATCTTCAGTCCTCCTATCCCCAATCAGTCCAAGAATATCTACAAGAAACTTTATATCGTCATCATTATTCAGATTTGGGATATAAGAACTTATTGCCGGAATTGAATCTGAACCTTTTTTAAGGAGTATCTCCCCTGCAAGATTTCTGATTGAAATATTGTCGGAGCTAATATGTTCTATAACCAATTCAGGAATTACCTGATTACGGTTTTGAATTAAAAAGTTTGATGCTGCATTTCTAACGGATTTATTTCCCTGAAGTATTAAAGGGACAATACTTTTGATTATTTCCTCATCAACATCATTATAAGAAAGACTGTAGAGCAGATCAGTTAATTTTTCAGATTCTCCGGAAGATATCAGATTTATAATTCCCTGCTTATTTTCTGTTTCACTTACCATTTAATTTTAATTTGGTTTATAATTTTTTGATAAAAATTTCAATTATAATGCCGACAGATTTACTTCGTTTTTAATCAAATTATAAATAATTTTTTGAATAAATGAATAATATTAGCCAAATGAAAACTTATCATCACAAAGTTTCTTTTTGTTAAATATCCCATCAATAAAATTTAATCTCATTCTTTAGTGTGAATGGATTTTTTATAACTTTATTTGTGCACATAATCATCCAATTAAAATTTTTAATAATTATTCTTGGGCAATAATTATTGTATTCAGAATAATTACTTGGATTTACTTTTTAGTATGTAACATTTATGGCTGCTGTGAGTCTCAAGAATTTGAGCACCCTGTTTATATTTAATCAGGTATTACTGCTGCTTTAGCTGAATTTATTTATACCGGTCTCATAAAAATTTTTATCGTGTCATTATACGCTTATCCAGGATTCTTTTTCAGCATTAACCAAAGATGATCTGGTTTCAAAAACTTTGTCAATTTTAAATCCTGATATAAGTTTTTGCAGATTAGCTGTTAACTGGTTAAGTTCTTCAGCAGCGTGAGCAATTTGTTTTACACCGATCGTATTCTGATTAGTTACGTTATTAATAAGCTCAATGTTTTGACTAATTTGTTCCGAAGTGCGCGATTGTTCTTCACTTGCTACTGCAACCTGAGTAACAATATCAGCAACATTTTCAGCACCAGCAATAATTTCTTTAAGCGATCCTCCGGCTTTTTCGGCTAATAATTTACCATTATCAACTTCATCAGTTCCAAGTTTCATTGATTTAACAGCGCCATCAGTATCCTTCTGAATTTGTTTGATCATTAGTGCAATTTCTTGTGTCGCTTTAGTAGTACGTTCAGCAAGTTTTCTAACTTCATCCGCAACAACTGCAAAACCTCTGCCTTGTTCACCAGCACGGGCAGCTTCAATTGCCGCATTTAATGCAAGTAAATTCGTCTGGTCGGCAATATCATTAATCACCTGTATTATCTCGCCGATTTCACTGCTGCTTTTACCAAGTGCCATAACAGTGTCGGAACTCTGTTTAACAACTTCAGAAATTCTTATCATACCATTAATAGTTTCATCTACAACCTTTCCCCCTTCTAAAGCAACCTCGCCTGCTTTTTTACTCGCTTCAGCAGCTCTTGTAGTATTCTTTGTAGTTTCAAAAATAGTTTTTGCCATTTCTTCAATTGCGCCAGCAACCTCAGTAGTTTGTGTACTTTGTTCACTAGCTCCGGCAGCCATTTCTTCAGTACTGCTGCTTATCTGATTTGCAGCACTTGCTGTTGCCACTACAGCCAAAGATACTTCATTTAATGTCTTTCCCAATGATTGAGTAACATAATTTATGGAATCTTTAATTTTTTCGTGATCACCGGAATACGTTTTTAATATTTTAACCGTAAAATCGCCGGATGCAATTTTCTCAAGTGCAACTATCGCTTCATTAACCGGTTCATATACTGCATCAAGAGTTTCGTTCATTCCTTTTACAATTTCTTTATACCCGCCTTCGAATTCTTTTGTATTACCTCTTGCATTGCTATTGCCTTTTACTGATGCGGTGGTTAAGAAGTTAATTTCAATTACAAGTTTCTTCAGGTTATTTATCATCTTTTCAAAACTTTTAGACAGAATATCATCTTCTGAAAGAGAATTAATTTTTACTTCCAGATCACCTTTGGCAATTTTTTCTGCGGCTTCAATTTTTTCTAACTGAGAATCGCATAGTTTATCAAGCATTAAAGACATCTGACCAAATTCATCGTTACTTTTTAGTTCAATCCTGTTCTGAAAATTACCAAGTGAGTATTGACTTAGTAATTCCCGAAATTGATTTACAGGTTTGATAATCTGCGGAATTATTTTAAAGAATGTTATTAGGAAAGTTAATGTGCCTAAAATCATTCCACCTATTATGAAAGCAATAGTTCTTGCCATAATAGAGCCTACTTCGGCTTCAAGGTTAGTTTTTTGAGAGTTCAGATTTTCGGCAACTTCATTTACTTCTTTTTCAAATTTCTTTCTTATTTCTTCACCTGAAGTTGTTGCAATAAAAGAAGCCATTTCATAATCTTTCATTGCTGCCGCACTAAGAGTTCCATCTACAACAAGACCAAAGAATTCATTAATTATACTTCCAAAACTATTTGCGTGATCACCAAAAATTTCTGTAAGAGAAGAATCCTTAATCTGTGTAACAATTTTTAAAATCTGTTTTTTGCTTTTATCAACTTCCTGAAAATTTGCATCAAATTGGTCTTCAAAACCAGGAATTGAAAATTTTAATAACTGTGATTGTAGATTTTGAAATTCTAATTTAAACTCATTCAGGTTTTCATTGGCTACTATTATTTCTTTATTTAGTTTCTCACTAATCTTTGAAAGCTGAAAAAAATGGTATAGATCGCTAAATATCAGAATTGTTGAAATTGCTGCAATTATTAATAGCAGAAACTGAATTTTTACCCTAAATGAAATATTTTTAAATACTTTCATCTTAATTATCCTAATTAAGTTTAAACATAACGGAGATAGTTGTTTTTACCTTAACGTTTTTACCTTCGTGTTGACCGGGGCTAAACTTGGAAGATTTTAATACTCTTGATACTTCTTCATCACACCCGGCACCTAATCCTTTGATGATTTTTACTTTATCTACATTACCTTTTTCATCAACATAAGCCATTGCAAAAACTTTTCCTTCGATTCTATTTTGTTTTGCGATGCTTGGATAATTTATCTTTTTAACTAATTCCGGCATTCCACCTTTTAGTTCAGGCATAGTTGTGGCAAAGGCAAGATAATCTTCGTCTTCAGATGGTGTGTTTTGAGAAAATGCAAGTGAACTTAATAGCAAAAAAAGTGCAATTGTATAAGTGTAAATCAATAATTGTTTAATTTTCATAATAGTTCCTTTTACTTTATATCTTTTTTTTATTATCGAAAAAAAGTGATAATTGTTAAGCAAAAGTTTTAGCAATTAATCAGTTTTGCTGGATTAGAGCAATTTCCAAGATATCAGAATGATTTTTTTACATAAATTCCCAACAACAAATAAGTCTTAGCTTTTCTGTGCAAAACAATTCAGGACCTGAATGCAAGGGACTATTCATTTTAACTAAAAATAAAACCTCTTGCTGCTTCATCTGTCTTACATTGAACAGCAATCTCTATAAGGTAAAGTACTAGCCTGTTTTACTCTTTTGCTTGATGGGCTTTTTTCGGTGTGGAGTCTGCTTGCTGTTTATTCTAATGGATTATATGTATGAAATAATGACTCAGAATAATTGTTTTGCAAAGGCTTAATATTGTTCAGATGCAACACTGCATAAAGTAGTTAACAACAAGACTGAACAATTATCTATAATAAAAGCAGTTATTTAAAAAAGAGTTTTTAACTTGTTACTTTTCTTGTAACCTCAATACCAAGTTGTTCCATCCGATATCTAAGTTTTGAGCGTGATAGTCCTAAAACTTTAGCAGCTTTAACCTGATTACCGTCCGTTATTTTTAATGTGTTTTCGATAAGCTTTCTGAGAACAACCTCTATTTTAATTCCTTTGGAAGGAATCTTGAGTATAAATTCATCTTTGCTATGTTTAATTTCAGTCTGCCCCTGCGGGATTAAGAACTGGAAATGCCTGTCTTTTAATTCATCTTCCTCCAGAAGAAGTGTAACTCTTTCCATTACATTTCTAAGCTCTCTTATATTACCTTTCCAATAATAGTTTTGCAGCATCTCAAGCGCAGCAGGGTCTATCCGTTTTATCTTTTTATCAAATTTTAATGAAAACTCATTTAGAAATGCATAAGCCAGAATTGGAATATCTTCCCTCCTATCGCGCAATGGCGGAATAGTAACAGTACCAACATTTAATCTGTAAAAAAGATCTTCTCTAAAATTTCCCTTCTTCACTTCTTCTTCAAGATTTTTATTAGTTGCTGCAAGTACCCGTACATCAATATTAATTTCACGCTCTCCGCCTACGCGATAAAATTTCTTTTCCTGCAGAACGCGTAATAGTTTTACCTGTAAGTCCTGAGATAATTCTCCGATTTCATCAAGTAAAATAGTACCACTGTTGGCAAGTTCAAATTTACCAAGTTTGGTCTTTTGCTGTGCACCTGTAAAAGCACCTTTTTCATGCCCGAACAATTCACTCTCAGCTAATTCTCTTGGAATGGCTGAGCAATTTATTTGAATAAATGGTCCATTAGATCTGGGACTATTTTGATGAATAAATCTTGCAATCATTTCTTTACCAGTGCCGCTTTCTCCATCAATAAGGATAGTTGTATCCATACTTTTTGCAAGTTTTTCAACAGATGAAACAATCCTTTTTATTTTACTGCTCTTTCCAAAGAACTCTTTAGTAAGTACATCATCTTTAACAATTGCAGTAAGTTTATCAACCTCAGCTTTAAGATTTATATTGGAAAATGCTTTTTCAACAATAAGTTTTAATTGATCAATATCAACAGGTTTAAGCAGGAAATCATATGCACCAAGTTTCATTGCTTTAACGGCTATATTAACATCGCTGTAACCGGTAATCATTATAACAGGAATATTAAAAAACTGCTTTTGAAATTCCTGAAGCAAATCCAAACCATTTACAGTCGTCAGATAAATATCAAGTAAAATCAGATCAGGTTCAAAATCTTTCACTTTTTCTACAGCTCTTTCTCCATCCAAGCAATACTCAACTTGATATTCAAATTTCAATAATACCCGCTGCAATGTTCTGCAGACAAGTTCATCATCATCAATTATAATTATTCTGTTACTCATAAATTTTCATTGTTTGTTTTAAATTTGATAAAAAACTTAGAACCTTGTCTGTATTTACTTGTAAAATCCAGTTTAGCATTATATTCATTCAATATTTTTTTACACACGCTTAAACCCAATCCAGTCCCTTGCTTTTTACTGGTATAAAAATCCTCAAATATTCTATTTCTGTTTTCTTCTTTAATCCCAATACCGTTATCTTCAATTTCCCAGTAAATAGTATTTTCACTATCAGAATCATCCATGTAAGTTCTAACGAAAATAGTATTTTTAGTATTCTCTGCCTCTATAGCATTTGTAAGAAGGTTAAGAAAAACCTGAAGTAATTTGTCTTTCTGAAAATATATGTAAGGAAGATTTGGCTGAAGTTCAGTTTCGATATACATATTAATTATGCAGGCGTTACTTTGCATAATATTAACTGCAATCTGAGTTATATCATTTATTGAACACAATTCTGATTCCTGACTTTGTTTTTTAGAAAAATCAGAAAAATTCTGTATTAAAAACATTAATCTGTCTGTAGCCTCGGAGCAGGATTGAATGCTTTCAGCAGCGTCATCTGAAACATGTAATCTCATTTGTGAGAGATAATCGAGATTAAGTTTAAGAGCGAACAATGGATTTCTGATTTCGTGAACCAGACTGGCTGAAAGTTTACCAAGCAATTGAAGTTTGTTGTTGAGTATGTCAGAATTACTCATGCTTTACGTAAAAGTTTTTTAAAACAGAAATTGTTTAAAGGCAATATAAAATATTAAAAGAAATAAATGAAGTATTGAGGCGGGAAAATAAAAATCGGTAAATAGTTTTACTTACCGATTTCTTTTAAAATTGCATCGGCTACTTTACTTAAAACCTCTTCAGAATTGTAAAATCCACTTTCAATTTTTTTCTGAATCTCACTCAAATTTTTTATTTCTGATGTATTATGCAAAGCTTTTGCCTGTTCAGATATTTCTATTTTATCTTTTTTTGATACTTCAGGATTTTTTCCTGCTGCTGATTTAAACTTATCATCATTGTTATAAACTGATGATAATATCTTTCTTATTTCCATAATCTTACCTGTTGTAGATAGTAATTTTTTTCTGGTTCTGGATTAATTCCATTTCCTTCTGAACCACTTTGAGCTTATCTGCCCAATCTTTTATGACATTATCGAATTTCTCTGGAATAAGTTTAGCCAATTGTACAATTTTTTCTGATTGATTAAAATCCTGTAATTTTACTTTGTTTTCTAATCTTTTCTGATCTACCTCAGCCATCTTTGCTTTTGCAGATTTTAAGACTAAATCAAAATTATCTTCTGTTAAGCTTTCCAGGTCACACAGTACTTCTTCAAGAATATCTTCAATAATTTTTACTTCATTAAGTGTGGAATGAATATTTTTCATCATATACCCCAAATATCAGAACTAAAATTTCCTACTGATGCAAGTAATTCACTTAATTGGCTTTGAAGCTGAATGTATTGCATTCTTAAGGCTTCTGCTCGTTTGTCTATTTTTGATTGAGCTTGTGTAATCGAATCATTAATCGACTCTATATTATTATCCAATGAATTTTTTCTGGTGGTAAGATATCCTGCTGAACCTGTGTATGGCTGAAGCTTGTTATATAGATTTGAAGCGACACCATTTTCAGAAACAAACAGCTGTTCAACTTCTAGAATATTATCTTCCAGTACATTTGTAAGCTGTGAGGAATTAGTAATTGATAATCCAGTATTAGCGTTAAAAGTAATCCCCATTTTTGAAAGAGAATTTATTGTATTGCTTCCAAGACCACTAATTTGAGAATAAGCAGTCGAATTTAATATACTTAGTAGAGATGATGCTGATGCATCACCAAGCAACGCTCCTCTTACTCCATCTACTGATGTTGAGTTTGTTTTTATATAAGTATAAATATCATTAAAAGCAGAGATAAACTCTTCAACTTTACCTTTAACTGAATTTACATCATTAGTAACATCAACATTTATGTCGGTATCATCTTCAGACATAACTGCTTTAAGATTTATTGTAACACCCGAAACAAGATCTGAAATTGTATTTGAATTTCTCTCAATGTTCAAACCATTAAAATTAATCCTTGAATTAAGTGAAGAAAGATTGTAAACAAAACCAGCAGTATCTTCACCGCTTTCATTCTGAACAAATGCGGTTCTGTTTGTTCCAAGATTTAATCCAAACTCTGATAAAATATTTCCAGCTGTATCAGATATTTCTTCAATTTTAAAACCTGAGCCCGAATTCTTAGCAGTCAAAGAAATTTGCGATAATCCGGTTGCCGGAGAAAAAGATGTGGCGCTTACAATACCCGAAGCACCTTTTTCTTTATTTACAGAAACACCTAACTCGGATAATAATGTACCGGTATCATCACCAATCGAAATGTATTTAGATGAATCGGTAACTGTAAATTTTAGTTTAACGTTTGATCCATCCAATACTTTTTCTGCTGTTAAACCTGAAACTTTTTCCAATTGAGAGATTATGCTATCAATTACTTCTTCATAAGTTCCAGCAGAATAATTTATTGTTGTTTCGGTTCCGTTTAAGTTAACTTTAAATGTTCCTGAAGAAATTGAACTCCCCGAAACTGAATCAGATAATACTTCTGCTTTATCATCATTAATTGCTTTAGATATTTTTTTAGAAAGTGCATCAAAGGTAATATTGCCGTTTGTAAAATCACTTTCATTAAGATTTAATGATACATTACTGTAAAACTGTCCGCCTTCGCCATCTCCACTTTTTATAGTAAACGAATATGTGCCAGGAGTTGTAATTGACGAAAAGCCGTTTGATTCTTTATCTAAAGAAACTATAAGATCATTTTTTGCCAGTTGATTTACCCGAAGTGAAAAATTTCCTTTTTGTGCTGCCTGTCCTGCACTAACTGTAACTGCAGTAGTATTACTTGAAACAGCTTTTTTTGCCGCAAAAACAGATGATGTTCCGGTAGCTTTTAAAGCGTTCATTTTACTTTTGAGAGCATCAACTTTAGTAAGCAGTCCGGAATAAATATTAGAAACTTTTGTGTACTTTGTCTTTCTGACTTCTAAAGGGGAAATACGATTAGATTTTTCACTATTGATATAGGAATTTACTAACGAATTAATGCCCGAAGTTGTTAAAAGATCATAAGCCATTACGCAACCTGTTTGTTTTGGACAGCATTAAGCCAGCTTTCCCTAAGTTCTGATAAAATCTTTGTAACTATTTCAAAATTATTTTTTCTGGTTTGTTCTTCACAAAACTGATACAATCTCAACAAACGCTGCGAAAGCTCGGAATAGCTTTCATCATCAAATCTGAGAAATCCGGTAAGAACCTGAATTGCACGATTGGTTTTTATCATATCCTTTTTTTCAGAATGAACAACTGCATAATCGTAAGCTTTTAACAATAGCTGTTCTGGTGTAGCATTCAGAATCTGATCTGCAAGATAAGGATTAATTTTACTTTTATTTAGCACAGCAGCTTGATACATTTTATTTTCCCAGTTCTTTTATAAAAATCCCCCGGGGTTTAACCCCGGGGTAACACCCAGTTACTTATTTAAAGTTTATCTGAATAATGAAAGGAGTCCTTGTGGAGCTATGTTAAGAGTTCCTAACATTGCTGTTCCTATCTGGGATCCAATCTGACCTTTAGTTGCATTTAATTGCTCCATTGCCATATCAGCATCAAATAATTTGGAGATCAAAGCAGTATTGTTTGCAATTGAAGAAGTTATATATTCTTCTCTTGAATCAAATACCTGTAAATTGTTACCAATGTAACCCAAGGTACTCTTTACTGCTGTTTGGAATGCAGTAATGTCTTGAGTAACTGAGCCTGCATCGCCAGCTTGTAATGCTGTAAGAGCAGCCTGATGTGTTGTCAAATCAAGTGATACTCCAACATTTACAGAAACTGAAGAACCAATACCGAAAGATGCTGCTGCTGATGCAAGTACATCCTGACCATTGATCTTGGTATTATTAAGAATGCTATCTATTTCATCGGCAATTGCTTTGATATCTTTTTGAAGACTTCCCTGATCTTTTATAGGATCTTTAGCGTCTTCCTGTTTTGCTACAATAGCATTTAATTTGTCGTTAACCAGCGACAAAGCAGATTCAGCAGTTGATAACCAGTTCTTACCAGAAGAAATGTTATTCAACTGAGCTTTCATCTTTAAGTTATCAGCTTCCAGCTCTTTTCCAACTTTATAACCAGATGTATCATCGGCTACAGAGTTAATTTTCTTCATTGTAGCTAAACGTAACTGAGCTTTTGTTGTTTGAGCATTAACTTTTGCTAACGCGTTGTATGCACTTAGTGCATCCATGTTGGTGTTAATTAGAAATGACATATAGAACCTCCGTGTTGTTTTAATCAGGCATCCTTGCCTGATTGTTTGTTAATTTAGTTTATTTAAAGAACTTTTTGTGTTCAATTAGATTATCGTAGGAGTGTTAAATTTGTTTAGTGGATGCTAAAAAATATTTTTTGTAAGAGTATTGTAGTATCTTTTTATGTAAGTATTGCGGTAAGTTTTCTTTCTAAAATGTTTATTTGCGGGCTGATTTGGACATTTTTGGAAAATTCCTGCTTAAGTAAATAAAATGTTTCGGCTGCTTTGTTATGATCATTCAAACCAATATAAACCGATATAAGATGAATATATGTTTGCGGTTCTTTTTCAATCTCCAACGCTTTTTGAAACAAAAAAATAGATTTTAATGGTTCTGAATCAGTGTACAACAACGCTAAGTTTTTATATAGCACAGATGAATCAGGATATTTTATTAAAAGCTGCTCAAATATATTTTTAACTATACAATCATTATTACAATTATTTATTATGTCTGTAATCTGCAGCATGTGAACAGAATTAAAACAAGCCGAAACAAATTCAATTGTTTTTATTTTATCAGAAAACTTTAAGAACAATTCACTTAATTCAGATAACATTATCTCTTTTTCAATATTCTTACTTGCAGATAAATATTCTGATAGACAATCAAGATATACTTCTGCACTTTTAAAGTCTTTCATTTTATAACTAAGATTAATAGCCCTTAGATAAAGATCAATCTGATCTAAAACATTTTCATTATTGAATGACATTGGGCTATCCAACAACTTTAAATTAGTAATGGCTGATGATCTTAAAAACTGCAATGCTTCGGTCAAATTGTTTTTACGCAGTTGAATTAAATAAAGAAGATAATTTAACTCTGGTTTTTGATTAAGTATTTGTACTGCCTTTAAGCCATAACTAAATGCAGAGTCTAAATCATTCTGCTCATATTTTACAGAAGCGAAATAAAAAAAAGCAAGACCACGGTTTTCACCTTTCAGATCTTTAAACTTTATCAGCTTATTTAATTCTCTTTCAGCTTCATTTAATTTGTTTAATGAAATTAAAGTTTGAACAAGTTTTAATCTTTCATAAACATTAGATTTTTGACTGACTGCCGATAAAAGAAGTGAAAGATTTCGTTCTTTCTTCTTTTTCAATTCTTCTTCGTTAGTTGTATATCCATAATGAATTATTTCAATGTTTGATTCAATAACAGGTAGTTTTAGTTTTTTTAGTGAATCAATTATTTGCTCGTGTACTTTTCCGGTAAACTGAACTCCGGGAAGATTTGGAAATAACCTTGGATATTTGAATATACTTCCGTTGATAGTATTTGTGCCCTGACTAATAACTTTACAATAGACGGCAGCAGGCTGGGATTTTTTTAATCTATTAATTTCATCAACCGAATCAGGATTCAACTCTTCATCGGCATCAAGATAAAGTATCCAATCACTCTTGCATTTACTTAGTGAAAAATTTCTTGCAGCAGAAAAATCATTTATCCAGTTAAAATGGAAAATTTTTGAGTTAAAGGATTCTGCTATTTCAATTGTTTTATCTGAAGAACCGGTATCAACAATAACTATTTCATCAGCAACATCTTTTACTGAAGTTAAACACCGTTCAAGATGTTTCTCTTCGTTCTTTACTATCATACATAAACTTAAAGTTGACATTAGCTAACCTTTGCTCTCAACTGTAAATGTTTTATTTTCAAAAAGTGAATTGTGATCATCAGCTAATGATAAGTTCTGGTTAACTGTTTTTAGAGCTTCAATTGCATTAAGATTTTGTGGATTATTTTTAACTGCCCATTCAAGCATGGTCTTGGCTGAGTTTAAATCCGATTCGAGCATAAATATTTTACCTAAACCTTCACAGGCAGGCGAGGAAAAACTATTTATATCCAGAATATTCTCAAAACAATTTTTAGAATCTTGCAGGCGATAGTTATCTAAATAATAAAAGCCAAGAATTATATTAATCGATTCCTGATAATACTCCTTTTTTAATATTGATTCAGATTTTTCCATTTCCTGCAGATAGTGCTTAGCTAATTGAGTTATTTCAGCCTCGCTTAATTCTTTTATGCTATTTAAATAATAATCCATTTCCTTTTCAAGCAGAATCCCCTTTTCTCTTTTTGAAAGCAGCTCTTCGCTATTCTTTGCATACTCATCATTAACTTTATTTAGATCAATCGTTTTTATTTTCTTTCTAAGTTTCTCAATCTCAACTGCTGAAGAAATATATTGAGCTAAATAATATTCCTGAATCATTTTATTTTCAGTTTTAGTAACACTATCATCTCTATGTTCTGCACTATCAGGTGAATAATAATAAATACCCAGGGTTTCCTTCAGATGATAAAACTTGGCATCTCTGCTTATCCTTAACCAAAACTCATAATCACCTACAACTTTTAACTGATCGTTAAACAAGCCAAATCTATCGTGTAAACTCTTTTTCCATACTGGCTGGGGCCCAATAAAACATCCAAATAGTATTAGGTCTTTATCAAACGAAGACCATTTCTGCTGATGCTTACTGCTGTTTTTTTCCCACGAATCTTTAGCATTAGTAGTTATATACTGATCTGCGTAAACCACATCAACATCACTATTGCAATCAAGAAACTTGCACATTATTTCAAGAGCATCCTTTTTATGTCTGTCATCAGTGTTTGCGTTAGTTAAATACTTACCTGAAGCAGCTTTAATACCTCTGTTCCAGGCTGAGTAAATTGTCTCTCGTTCCGAAACTTTAATGTATTTGATATTTTTATATAAGTTTAAATACTTTTCAATTATAATATCTTCATTTTGTTGAGAGCCTGTATTTACTAAAATAATTTCTAATTGATTTTTTTTATAAAGTGTTTGTTCAACAAGATCTATTAAACAGTCTTCGATAAATCTTTCAGAATTATAAACCGATACTATCGCTGATAATTTAATTTCTGAGTTTACTTCAATCCTATCTTTTTGATTAACTGAAGTTTTATTGTCTTTAACTTTTTCATCTGCTAATCCATAGTCAGGATATTCAGGAGTTTTATTCAGATTTACAAAATCAAGAAGTGTTTGTAATCTTTTTTCTAAAGTATGATAGTTTAAGACTTCGTTACAACCATTTTCAGCAATTGTTTTATATGATTCAGTATCGCTTAAAAAATCAAAGATATGATTTACAATTTCTGTAGTATCCTTTGGATTAAAATATATCAGATGCTCAAAGTGTTTGAACAAACCATTATTAAGTGGTCTGTTTTCTGGTAAAAATTGGAATAAAAGATTTCCAGAAGATAATGCTTCAAATGTTCTGACATTAAATCCTCCAAATACTCCCGGCGGATTTATTACTGCTTTATACTTATTGTAATTACTTACTAACTCACTATTATTAATATATCCATCTAAAAGTTCGATGGACTTAACATTAATAAGTGAATCAATAATCCTTTGTCTTTGTTTATATTCACTCCAAAGTTTCCCCTTAAAGAATACTTTGTTAATTCGTTTATCAAATGGGTTATTATTAAAGAAAAATTTTTCATCAACAAATTGCGGAAACCAGGCTGCTTTATTATTTCTTTCTTTATAAAATTGAATATCTTTTTCATCAGCAACTAAAAAATGTGTAAAAACCCTGGACGCATTTTCTGCCCTGTTCTTATAAAAATTGTATTCAGAATCAATTGTACTTTCATAAGAATAACAGACTTTGCTCTTTTTGTATCTATGCCAAAGTTCGATCTTCTGTTGAGAGTCGTGTAAATAAAACAAATGATGATCACCGCCGAGGGCAAAAATAAAATCAGAGTTTGTGCCTTTTTTCAGATAATCAAAAAAATGCTGGTAGTTATTTGAATCTGTGTAAAAAGCTCTATTTAATAGATTATGCTTTCTGAGGTTTACTACCCATGCTTCTTTTAAATGCCAAGAATGCATATTGCCGTTAGGCAGTAATAGATCTATCTTGGGTTTACTTCCTGTATTAAAAACCAGATTTATGTTTTTAGTTTTATTATTTGATTCTTTATCAGAAACATTTTCAATTTTTATTGAATTTAATATTCGTTTAACATCATTTACAGAAATATCTTCTATACATCTGTTTGTTTCCTGAGTACATTTCCAATTACAATTAAAACAGCTAAGCTCCTTATAAATTGCTTTAACATGTTTTTGATCCGGATATGGAAAAAATCTTTTAAAGTGCCCGCCGCCTAATAAAACAATTGTTTGAATTTCCAATGCGGCAGAAAAATGAGCGATGCTGGTATCTGAGCCGAGATAAAATTTTGCGTGTCTTAATAGCTCAACAGATTTCCATAAAGAAAACTGACCTTGCAGAAGTATTGGCTGTGTTTTGCATAAAGAAATTATTTCACTGCAAATCAGCTCCTCATCCGTACCGCCGAGTAATACCACTTTTAATTTCAAATCAGTCTGTATAAAATCGATAATTGCAGCAAACTTTTCTGAACCCCAATATTTGATCGAGCTCTTACCACCTTTTGAGCCGGGAAAAACCAAAGCATAATTTTTTAGATCGTAATTTGAAATAAATTTTAAAATAAATTCGGAATCTTCCTGAGAAGTGTATAGTTCGGGCAGATTATTGGGGTTATTGCTGCCGCCTAATAAATTAACCAGTTCGGCATTTCTATAAAGTTCAAATTTATTAATTGTGTTTTCAGTTTCCAGCAAAATATCATACCAGTTATTAGTCTTACCCAATAACAACGGTGAGATATTGGAAACATCACCCTTGAAACCAATCTTAAGTTCAGCATTAATAAAATATACTATTTCTTCGGAAAAAAACTCTCTTGAATATAACGGATTAATAAGTACATCAAACGAATAATTTCCTAATGCAGTATAAATTGATTCTCTGTAATTTTTATCAACCTCTAATTTTTTCCGATCAAGATAAACCGGAACATCAATATAAGGACTCCGACTTATGATTTCTGCTGTTTCTTTATAACATACAAATGTTATAGCTGCCTGAGGAAATAATTCCTTAATTTGTTTCATTGCATTTACAAAAAGCAGACTGTCACCAATCGCATCAAGACGAACAATAACTACATTTTTAATCTGATTATACAGCAGCTTTAATTCTCTGGTCAGGGCTGCCGGACTTTCATTTTGTTTTGGCTCTGGATGATTACTGAGTAAAACGGGATTTAACTTTTGTAATAAAGTAATAATTTGATTCTTCATTGAAACATCTATTGGATTTATCATTTGTCTAATTGTCCGATTGATAATTGTTTTTCAGCTAAGATATCTTTTATAATTATAAGATTATCAATTGCAACCTCATTGGCAGGGTCTGTAGAAATAACTCTTTTAAGAATATCAATTGCTGCTGCATAGTTATCTGCCATTGTTTCTATAACTGCAAGATTGTTTAATGCATCAACATTATTCTTATCAAGTGATAAAATTATGTGTAACAAATTCTTTGCAAAAACTAAATTGTTCATTGATATAGCTATCTCTGATTTATAAATAAGTACTTGTATTTTATCAGGAAAAAAATACTGTGCAATTCTTTCAGCACTTAGTTTATTACTTATTCTAAATGAAGAATAATCAGAAGTTAGATAACTCAATTCAGTTGCAGAATTTTTCTTAGTTATTAAAATCATTGAGCTATTTTTTGTCAGAGCACTAAAATTCCATTTAACAAAAAATGAATTTGGCGCATTACAGTAGGCATTAAATAGATTATTTGTAACTGAATCTAATTCAGCTTTTGCAAACATATTATTGTAAAAAGATTCATCAGAAATAAAATGTGGGAATTCTGACATCTCATCATCAAATAACTTCCATCTGCTTCTCCATGTTCCAAAGATTTTAGTTGAGTTATTTATGAACAGATTCAGCGAGTTTCTTTTTACTGAATCAAAGACCATGTGATCAATGCTTGAAATACCAAAGATATTTTCATCAGTTTGATGTTTCTGTAATAGAGTTTCGGTTGAATAAAAATATTCTGTTTCAGTAAGGTTTCTTGATTCCCAAATAACACCGAACTCTTCATCTTCAAAAAACCAGTTAAGTGAATCCGGGATATAATTTATCGAATCAGTTTCATTTGTTATGATTTTTGTTTTTAACTGGCATTCCCAATCTATATTTAACAAAATCTTTAATAACGATCTTAGATTTTTATTTTCAGATAGTTTTTGTAAACCATCCTGATTGATATAAACATATAACTTTTGAGGCTTGATTTTTTTAAGGACTTCCAAAGAGTTAAAGGTATTTTGTGATTCACAGTTAATTATTAACAGAATTGGTGTGCTATATTCAAAGTCATTTGATTCATTTAATAATAATTCTGCGCTGCAATATCTGGATAAGTATTCTTCAATTACTCTGTTTGGTGTAATGTAACTGCTTATTCTTCTTCCTTTGCTTAATTCATTTAACAGATAGTTCTGTTTTAATTTATTATACTCTGAAAGAAAGCTATTAAAGCTGATTAGATTTTTACTTTCAAAATATGTTGTTTCTTCATAATTAATACTTTGTGTAAGTTCTAAAAATATACTAAGTGATAAGGGCAGTGCCGGAATAATTTCTTCTGTATCATTTACTGCCTTATATACTTCAGTTTTGTAATCATAAAAATCATTGTTTTCATTGAACGATCTAAGACCTGGAAATTTGTTTTCCCAGTATTGCTGATAAAATAAAATCACATCTATACTTGCATCGATCATTTTTTCAAATGCCAGGTTAAGATCTTCTATGGTACATTTGCCACTGCTAAATTTTTTCCTTATTGCCGCATTAAGATCAATACATTCCTGTACTGATAACGGTATATCATCTGTAGAAAGTGATAATGTTTTTTTTACATGATTAAAGCTATTTAAAAACGCCAGCAGAGTTTTCCATCTGATTTTTCTTTGTTTAGATAAGGCAATCAGATCTGAAGGATATTTAGTTATGTTTTGAATAGTAAAACATATCTCCTGTAAATCAGTGTTAAAATCTGTGGTAGCAGGAATATGTAAACTATCTCCAAAAATCTGATTGTAATAGAATATAGGGCTTATAACTCCAAAATTTTTTATTTGCGACTTTGAAACAAAAACAGGATCATGATTCATTACATCAGCAAACTCTAAACTCATACTGCTTATCAATAACTCTGATGGTATTCCGTAATAATTATCTGACAGCACAACCAGAAAATCCAAATCTGATAATCCCGGACAGCCAATCAATCCAAATTCATAAACTGCAATTACATTTTTGTTTAATTTACATCTTTCAAGAAATTCTGTTCTAACTTCCTGATATTTATCAATTGGAATTTTCTCGGGTATTTCACAAACTTCCTTTATCCAGTTATTATTTACTTTTTCAAAATCATAACCTTTTTCCCGGAAGTTAATTTTATTTTGTTCAACTGCATTTACTGCACAATACTGATAATACTCTCTAACTTTTTGAATTAGTTCATCAGTAATGCCAAGCGAATTAACTTCTTCAGATCTTAACTGAAATTGATTTTTAAACTTATTCAGTACATAACCCGGAGGAAACACATCATACTTAGATTCTAACGGCAGGGCTGTTCTGGCTAAAACATATTCACTTGTCCGGTTTCTGATCATTGTAAGCTGATCGATGATATCGCAAAACTGTGCAGGAATTTTACTTTTGTTTATAAGAACATCTCTCTTCCAGAAAGATTTTTTATTAAGTAATTGTATATTTAACAATGGAAGGAATAATGCAGTTGCCACCCACCAGATTACATCAAAAATAGATTTTATATCTTCAGCTTTACGAAATTTATTCGCAAAAAAATCATGGAACTGTCTAAATGTTTCAACAAGCTCAAAATCGTTTTTTGCATACCGGATTTCCTTTACTCCGCCGATTAACCAGACTCCATTTTCTATAACTGTACTTGGTAGAGCAGCTTCTGAACAAAAAGCTAATTCATCTTCAAGAACCAACATTGGCCCATGATGCATAAAAGGATTATAGTTCAGCAAATAATTATTGGATAAAAATATCCATCTCATCAAATCAACAAGTTTATCCGGGGGCAAAGAAAAATCTATTACATAATGGACATCAAAATCACTAAAGCCGGGTTTTAATAAACCATCAGCAAGACTACCATGCAGTAAAACTGATTTTAGTCCTGCTGGTTTTGTTCCAATCAGATGATTAACAAAGGGATCAATAATATGAATTGAATCATTTCCCGCACTTGTCTGTTTCCATTGTGCATAAGTTAAAGATGAATCAGCAAAACTTTTTACCAAAACATTTTGTTCATTAATTACTACTGATTTTGTCTCAAATAATATCTGGGAGATTAGACCAGCAGATTCCTTTACACTCAGAAATGATTGACCAGTTAACTTAATTCGGTTTAATGCTTCATTAGATTCAGGAAGTATCAGATTATATTTTCTTAACCAATCAAATCTGTTTACGGAAGTTTTTTGTTCATCCCACTGTTCTACAGAGTTAAGACTATTATTCCAAACAGGAACATAGCATAATTCGTGAATCCGGTTTTTTAGTTCTCTGTAAATATTTCTTACAAAAAAATCCGGATAAATCTTATTAAAAATTTCGCTTTTATAGCTCAGTAAATTATCAGGTATTAAAATTTCTTCCATCATCTGCAGAGTTTTTTGCCCTGCAAACCCAACATCTATACCACTTAATCAGTTTAATAATTTATGATTAACGAATTATTTAGGCGGGATTACTGAATGTATTTATGAACTTGGCTAATTATAGCCAGCGTTACTTATTATAAAGAGGTTTGAGTTTTTCTATATATGGTTGAAGTTTTTCATCAGCTTCTGTTTTCAAAACAACTTCCTGATTTGCCTTTTCTTTTTTTGTCTCTTCTATCTTATTCTTGTGTGATTCAATTCTTTCAAGATATCCTTCTGAAAGTGCTTTTTGTTTTTGTTCAGCTTCTTTCTTTAAGATATCAATACTTATTTCTTTTTGTTTCTGCAGTTCAAGTGTCCGTTTTTCAAGCCGTTGTTTTTCATTTGATTTATCAAAAATTACCAATCCGGATATAAATCCTGATATAAAGAATCCAATAACAAAAGTTAATGATGACCATTTAACTCCGGTCAGGATAATTCTGCCAAGCATCAGATAAAAATCATTTTCAAAATAATCTGAACTGTTAAAATATCCCGCTATGCCGCCGATAATAAACACAATGATTGAAACAAGCACATTATAACTCATCGAATTTCTAAAAGTTACTGCCGGATCATACTTTGGTTGAAAATTAAGATTTTTTTTACGTTCTTCAATTTCCCATAAAGCATCTTTCACATAATCTTCTATTTGCTCGATGGAGGTTGCTAATCTTTTCAACAATCCGGATTTTATCTCTCCAACTTCTTTACTGTACTGTTCAATAAGTTTCTCACTTTCTGCAATTGTATTTTCGAATAAACTCATTATCCTATAATAATTTTCATAAAGTTTTTCTTTTATGTTTTCAGTTACACTATCAAGAAGTCCGTGTAATTTGTTATTTATACTCCCAGAAATCATATTAGTATAAAACGAGTTATCCTGTGAATAGTTTTCACAAACATCATATAAAAATTTAATTGCAGATCTTGCTTCGTCGCTGTAGTATTCATCATAATCAAGCTTTTTCAGATTATTTAATCTTGGCACAATCGTCCTGATTAAATTATTGGAATCAATTGATGACTCAATTAGATCTTTTAGAATATAATCGCTGAGAGTTGAAAACTCGATATACTCGCCAATATTCGGAAATACCGGATTTGTCATAAAGTAATTGAGTAATATTATGCTGCTGCTTTCAATAGCATAGTTTATCCTTTTAATATCATAATCAAGAATATCCTTAAGTAAACCTTTTGTAAAATCATCTCTTTTTTGAAGTGCAGATACGTAAGCAAAATAAAATTTTGCGTTAATGCCATTAGTTTTTATATCAATGGCATAGTTCAGTTCTTCTGCAGCTTCTTCAAAATTTGCCAAAGCAATATGTGCAAAGGCTTTATATAACAAAATCAAATATTCAATTTCTTTCTTTACCGCAGGTTCTATACTTGTTTCATTAAGCTGCTCCTGTGCTTTAACTAAATAGTTAATGCTTTTCTGATGATCCCGGATTGAATCTTCAAAATTTAAAACCAAGGCATAATAAATCAGATCAATAAATGTTGGGCTGTTATAGAAATCTTTAAAAGATTTAAGAGTAATCGAGGCAAAAATTCTTTTTTGATTTGGATCAGAATTAATTGCCCACTTTGTAAAATTTTTCTTTAACTCAAGGCTGTCTGAATTTCTGCTGTTTGAATTCTCATTAAAATATTTTTCACAAGCTAAAAGTGTTGGGGATTCTAACAGCCAAAAAAATGATGAATTTTCTTTAGGAATAAAAATCTCATTAATTTCATCGGGCAGCTGGAACACAAAATGGCGTGAACCTGTCTTTAAATAGTCCAGATAGGTTTCGTTCTTTTTGAGATAGCCTTTAAGGTACTGATGCTTTAGTTTTCTAAATTTAATTGCATTTAATTCAATTAATTCATCTATTTGCTCAGTTTCTTGTAATTCTATTTGACTGAAATCCATAAAATGAAGACATTTTTCTTTCATTATCGGATTTTATTGGTTTTTATTTACCTTAAAAGAAGAAGAAAGTTTAAGATGAAAAATTTTCTGACTAAATGTTTTCCAGGTAATTTGGTCCGCCAAGTGAATAGATTTGCCTAACTATCCAGTTTTGTCTGCCTCTGATATAACCGCTTGGTTTTAAAACAGAATACTTTCTTGGGTTGGGTAGTATTGCCGCTAATAATGCAGCCTGATTGATTGTTAATTTTGAAGGAGATTTTTTAAAATATAAAACACTCGCCGTTCCGACACCAAAAATTTTATCTCCCATTTCAGCAATGTTCATATGCACTTCAAGAATTCGTTCTTTATCCCACAACAGCTCTATTAATATTGTAAAGTAAGCTTCGATACCTTTTCGAATAAAACTTTTCCCTTCCCAAAGAAAAAGATTTTTTGCTACTTGTTGAGTAATAGTACTTGCACCACGAACTCTTCTGCCGCGCTTGTTTTCTTTAAGTGCTTTTTCAATCTGTTTAAAGTCAAAGCCAAAATGATCCGGAAAGTTCTGATCTTCTGCGGCTACAATTGCAATCGGCATATACCTGGAAACACTATTATAGTTTACCCAATTGTAGTGTATCAACTCAAAATCGCCTTTCAAAAATCCTGCAATTTGTCTTTGAATCATTATTGAACTGGTAATAGGATTTATCCACCTCATCGAAAAAACGAGCAGAATTGAAACAATAAAAAACAGTATTGCAAATTTTAAAATCCATTTGAAGAATTTTAACAATCTTGTACCGAATGATTTTTTTACTGATTTATTTTTCGCCATTACTTACACTTAAAGTAATATCAATTTTAGTTTAGTTACAAAATTTTTCCGTATCCGAATTACCGATAACCGGCTACTGTTAATTGAATTGTTACACTTTACCAAACTCAGTGTAACATTAAATAAAATTACAAATCACAAATCTAAGGAACCGGGTCGTAGCCGCTTCCACCCCACGGATGACACCGCAAAATTCTTTTTATTCCAAGCCAGCTGCCTTTAAATAATCCATACTTTTTTAATGCTTCTACAGTGTAATGAGAACAAGTAGGAGAATATCTGCAGGAAGATGGGAAAAGCGGTGAAACAAACAACTGATAAATTTTAATCAGCAGAATAAATGGCACTGCTAAAATTTGTAATATTTTTTTTAGAATAAATTTTATGTTCAAAACAATCAAATATTATGATTTACATATCAAATATTAAGAAAATTCTATTTACAAAAATGATGAAACTATTAATAAAATGATCTGGCTCAACTATTTACTTTGAATTTTATTTTATTTATCGGTTTATTTGCAAGCGTTTTTTCAATTATTAAGTAGAACTAATGGCAAAAAATTTAGTAATAGTAGAATCTCCAGCCAAAGCAAAGACAATTGAAGGTTATTTAGGTAAAGAATTTTTAGTTGCATCAAGCTTCGGACATATACGCGATCTTGAGAAAAAGAACAAGGGTGTTGATATTGAAAATAACTTCAAACCGCTTTATAAAATCCCCGAAGATAAAAAGAAAGTTGTAACTGATTTAAAAAAACTTGTTAAAAAAGCTGAAACAATTTGGCTTGCAACTGACGAAGACCGTGAAGGTGAAGCAATCTCCTGGCACTTGAAAGAAGCTCTGGATCTTAAAGAAGATAAAATCAAAAGAATTGTATTCGGTGAGATAACAAAATCTGCAATCCTAAATGCAATTAAGAATCCGCGAAAGATTGATTATAATCTTGTTGATGCACAACAGGCAAGAAGAATATTAGACCGCTTAGTTGGTTTTGAAGTATCAGGAATTTTATGGCGGAAAATACAATCCAAACTTTCTGCCGGTCGTGTTCAATCGGTTGCTGTCAGATTAATTGTTGAAAGAGAAAGAGAAATCGATTCATTTGTACCTGAATCCCGTTATAAAGTTGTAGCAAATTTTATTGTTGAAGATGAAAAGGGTAATAAAACAAATCTTAAAGCTGAGCTTGCAAGATTTTTGCCTACAGAAAAAGAAGCTGAAGAATTTTTAAAGAAATGTTCTGCTTCAGATTTTATTGTTGAGAGTGTTGAGAAAAAACCTTTTAAACGTTCACCTGCTGCACCATTTACAACCTCAACCTTACAGCAGGAAGCTGCAAGAAAATTACGTTACTCAGTATCACGCACAATGCTGCTCGCACAAAGACTATATGAAGCTGGAAAGATAACTTATATGCGTACAGATTCTGTTGTTCTTTCTGATCTTGCACTTAATGCTGCTGAACAGACAATCAAACAGAATTATGGAAAAGACTATTATCAAAAAAGACAGTTCAAAACAAAATCAAAGTCAGCCCAGGAAGCACACGAAGCAATACGCCCAACTGATTTTAACATCGAAAAAATAAGCGGACCAAAAGAAGAGCAAGCTTTATATGAACTGATCTGGAAACGTGCAATAGCTTCACAAATGAGTGATGCTGATATTGAAAGAACAACTGCTAAAATTAAAATTACCGGGCTCGATGATGTTCTTACTGCAAAAGGCGAAGTAATTAAGTTTGATGGATTTTTAAAAGTTTATTTTGAAGATACCGATGATGAAAATTCAGATAATGGTTCTGATGCAGTTCTTCCTCCATTAAAAGCTGGTCAAAAACTTGAGATGAAAGAAGTAACCGCCACACAAAGATATACCCGACCGTCACCGCGCTACACTGAAGCAAGTCTTGTAAAAAAATTAGAAGAGCTTGGTATCGGCAGACCATCTACCTATGCGCCTACGATAAGCACGATACAAAAACGCGGTTATGTAAATAAAGAAGAAAGAATGGGCACTGATCGGTCTTATAAGATCTTAACTCTAAATAAGAGAAGAGAAATCAGCAGCGAAACAAAAACAGAAATCTTTGGAGCTGATAAAGGCAAGCTTTTCCCTTCAGACATTGCAATGCTTGTAACTGATTTTCTCATTCAGCATTTTCCTCAAATTATGGATTATCAATTTACTGCTCAGATTGAAGATGAACTTGATGAAATAGCTGAAGGAAAAATGAGCTATCACAAAATGCTCAAAAACTTTTATCATCCTTTCCATAAAAAGGTTGAGCATACTACTGAGACTTCTGAACGTGTAAACGGTGAAAGAATACTTGGAATAGATCCAAAGACAAATAAAACAGTTTCAGTCAGAATCGCAAGATTTGGTCCTGTTGCTCAATTAACAGATACAAATAATCCCGATGCAAAGCCTGAATATGCCGGTTTAAGAAAGGATCAGAAACTAGAACAAATTACACTTGAGGAAGCAATAGAATTATTTAAACTGCCCAGAGTTGTCGGAATGTTTGAGGATAAACAGATAGTTGCAGCTATTGGCAGATTTGGACCTTATTTAAGACACGATGGAAAATTTTATTCCTTAAAAAAAGAATACGATCCCTACACAATAGATGAAGAAGAAGCTATTACTGTAATTGAAGCAAAGCGAGTATCTGACTCAGAAAAGTTTATAAAGGTTTTTGATGAAGATCCGGAATATCAAATCCTTAATGGCAGATGGGGTGCTTATCTTAAAGCAGGTAAAAAAAATGTGAAACTCCCTAAAGATCGTGAACCTTCTTCTTTTACATTTGAAGAATGTGTTGAACTTGCAAAAGATGCTGATAAAAATAAAACAAAGAAGGGCGGCGGAAGGAGAAGGAAAGAAGAATAGTTGAGAAAAAATTACTTTCGGTTTTATCACACCCTTTCTTTTCTTTATTCAGGATTTTAACCGGCACTATAAATTACGAACAGGACTGCAGAGTCACTTCGGTGGTTCTTGCTTTTTTAAACGATCAGATTTTTATAAGAACATACATTTAGAGAAGTAGATACATTATTAATTTCTCAGGATGTTTTCAGTTAATTATTAACTTTGCATCCCTCAAGTCATCAAACTATATTTACAAGCAATCTAAAACATTTTAAAAATAAAAATGAACTTTGCATCAATTTTCTGGAATGTCAGTCCTGAAATTATTAAGCTTGGTCCCATTTCACTCCGCTGGTATGGATTACTATTTGCGTCAACATTTGTATTTGGGTTTATCATCCTTTCCAGAATTTTTAAGAATGAAAAAAAACCTCAGTCTGACCTTGAACAACTTTCGATTTATGTAATACTTGGAACTGTAATAGGTGCAAGACTTGGGCATTGTTTGTTTTACGATCCGGTCTATTATTTATCTCATCCAATTGAAATTATAAAAGTATGGGAAGGCGGACTTGCAAGCCACGGTGCAGCAATTGGAATAATTACTTCAATCTATCTCCTTACAAAGAAGCAAAAAGATAAATCGATGCTTTGGATTTTAGACAGATTAGTAATTGTAGTTGCTCTTGGCGGTGCTTTGATTCGCTTAGGCAACCTGTTCAATTCTGAAATTATAGGTAAAGCATCAAACTTACCCTGGGCTTTTATCTTTATAAGGGTTGATGATATCCCGCGCCATCCAGCACAACTTTATGAATCAATTTTTTACTTTATATCATTTTTCATTTTGTATTTTGTTTATTCAAAGACAGATAAAAAAACAAAACAAGGATACCTGTTCGGATTATTCTTTGTTCTGATCTTTGGATTCAGATTTTTTGTTGAATTTGTTAAGGAGAATCAATCACCTTTTGAACAAAACTTATTTTTAAATATGGGTCAATTACTCAGCATCCCTTTTGTTGCAGCAGGTTTGTTCTTTATGTTCAGAAGGCAAAAAGAGTTGATCAAAAAGAAAAAATGAAAAGATATCTTTTTATTCTGTTACTTTTTTTCATTGTTCCGGGATGTTCTAAACAAGAACAGAAATCTGAAATAGTTACAACAATTTATCCATTCAAAGCGATTATTCAAGAGTTAACCGGAGACAGATTTTCTGTAATAGCAATACTTCCAGCTGGTGCTGATCCACATACTTACGAAATGCTTCCGTCTGACTTTCAATCAATACAAAACTCCAGAGCTTTTTTCTACGGTTCAGAAACATTGGACGGCTGGGCAGCAAAAATTATTGCAGTAAATAAAATCGAATTGCTTTCTTTAGTCCCCCCCAAAAATATAATTGATATAAGGATTCCACATTTTCACTCACATACACAAGATGATAATGAGATGGAAAATATGGGAGTTGATCCGCATTTCTGGACAGACCCGAATGTCGTTCGTGCTATGATTCCTGAACTTTTAAAAGAATTATTGAAACTTGATCCAACAAACGAAGCCGCATTCAATTCAAATGCTGAAAAGTTTGCTGAAAGACTAATTAGGCTTGATCAGAAAATTAAAAATGAAACTGATTCATTAAACTTCAGGAATGTTTTTACTTCTCATCCTTTTTATAGTTACTTCTTTGAACGATATAATTTCAAAGTTGCCGGCTCACTGGAAGTGGCGCCCGGCAGTCAGCCAACACCAAAGGATATTAAAAATTTAATTGAACTGGTTAAACGGGAAAATGTAAAAGCTATCTTTACAAACAGGCAGCACAGCGATAAGCCGGCTAAAGTTTTGGCTGAATCCTCTGGAATCAAAGAGTACGAACTGGATCCGATCGGCGGAGTTGAAGGAAGAACGAGTTATGAGGAAATAATTTTGCATAATCTTCAAATTATTAAGAATGCATTGAAGTGATTCCGGTAATTGAAATAAATAATTTATCATTTAACTATGGCGAAATAAAAGTACTGGAAGATATTAATCTTACTGTATCTGAAAATTCTTTTGTATCGATTGTAGGACCGAACGGTGCCGGTAAATCAACTTTGATGAAAATACTATTAGGATTGGTTAAATATACAAATGGTGATGTAAAAATTTTCGGAAACAACCCGGATAAAGTTGATCCTTCATTAATTGGTTATGTTCCTCAGATCAAAACAATGGATAGATCTTTTCCTGCCTTAGCGATTGAACTTGTTTTATCCGGTATTACAAGAAGATGGACTTGGATGATAAAAGCCGAACACAGAAAAAAAGCACTGGAGGCATTATCACTTGTAAATGCAGATAAACTTGCAAACAGAACGCTTTCAGAACTTTCAGGCGGTGAATTACAAAGAGTATGTCTTGCACGCAGCATTGTAAGGAAACCAAAACTTGTCGTACTTGATGAACCAGCTTCAGGCATTGACGCAATAGGTGAAGCTGATCTGTATAATCTGCTTGAGTCATATCAGCAAAAATCCGGTGCTACAATTCTTATGATTACACACGACTGGCATGTTGCTAACCATCATTCTGATTTTGTTTTATTATTAAATCGTAAACAGGTAAGCTTTGGTCCTCCGGCAGAATCCTTAAGTGAGCAGAATTTACGATTTGCATTTGGTCATATTGGGCACATTCATAAAAATAAAATTTTAAATTAAACTAAAAGATGTTTGAGGTTTTTTCAATAGAGTTTATGCAGCGTGCTTTGATAGCAGGTGTACTTGTAGGATTTCTTTCGGGTTATTACGGTGTGTTTATTGTACAAAGAGGATTAGGCTTTCTTGGCAGCGGTCTGGCGCATGCGGCTTTCGGCGGGGTTGCACTTGGTGTTCTGCTTAATCAGGAACCGCTTTGGACTGCAGTACCATTTACTATTTTAGTTGCTATCGGTATCACCTGGGTAAAAGATAAAACCAATCTTGGGGGTGATACTACTATTGGCATATTCTTTTCCGTATCAATGGCACTTGGAGTAATTTTTATTTTTCTTAAAAGACAATATTCAAGTGATGCGTTTAATTATTTATTTGGTTCTATTCTGTCAGTAACGATTACTGATATACTTGTCCCCGCTGTTTTAATTATTATCACCTTACTTTTGTTTCCATTCTGGAAACGATGGGCATACTCATCCTTTGACAGAGAACTTGCTCTTGCAGACCGCATCCCTGTTGACCTTGATGACTATTTGTTAAGCATTTTAATTTCTGTAACAGTTGTTGTTTCTATTAAAGTTGTCGGTATTGTTTTGATTGCAGCATTCCTGGTTATTCCTCCTGCTGCTGCCAGATTAATTTCCAGATCTTTTAGCAAAATGACATTACTTTCCATAATAACCGGAACTGTTACAGCACTGATCGGTTTATGGGTTTCATATTATCTTGATGTGCCAAGCGGGGCAACAATTATTTTACTTCAGGCATTTGTTTTCTTTTTTATAATGATGATAAGGAAAAGAAACTGACCTTATAATCAGTAGTTGATAAATTAATTTTCTGATACTAAACTATTCCAGATTATACACGATAATCTTAATGAGAGTAGTTTTATAGATTTTATTAAATCGATTATTAAAAGAATTAACACACACAAAAAGGGATTGCTTCGGCATCCCTTTTCTTATTTGAACTGCAATCTTTTCTTACATTTAAAACCAATTTTTCGATACTAATAATTTCTATAAACCCGAAACCTGAATTCAATGAAAAATTTAGTGTTTAATCCTTGATTTGTTTTTTGCTTTCATTTCAAAATTTTGGCATAGGATTAGCTATTGATTCCTTTTACTTAATACGTTGTCAAAGAATAAATTTTAGAACTGAGACTTTATAGTTTATGACATTTATTAATGATTTTTACAAAAACAGAATAACTAAAATATCTGTAATAGTTATAACCTCAATCCTGATTGTATTTATAATATTTCAATACTATAACTATCAAGCTGAAAAAATCAGGTTACAGAACTATCAACGTCTATCAGCAATAAATAAAACTAAAACTGCTGAAATACTTCGCTGGTATAAAGAAAGAATAATTGAAGTTGATTTTATGTCAACCACCCAACCGGTTTTATCTCAATTTAAAAAAGTATTAGCCAATCCTTCTGATAAGCAAGCCAGCAACTTTATCATAAGCACTTTAACTTCAATCAAAGTTAATCATGAGTATAATGATATTGTATTTTCAGATACAAACGGAAATGTTTTAATAAGCTTCGATTCATCATTTAAAGAGTTTAGGGCATCATCAAAGAAGATTATCAAAGAAGTTGTAGATTCCCGCACAATAGTTAAAAGAGACATCTATCATAATTCAAAAAGACAACTTACACTTGATATCTTCGCACCTATTATTGAAAATAATAAAGTAATTGCTGTCTTGGTTCAGAGAAACAACCCTGAAAAGTTTGTTTTTCCGGTTCTTGAGACTTTTGATATGCACAATTTAGAAACTGAAACTTTTTTGTTTAAAAAAGTCAATGATTCATTAAAAATAATCTCGCCATTACTATTATCTAATAAGTTTCCACACTCAATTTCTATTTCGCTAAAAGATACAGCTAGTATCTTAACCCGCGGGTTTTTAAATGCAGATAAACTTGTGGAAGGATATGATTATTTAGGCCAAAGAGTGATTGCCGAAGTTGACTCAATCCCTGGCACAAATTCGTTTATTTTGTCAAAAGTTAATTACGAATTTATAATGAAGGATTTGAATTTTGAGGTGTTCACAATCTCCTCAATAATTCTGCTTTCATTTCTCTTGATATTGGTAGGTTTAATATTAATCAAAAAGAACAGACAGAGCGAATTGTATAAAGGGCTTTTCATTAAAGAAAAACAATTAGCTGATTCTCAAAAAGAATTTAAAACAATTCTTTATAGTATAGGCGACGCTGTGATAACCACAGATAAAAACGGTTTAATAACAAATATGAACAGCGTTGCTGAAAAACTAACCGGCTGGAAAGAGACTGAAGCAAGTGGAAAACCATTAAACAGAGTATTTAATGTTGTTAGCGAAGACACCAATAAATCCATTCCCAGCCCTGTAGAACAAGTTATATCCGAAGGAAAAGTGGTAGGTCTTTCAAACCATACAATATTAATCAACAAATCTGGTAAAGAAATCCCTATTGCTGATAGTGCTGCACCTATTACAGATGAAAACAATTTATTAAAAGGAGTTGTTTTAGTCTTCAGAGATCAAACAGAAAAAAGAGCCAAAGAAAGGATCCTATTCGAAAGCAATGAAAAGCTAGCTAAGATTTTTAACTCCTCTGCCGATTCAATTAGTTTAACTGATTTAGATTCGGGCTTGCTTCTGGAATGTAATGACGGGTTTGAAAAAATGTTTGGTTATGAAAAAGCAGAGCTTATTGGAAGAACAACTTTAGAATTGGGTCTTTGGTTTTATCCGGAAGAACGACAGAAATTGATTGAAGAAATTAAATCACACGGAAAGATCAGAAACCTGGAGGCAACAGGTCAAAGAAAAAGTGGTGAGAAGTTTGCAGGGCTTTTACAAGGTGAAATAATTGTTATCAATGGTCAAACATGCATCCTGATATTTGTCAGAGATATTACTGAAAGAAAAACAATTATAGAAAACCTGAAAGCCAGCGAAGAAAAGTTTAAAATGCTTATAGAATTTGCACCAGATGGATTTGTTCATGGAGATAAAGCAGGCAATTTTATTACGGTTAACAAAAGGCTAAGCGATTTAACAGGTTATACACGTGAAGAACTTTTGAATATGAATATGAAGGATCTTTTTTCAAAAGATGTGCTAGAAACAAATCCTTTGCGTTACGATGCTTTGCGAAGAGGCGAAACCTGGAGAACCGAAAGAACAATAAGCAGAAAAGATGGTTCAGAGATTACTATCGAAATGATATCTAAACAAATGCCTGATGGAACTTATCAATCCTTCTTCAGTGATCTTACTGAACAAAAGAAAGCCCAAAAAGAATTAAAAGAATCAGAAGAGCGGTTCAGGAAGGCTTTTATTACCAATCCGGATGCTATCAATATAAATCGTCTTTCTGATGGAAAATATATTTTAATAAATAATGGATTCACTTCGCTAACCGGTTATAAAGAAAATGAAGTTATAGGCAAAACCTCAGCAGAAATTAATATATGGGCAGATATAAATAGCAGACACAAGCTTGTTGAATTACTTCTTAAAACAAATTCTGTTGAGAATTTTGAAGCAAAGTTCAGATTAAAAGACGGCACCATTAAAGATGGTTTAATGTCCGCCACACTTATTGAATTAAATAACGAACTGCATATACTTAGTATAACCCGGGATATTTCGGACAGGAAAAAAGCAGAGCAAGAAATTATAAATACAAAACTTTATTATCAGAAATTAATTGAAAATGCACCGGATGGAATTGTGCTTTTAACCGCTGATGGTTTACCAACATATATCAGCCCTTCAGCCAAGAAAATTACAGGATATCCGTTAAATCAAAATGTTTTCCCGCATCCTGATGAAATAATACATCCTGATGATCTGACAGGTATTAATACTGTAATCGCTGAACTGATAAAAGACCCTGATGAAATCAAAACTATTGAATACCGTTTCAAAAACTTTGACGGTGATTACATTTGGGTAGAAGGCATCTTCAGCAATTTACTTTCTGATCCAAACCTGAATTCAATAGTTGTAAACTTAAGAGACATTAGTTTTCGAAAGAAAGTTGAAGAAGAATTACTTGAAAAATTCAGACTGGAACAGCAGATAAGCAGGATAGCAAAAACAGCACCCGGCGGCTTATGTACGTTTAAATTAACCCCTGACAAAAAAATCTCTATGCCTTATGTAAGTGATACCTGGATGCAGATATGGGATATAACCCAGGAAGAGGTTAAAGAGGATGCTGTTTCTCTCTATAAAAGAATACATAAAGACGATGCAGAAAATATCAGCAGAAGTATTCAAAAGTCAGCTGAAGAGATGACTGACTGGTTTATTGAGTTCAGAATTATTCATCCCAAAAAAGGAATTAGATGGTTAGAAGGACACTCCACTCCTACTTTAGAATCAGACGGAAGCATTGTCTGGAATGGTTTTATTTCAGATATAACCGATAGAAAAATTTTATTAACAGAAATAACCGAGTCTGAGGAAAAATTCAGAGCTATATGGGAAAACTCAATTGATGCAATGAGACTGGTTGATAAAAATGGGATAATAATAAATGTCAATGAGTCTTATTGCAAATTATTTGGATTACAAAAAGAGGAACTTATCGGGCGCTCCTTAAATGTTTCTTATATTATATCCGATAACGATCATGCACTGTTAGCATACAAAGACCGTTTTAGAAATAGAACTATTAAAAATGAATTTGACACCGAACTTTATCTAAAAAATGGGCAAAAAATCTGGGCAGAGTTTACAAATTCTTTTATTGAACCAAAGGATAAAGAAGCAATGCTTCTTAGTATAATCAGAGATGTTACTGATAGAAAACAATTAATTAATCAGCTTACTGATGCAAAAACAAAAGCAGAAGAAATGGTAAGGCTTAAATCGTACTTCTTTGCAAATATGAGTCACGAATTAAGAACACCTTTTGTAGGAATACTTGGGTTTGCAGAGTTACTTAAGGATTTATTGAGCAACTCAACTGAACGACAATATGCAGAACAGATATTAAAATCATCTAAAAGACTTACGGATACATTGAATAAAATATTAAATGTAACAAAACTGGAGTTTGACAAAGTTGAAGTTAATATAACTGAGTTCGATATTATTAAAATCTTAAGGAATGCTGAAGCTTTATATTCAAGCTCTGCAAAAAGCAACAATACAATTATTTCTACCGTTACTAAAGAAGACAGCATTAAAATAAAGTCTGACGCCAAAATCTTAGAAGATATAATCAATAATCTTATTAGTAATGCAGTTAAGTTTACCAAGAATGGATCAATAAATCTTTATGCTGCCAGAATAATGACTGATAATAATTTATTTGTTGAGATAAAGGTTGAAGATACAGGAATTGGCATACCTGAGGAAAAACAAAATTTAATCTGGCAGGAGTTCAGGCAAGTCAGCGAAGGATTTAACAGGACTTTTGAGGGTACTGGTTTAGGACTTACTATTACAAAAAAATATGTTGAACTATTATCCGGAAGTATTTCTTTATTTAGTTCAGAAAATAAAGGGACTACTTTTACAATAACATTACCACTAAATCTTTCTGCTCCCGCTCTGATTATTAAAAAAGCACCAAAGGAACCCGAATCAAAATTTTTGCCCAAAAGGAGAACATCGGAAAAACCAAAGATACTTTATGTAGAAGATGATGTTGTTGCTCTTGAGTTTATTAAGATTGTATTAAAAACCAGTTACGATATAGAAACCGCTTTCAGTGCAAAAGAAGCCCTGGAAAAAACTGCTATTAAAGAATATGACACACTGATGTTCGATATTAATCTTGGCAGCGGAATGGATGGTTTGGAACTTATGCAGAAAATAAGAAAAAACAGTTATTATAGAACTATCCCGATTGTAGCTATAACTGCATACGCAGCAGAGTCAGATAAAAATGAGTTTTTAACAAAGGGCTTTGATTACTATATCTCAAAACCATTTACACAAGGAGAATTACACAAACTGCTGAAAGGGATATTTAATGTTGGTTAGATAATATCTATGAAAGATTATTTCTGAACCAGCTTACCCTGTATTACCTTTGAGGATTAAGTTGAAAATTGAGGTTATATTTAAGTTACTTAAATTTGACAAATTATAATGTATTGTTATGTTTGGTTTTGTAAGCTCTATTTAGTAACAAGAGTTTATTTGAGATGCTCAAATAGAAAACAATTATTAAGGAACTTCTCAATTAAGACTAATATTTTACGATAATATAAGACATAAAGTAATTACTTATGTTTTATTAAAAAAATTAAACTTTTCATTCCCAGCTAATTATTATGGTTTTTTCTGAACTGTTATACAACCTAACTATCCTGATAACATTAAGTACTATTTCAGGCTTTTTTAGTGCTAGATTAAGAAAACAAAGTCTTATTGCTAAAATTACACAGGGTTTATTATTTGGAATTACAGCAATAATTGGAATGTTATATCCCTTTAGACTTGAGGAGGGGCTTTTTTTTGATGGGCGAACAATAGTTGTGGGACTATGTACATTCTTCTTTGGTCCTATCTCCGGAATAATTTCAGCTGCTTTACCAATTGTTTATAGATTGAGTATTGGAGGTGCCGGAATAAAGATGGGAATTCTTACAATTCTATCTGCCTTAATTGTTGGACTGTTTTTTTACAAATACAGACAAAAGAGTAAACCTAGTGAAAAATTTAATCTGATATTGATTATTGCATTTAGTCTTATCGTGCATATTATAATGCTTATTCTAACTATTACATTGCCTATACAAATTCCGCCTGAAGTTTTTAGTAAAATTTCTTTTGCAGTTATTGTTGTATTTCCATTGGTTACTTTGCTTATTGGTAAAATTTTAACAGAGCAAGAACAAAATATTTTCATGACCAATACTCTGAAAGAGAGAGAGAAACTTTTCCGAACAACACTCTATAGTATTGGTGATGGAGTAATTACAACAGATGGTTCTGGAATTGTGGTAAATATGAATAATGTTGCAGAGCAATTAACAGGCTGGAAAGAAACAGAAGCAAAAGGTAAACACTTAACAGAAGTTTTTAATATCGTTAACGAGGACACTAATCTTCCTGTTGAAAATCCAGTTGATTCTGTTATCAGAAATGGTATTATAGTTGGTTTAGCTAATCATACTTTGCTAATTTCAAAAAACGGAACCAAAACTCCAATCGCTGACAGCGCCTCTCCGATTATAGATGACACCGGAAATATTATTGGTGTTGTACTTGTTTTCAGAGATCAGACAATTGACCGGATGAAAGAAAAGCAGTTGATTGAGACTACCACTAAGTTTTCGAAACTTTTTAATTCTGCTTCTGATTCAATAAGCTTAACCGACTTAAAAACAGAAAAGATCGTTGATATAAACTTAGGCTTTGAAAAATTACTTGGTTATCAAAAAGAAGATATTATCGGTAAAATATCATCTGACATAAAATTATGGGCAGATAACTCTGATAGAGTAACAATTTTAAATACCATTAAGACTGATGGTTATATTAGTAATATTAAAACCAGATTCAGAAGAAAGAATGGTGAAATTGTTACTGTGTTACTATCGGGCGAAATTATTAGTTTTTCTAATAATTCGTTTATATTTATAACAATTAGAGATATCACAGATTTTGTCATAATGCAGAATGCTCTGCAAGCTAACGAGATACGCTATAGATCTATCATTAACAGCCTTGCCGATTTAATAATTATAACTGATAAAAACGGATTGATTACATTTATAAACCCTTCTGTTAAAAAGACTCTTGGCTATGATGAGTCCGAAATGATTGGGCGTGAACCAATTGAGTTTGTAAGCGATGATTATAAAGAATTAGCCAAAGATGAACTTAATAAAGTAGCTCAAGGTGATAATTTAGGTAAACCGACATTATTTATAGCAATTTGTAAAAACAAGTCTTTTTGTTATCTGGAAACAATCGGTATTAATATGCTTGATAACAAAGCTGTAAATGGATTGGTATTAATCAGCCGCGATGTTACTGAACGAATTAAAGCAAGTAATCTTGAAAAAGAAAGCGCTAAACTGTTTAATGATTTAGTTACTAATAATGCTGATCCGATATTGATCTTAAATCCTGATGGTATCACATTATTTGCAAATTCAGCTTGTCATCAGCTTGTTGATGTTGATCAAACTGTCAATCTGATCGGACAAAACATAACTCTGTTTATGCCTGAAGAACATGCTAAAAAAGCGTTAGAAGTAATAAAACAAGTAATAAATTCTGATAAACCAATAATCAGTGAATATGAGATAAGAACTTCCAAAGGGCAGAAAAAGTGGATATCAACAGCGAGTACTAAAATAAATTTTAAAGGTTCCTTTGCTGATCTTGTTACAATAAGAGATATCACTGAAAGAAAAGAGATTGAAGAATCTTTAAGAGAAAGTGAACAGAACTACAAATACTTGTTTGAAAACAATCCTCAGCCAATGTTTGTATATGATAAACATACACTTCAATTTCTGGCAGTTAATGATTTTACAGTATTCAAATACGGATATTCGAGAGAAGAATTCCTTTCTATGACTTTATATGATATAAGACCTGAAGATGAATTTGATAAACTTGACTCTTATATTTTTGTTTCTGATCAGAAAATTCAACAATCCGGATATTGGAAACATAAAAGCAAAGACGGCAAAATCTTTTTTGTAGAAATATTTTCTCATAGTTTAAATTTTAAAGGTAAAGAAGCCCGTATAGTACTTGCAAATGATGTTTCTGGGCGGAAAAAAATTGAAGATATAATCAGAAGCAGTGAAGAAACATATCGTCTGACTGCAGAACAAACCGGACAAATAATCTATGATTATAATTTATTAAACGGAGAAATTAAATGGGCTGGTGCAATCGAACTGGTTACAGGTTATCCTTACCACGAGTTTCTTACAGATGTTTCTAAGGATTTCTATAATTATGTGCATTCGGATGATAAAGATTATGTAGTTAGAACACGTAAAGCATCTATTTCGATGGGTGAAAAATACAGGGCAGAGTATAGGTTCAGGCATAAAAAAGGAGTTTTCATTTATCTTGAAGAAAGCGGAGCAATAATTAAAGATGAAAATAATACTGCAGTCAGAATGTTAGGAACATTAAGTAATGTAACTGAAAGAAGACTTGCAGAAAACCAATTAAGAAATCTTTCTCGAACTGTTGAACAAAGTCCTGTTTCAATTGTTATAACTGATCTTGAAGGCAATATAGAATATGTAAATCCGAAGTTTGAAGAAGTATCTGGTTATACTTTTAATGAAGTTATAGGAAAAAATCCAAGGATACTCTCCAGTGGCACAAAACCCAAAATTGAGTATCAGCAAATGTGGCAGACAATTTTGAGCGGTAAAGAATGGCGCGGAGAGTTTTACAATAAAAAGAAAAACGGTGAATTGTACTGGGAATCGGCTTCTATATCTCCTCTATTAAATGAAAACAATGAAATTTTCAGATTCCTTGCTATTAATGAAGACATTACTCAACAGAAGAAGATGACTGAAGAACTTATTCTTGCAAAAGAAAAAGCTGAAGAAATGAATAAGCTTAAATCTTACTTCTTCGCAAATATGAGTCACGAATTGAGAACGCCTTTTGTTGGAATACTTGGTTTTGCAGAAATATTAAAGGAAAATCTGAAGGATACACCCGAAGAAGAATTTGTAAACCAGATTTTAAAATCTTCTAAAAGATTAACCGATACACTTAATAAGATTTTGAATATCACCAGAATTGAATTTGATAAGATAGATTTAAAATTAAAAGAAACTGATATAAATATATTATTAAAAAATCTGGAGGCATTTTACTCAAGCTCTGCTAAATTAAACAACACAGAAATTATAACAGTACTAAAAGAAGATGATTTAAAAACAATTACTGACCCAAAATTACTTGAAGATATATTGAACAATCTTATAAGTAATGCGGTTAAGTTTACTAAAAATGGCAGCATTACGCTACAAGCAGAAAAATTGCTGACTGATAAAGAAAACTTTTTAATTATTAAAGTAATAGATACAGGAATCGGAATACCAGTTGAAAAACAAAATTTAGTCTGGCAGGAATTCAGACAGGCAAGTGAAGGATTTAACAGATCATTTGAGGGTACAGGCTTAGGCTTAACTATTACAAAAAAATATGTAGAACTGTTATCCGGAAACATTTCTCTATCTAGCGAGGAAAATAATGGGACAACATTTACTATAACATTACCTTTAAAACCTGATGCTTCAATTCCGGTTTCTACAAAAGCAGCTATAAAACCTGAACCAAAGCTTCTGCCTAAAAAGCGAGCATCAGAAAAACCTAAAGTACTTTATGTTGAAGATGATGTTGTTGCACTGCAATTTGTAAGTATTATATTAAAAGCCGGCTATGATGTTGAAACTGCATATAATGCAACCGAGGCTCTTAAGCTTGTGGCTGTTAAACAATATAATATTTTGATGCTTGATATAAATTTAGGTGCTGGTATGGATGGCATTCAACTTTTGCAGGAAATCAGAAAAATTGATTATTATAAAAATATCCCAGCTATAGCTATAACTGCTTTTGCTGCTGAGTCTGACAGGAAAGAATTTCTATTAAAAGGTTTTAATAAATATATTTCAAAACCATTTGTTCAAAAAGATCTACATCAATTGTTAAGCAGCATTTTAAACAACCCAGCTAAATCCAATAATTGATTTAAACCTGTAACGGATTTTTTAGAGGAAATTATTTTTAAGACTCAGTAAGGTCAGATCAAAAGAGTTCTACTTCTTTAAACATTTTACCTTAATCAGAACGAAGATTAAACATATAGAAACTTTTTACTGCAATTAAATCAACTTGGTTTTAGATAACTCAAAATAATCTTCTCTATACGCTTCAATAAAATCATTCAATTCATCTGTTGATAAAAAGTTAAGCACACTTGCTGCAGCATCATCAAAAATATAATTTGAATCCCAAAGAACACTATCAGGTTCATAAATACTTACTGCATAATCTGCCAAATGTAAAATTGATGTTAAAAAATTGTTTTCTTTTGAATAACCAGGTCTATGATGAAATCGTAATACATCTGATAAGACGGATGGTAAAGACCATTTATCAGCAAGAAATTCACCTATTTCCTGATGAGATAAGCCAATTACATCATATTCAGCCTGAAGAAATGAAATGTTTTTTTGGGAAGTACATTCTATAATTTGTAAAAATTCTTGCGGAAAATGTTCATGTAAAATTACAATTCCAATATCGTGCAGGATTCCAGCAGTAAAACCATCACCATTAAAATTAAATCCAAGATCTTTCGACATCCTTTGAGTCAATATCCCTGTTATCAGAGAATGATTCAAAAACTGATCGGGATCAAAATATTTATCTGATTTCATTTTTAATGTTGAAGCCATTTTAATAGAAGTTACAATTGATTTTATTTCCTGGAAACCAAGAATTAGTACAGCAGAACCGATGTTAGTAACGCTTCTTCTTAATCCGAATAATGGCGAGTTTGCAATTGATAAAACCCTAACGGTTAATGACGGATCCTTTTCAATCAGTACTTCAATTTTTCGGGCTGATATACTTGGATCGTTGAACAATTGAGAAATCTCTTGTAAAACCCTTGGTATTGGCGGTAAGACAGTTACATTTTGAATTTTTTTTAAGATTGCCTCTGATTTAAGTGCGCTGATATTCTCCTGAAACTTCATAAGCTTACTAAAATTATTTTGATGACTTGTACTTTTATCTTTACAAATGTATGATAAGTGAATTCAAAAGCAAATAAATCTCCTCATCATATTTCATTATCGAAAAAAATCACTTTTTTTTAATGTCTGGCTGAATGTTTTGATGTTAATATTAACCAATAGTTTAATATTATAATTTCAATCGGACAATTATTAGTAGTGATTTACCAATAACCCATTCAAAACAGAGCAAAATAATACTCATCTGTAAACAAAGTCCAGTTTCTTTCGATAATGTTAATGGAACACATTTTGGTTTAGCTAATTGTAATTAATAAAATCTTAAGAGGAAATAATGGCAAACATAGATGAAAACAAGAAAGACCAGAAAGAATTACTTCAACTGGTTAGCTTTAAAATCGGTGATGAAGAATTTGGGGTAAACATACTTAGTGTTCAGGAGATTAACAAAATGTCTCAGATTACTAAGGTACCCAATACTCCTGTGTTTATAGAAGGTGTTATTAACCTTAGAGGCAGAATAATACCTGTTATAGACCTAAGAGTAAAACTTGGTATGATCAGAAAAGACCACGGTAAAAATACAAGAATTGTAGTTGTTGAACTTAAAGATCAGACAATAGGATTTATTGTTGATGAGGTATGTGAAGTACTACGCATTCCAAAAGAAATTACTGAAGCACCGCCTGAAATGGTTGGAGGAGTAAACAGTGAATACATTACATCAATCGGCAAATTAGAAGACAGACTTTTAATTCTGCTTGACTTAAATAAAATTTTATCAACTGAAGAATTTAAGCAGATTGAAACTGCTGCTTAGTTCTTTAACAAAATTTAAAATGGAAAAAAAGAATGTTAAATAACATGAAAATTGGACTTCGCTTGGCTTTGGGATTTGGGGTTGCGGCTTTGGTTATCCTTATTCTAAATGTATTAAGTATCGTAAATCTCAATGCACTAAACGATGATATGAGCGTTGTTATTAAAGATAGATTTCCTAAAACAATTTGGGCAAATGATATTATTGATATGATAAATGATAATTCGAGAGCGATCAGAAATGCATTTATTCTCGACGATCCTGAAGAAATTGCAAAAGAATTAAAAAGACTTGATGCGGGTAAGGACTTGGTTGATGCTCGTGTTGACTCTTTAACCAGAACAATTAATTCAGAAGAAGGTAAAAGAATAATTGCTAATCTTCAGGACGTTAGAAAGAACGATTACTTTCAGGCAAGAAGTAAAATGCTGAATCATTTAAAAAATGGTAACCGCAGCCTTGCTGTAGAAATGCTGTTTGGTGAATTCAGAACTGCACAAACTAAATATTTTGATATTGTAAAAAAAATGACTGATTATCAAAACAAACTTGTTAATGATTTAGGTACTGATGCAGATAAGACCGCGGACAGAGTAATTATGTTAACACTTATCATTGGTATAATAGCAATAATATTCGTGGTTGTTATGTCATATCTTATTACAATAAGTATAACCAAGCCGGTTAAATCAGTTATGGATAGAGTTGCTCAGTTAGAAAAAAGCTGCATAACAAATCTTGGCAGTGGTTTAGATGCATTAGCCGTCGGTAATGCTTCATTAAAAGCTGTTAAGGAAACAGAACAATTAAAATTAACCCGCAAAGATGAAATGGGAGATCTTGCAAAAACTGTTGATAATATAATAGTTAAATCGCAAGGTGCAATTGATTCTTATGAAGGTGTTAGATCCAAAATAACTGAGCTAAGCGGAGTAACAAATGAACTTATAATTGATGGACAGGAAGGCAGATTAAACAAACGAGGCGATGCAAAATCTTTTGATGGTGCTTATAAAGAGATTATTAACGGATTTAATAATGTACTTGACTCTGTCATATTACCAATACAAGAAAGTGCAAAACTTATAGAGAAATATGCTGAAGGTGATTTTACACCAAGAATAACTTCCAGATTTAAAGGTGATCATCAGCTTATTGTAAACAGCCTTAATACAATGGGAGATTCAGTAAGCAGAGTATTAAATCAAGTTAAAGAAGCAGTTCAGGCAACAGCAAGTGCTGCAAATCAAATATCCTCATCAACTGAAGAGATGGCTGCAGGCGCACAGGAACAATCATCGCAGGCAACTGAGGTTGCAGGTGCTGTTGAAGAAATGACCAAAACAATTCTTGAAACTTCTAAGAATGCTTCTGTTGCGGCTGAGAGCTCTAAATTTGCTAATGAAACTGGTCAGAAAGGAACTAAAAAAGTTGAAGAATCAATTTACGGTATGAATAAAATTGTTGCCTCTGCACAGAATACAGCTCATATTATTTCTTCATTAACAAACAAAACTGACCAGATAGGAGAAATAACACAGGTAATAAATGACATCGCAGATCAAACCAACCTTTTAGCTCTTAATGCTGCAATTGAAGCTGCAAGAGCTGGCGAACAAGGCAGAGGATTTGCTGTTGTTGCTGATGAGGTTAGAAAACTTGCTGAACGTACTACTAAAGCAACAAAGGAAATTGCTGATATGATCAAGATGATTCAAAGAGAAGCTAAAGATGCTGATGAATCAATGATTGAAGCTAAAACTGCTGTTGAACTTGGAATGAAGCTTACAGAAGAGGTTGGTATAGTATTAAATGAAATAAGTATTGAAAATAATAAAGTTGCAGATGTTATAGGACAGGTAGCTGCCGCAAGCGAAGAGCAATCCAGCGCTGCTGAGCAGATAAGTAAAAACATCGAATCAATTAGCAGTGTAACACAGCAAAGTGCAAGCGGATTACAGCAGATTGCACACGCTTCGGAAGACCTGAACAGATTAACATTAAATCTGCAGGAGTTAATTGCTCAGTTTAAGGTTGATAGTTCAACAAGCCATTTTGCAGTGAGACAAAACGGAAAGTTAATACACTCTTAATATATCTATTGAGGCAGCCAAGGGGAGGCTGCCTTTTTTTTTGATCTGCACTTCTCCTGATCAAATTACAATAATTATTAAGTTTATTAAGAGTTAACTTCTTTTGAAATAATACGAAAAATAATGAAATAGTGCTCTTATTAAATGTCTTGGACAAATAAGTTACAATAAACATTCTATTAGTATTGCAGAAAATAATTTACACAAATAGTTTTTTTTTGATGACGAGATAATTTTAGAAACCAATAGAAAGAATAATTAAGAATTGCTGGCAAAATTACTCCAGAAGTGAGAATAAGAGTAATGTTAAAATGGAATTTTTAGTATCCTTAGTTAAAATCAAAAATGGACGGCAAAGTTATTATCAGCTACAAAAACATGCAGTTAATCAAGTTACTTGTATTATAATAAACTCCTTAATCTACGGAACGATATCATGACTATTAGAAGACCACAGACCGGACTATCATTTAAAATAGTAACCTCAATATTTTTAAGCATTTCAATTATCTTCTTAATTATATTTTTATATAACTATAATGTTACAAGCTCAATTATTGAGAAGAAGGTTGAAGACACAGCTGAAAACCTCACACAAAAAAAAATAAATCAGGTTGAAACAGTATTAGTTTCAGTTGAAAGGGTTCCTCAGAATATTGCAAATCTTATTGAAAAATTTTCTTATTCTGAAAACCAGCTTATCGAAATACTAAAGATAATGGTTGGTGAAAACGATGCAATTTATGGCGCTACCATTGCATTTGAACCATACATGTTTGACAAAGAAAAGAAATATTTAGCTCCTTATGTATATAAATCTTCTGGCAGCTTAGAGATATCTTCGCTTGCAACCGAATCTTATAATTATCCAAGTGCTGATTGGTATAAAATACCAAAATCACTTGGTAAGGCTATATGGAGTGAACCATATTATGATGAAGGTGGTGGAAATGCATTAATGTCCACTTTCTCTGTTCCAATCTTTAAAACAATAAATGGCACAAGAAAGATTATAGGCATCATTACTTCAGATATTTCTTTAGAATGGCTTGATCAGGTTGTAGCAACAAATAAAGAACTGGAATCCAGTTATGGCTTTTTAGTTTCAAAAGAGGGGCGGTTAATTACGCATCCAAATAGTGAAAAGATAATGCGCTCAACATTATTTGATTTAGCAAAGTCTATAAAATCGCCGCAATTGGAACAAGTGGCTGCTAAGATGATAAAGGGAGAAAGTGGTTTTACTAAGTATAATTATACTGATGAAACAGATGATAAAGTCAATTGTATATATTATGCTTCTATTCCACTTAATGGCTGGTCAATAGCAGTAACTTACCCTGATAAATTAACAGATGAGCTTGATTCATTAATCAAAAAATTAGTTGTCTTATGTATTGTAGGAACATTTTTATTGTTAGCAGTTATAATTATAGTTTCAAAATCTATTACCAGACCTCTAACAAAGTTATCTGCCGCTGCGGATCATTTTGCAAAGGGAGAGATGGATTATCCGCTATTAAAGATCAAGTCAAAAGATGAAATTGGAAATTTAGCGGATTCATTTAATGTTATGGTAGAAAACATCCGTAACTCGATGAAAGAAATAGAAGATAAAAGCATAATTGCTGAGAAAGCTGCACAAGAGGCAGAAAGGGAAAAAAGAGCATCTAAAGCTAAAGAAGAATATTTACTGAACAACACAAAAGAAATACTTGCACAGATGGAGAGATTCTCGCAAGGAGATCTTAATGTCAAATTAAATTGTGAGAACAAAGATGAAATAGTAACAAAGCTTTTTTCAGGTTTTAATAATGTTGTCAGCCATTTTAGAGATACTATTATTAAGGTAACCGAAGCAGTTCAAGCCACAGCAAGTGCAGCAAATCAGATAAGTTCATCCACTGAAGAGATGGCTGCTGGTGCACAGGAACAATCATCGCAGGCTACCGAAGTTGCAGGTGCTGTTGAAGAAATGACCAAAACAATTCTTGAAACTTCTAAGAATGCTTCTGTTGCGTCTGAGAGCTCTAAACTATCAACTGAAACTGCAAAAAAAGGCACTATTAAAATCGAAGAAACAAAACAAGGTATAAACGGAATTGTTAACTCCGCACAAAACACTGGAAGAATTATCTCTTCGCTTACGCAAAAAACAGATCAGATAGGAGAAATAACACAGGTAATAAATGACATCGCAGATCAAACCAACCTTTTAGCTCTTAATGCTGCAATTGAAGCTGCAAGAGCTGGCGAACAAGGCAGAGGATTTGCTGTTGTTGCTGATGAGGTTAGAAAACTTGCTGAACGTACTACTAAAGCAACAAAGGAAATTGCTGATATGATCAAGATGATTCAAAGAGAAGCTAAAGATGCTGATGAATCAATGATTGAAGCTAAAACTGCTGTTGAACTTGGAATGAAGCTTACAGAAGAGGTTGGTATAGTATTAAATGAAATAAGTATTGAAAATAATAAAGTTGCAGATGTTATAGGACAGGTAGCTGCCGCAAGCGAAGAGCAATCCAGCGCTGCTGAGCAGATAAGTAAAAACATCGAATCAATTAGCAGTGTAACACAGCAAAGTGCAAGCGGATTACAGCAGATTGCACACGCTTCGGAAGACCTGAACAGATTAACATTAAATCTGCAGGAGTTAATTGCTCAGTTTAAGGTTGATAGTTCAACAAGCCATTTTGCAGTGAGACAAAACGGAAAGTTAATACACTCTTAATATATCTATTGAGGCAGCCAAGGGGAGGCTGCCTTTTTTTCTAATTGCCTCTTATTCTGATCAGGTTAAAATGACAAAACACATTCTGGAAATCCATCTAATTATTACATAATTTTACATTAACATATTTGTAATAATTATTTTAAGGTGACTTATGTTTGATAAACAGGTTTATATTGATAGAAGAAACGAGTTAAAGAATAAATTTAAAAACGGAATTTTGTTTTTCCCTGGTAATGATGAAGCAACAATGAACTATGCCGGCAATACCTATAAGTTCAGACAAGACAGCTCTTTTCTTTATTACTTTGGAATTGATATCCCGGGGATAACCGGACTGATTGATCTTGATGATAACAAAGAATATTTATTTGGTTATGAGTTTACAGTTGAAGATACTATTTGGATGGGACCTCAGCCAAAACTTGCAGAACTTGCCGGACTAACAGGGATAGAGTATTCAAAACCAGTTGATGAGTTGAAAAAATTCTTAAAATCAAAAAAGAAAAAACAATCCAAAATCCATTTTCTGCCGCCTTACAGAGCTGAACAAATTCTTAAACTATCCGACCTGCTTGATGAAAATCCAAATCGGTTAAAAAATAAGTCTTCTAAAAAATTAATTGAAGCAGTGGTTGCACAAAGATCAATAAAAGCTGAAGAAGAAATTGCTGAAATAGAATATGCGATGGAAATTGCTTATCAGATGCATACAACTGCTATGCGTATGGCAAAACCCGGAGTTATCGAGAGAGATATCGCAGGTGCAATTGAAGGTATTGCACTTTCAATTGGAAATGGAGTCTCATTCCATTCTATTGTTTCTAAAAACGGACAAACTCTGCACAATCATTATCATGGAAATGTATTAAAAGAAGGTGATCTGTTAGTTTGTGATGCAGGTGCAGAATCGCTGCTGCATTATGCCAGTGATATTACACGAACGACTCCTATTGGCGGAAAGTTCTCTTATAAGCAAAAAGAGATTTATGAGATAGTGCTTACCGCACAAAAAAATGCAATAAATATGATTAAACCGGATGTAAAACATATTGATGTCCATTTGACTGCCGCCAAAATAATTGCTGCCGGTTTATCTCAGTTAGGTTTGATGAAGGGCGATCTTAATTCGGCTGTTAAAGCCGGTGCTCATGCTTTATTTATGCCTCACGGCTTAGGGCATATGATGGGGCTTGATGTTCACGATATGGAAAATCTTGGCGAGGATTATGTCGGATATGATAATATCACCAAAAGGAGCAATCAATTTGGATTAGCTTATTTAAGATTAGGTAAAGAACTTAAACCAGGATATGTGTTTACCTGTGAACCAGGGATTTATTTTATTCCCGAACTTATAGACCTTTGGAAATCTCAAAAGAAGTTTAAAAACTTTATTAATTATGATAAAGTTGAAGAGTATAGAGATTTTGGCGGGATAAGAATAGAGGATAACATTTTAGTTACACAAACTGGATATAAAGTACTTGGACGACCTATTCCTAAGGAAGCTGATGATGTAGAAGCATGGGCAAAATCTTAAAAGCTGTTTACTATACTGAAATGCAAAGTCGCAGAGTAAATTTTCTGCGACTAAGCATTAAAAACTAAATTACTTTTTATTTGCTATCGAAAAATCTCTTCCTGCATTTAATGCGTCAATATTTAGCTGAACGACTTTCTCACCTTTTCTCTCAAAGATTTTTCTAATTCCATTTTCAAGTGATTGATAAGGAATATCAATAAATGGAGATGCCGCACCAAGTATAACCATATTTGATGATCTTGGTGATTTTATTTGGCGTGCAATTTCATCAGCATTAAGAACAATTTTTTTCGGCAGTTTTTCAATTTCAGCAAGTAATTCATTTAAGTCAGGATAATCAGGGATATTAACAAACGGTGTTGAATTAGTAACAAGCCATCCATTTTCAGATAACCACGGCAGATATCGCAAAGATTCCATCGGCTCAACAGAAATTATTATATCTGCACTGCCCTGAGGAATAAGATCACTAGCAATTTCTCTTTCTGAAATTCTTAAATGAGATTGAACAGCTCCGCCTCGCTGACTCATTCCATGCACTTCAGCTTGTTTTAAGTAGAGCTGGTTTTCTAAAGCAGCCATCCCAACCACTGCTGCAATTGAGAGGATTCCCTGTCCCCCAACTCCTGATAATATTATATCTGATTTCATTTAACAACCTCCTCTGTTTTCGCTTTCTGCTCACGTTTGGTTCTGCTTGCAGTTTGAATGCATTCTCTTCTTGAAATTATTACAGACACACCATCATACATAATCTCCTCCCGCAGTATCTTCACCATTTCATCGTGATACTTTGGCAATGGAGTAAGTATTCTAACGTGTTCTGGTTTCACACCAAGTCCAATGCATATTTCTTCAAGTTTACCTGTTGCCGGTGAATCTTGTCCTCCAGTCATTCCTGCAACTGCGTTATCGGAAATTATTACGGTAACAGGAGCGTTTTCAAAAACACAATCAAGCAGAGCAGTCATTCCGCTATGAGTAAAAGTAGAGTCGCCAATTACAGCAATAGACGGACGAACACCGGCATCTGCTGCACCTTTAGCCATTGTAATTGATGCACCCATGTCAACACAGGAATTAATTGAATTCCAGGGTGGAAGAGCGCCAAGGGTATAGCATCCAATATCAGAAAAAACTTTCTGCTTGCCAAACTCTTTCATTGTTTCATTAAGTGCATTGTAAATATCACGATGGCTGCAGCCTGCACAAAGTTCAGGCGGGCGATTGGCTACAATTGCAGGTATTTTCATACCCGACTTTACTTCTTTGCCGAGAGCTTTTGCAACTAAATCAGGATTCAATTCTCCGTCACGCGGAATTGTGCCATCCAGCCTTCCTCTGATCTTATTACTTCGATCTAAAAATCCTTTTAACATTTCTTCTACAAAAGGATAACCATCTTCTAATACAATAATTTGCTCACACTCATTTACTATCTTCTCGATTTTTTCGAACGGTAATGGATATTGACCAATTTGTAAAACAGGATTAGGAAACATTCTGTCAGGAAAATTTTCCATCAGATAATTGAATGAAATTCCGCAGGCAATAATTCCTATTGATTTATTTCTGGCAGGATAATAAGTATTAAACGATGACTGCTCTGATTTCTGCTCCATTAAAGATTGCAGACCAAGCAAACCCTTATATCTTTTTCTTGCATTTGCGGGCAGCAGAACAAACTGAACCGGATCTTGTGGATAGCTTAATTTATTTTCCGGTTTCAAAGGTCGTCTTTCAATACCAGCTCTGGAGTGTGATAACCTGGTTGTTATTCTCAGTAAAACCGGCACTTTAAGTTTCTCAGACAATTCAAACCCTTCATAAGCCATTTCGTAAGCTTCCTGTTGATTTGAAGGTTCAAAGATTGGTATCATAGCAAACTTTCCGAAGAACCGGGAATCCTGTTCGTTCTGGGATGAATGCATTGAAGGATCATCAGCAACTGTTACAATCAGACCGCCATTAACTCCTGTAATAGCCGAGTTAATAAAAGCATCAGCAGCAACATTTAATCCAACATGCTTCATACAAACCATTGCACGTTTACCGGCATAACTCATTCCAAGTCCGGCTTCCATTGCTGTTTTTTCGTTTGCAGACCAAAGTCTGTGCAGATTTCTTTCAATTGCAATTTTGTTATTTTGAACATATTCAGTTATTTCAGTGGATGGGGTTCCGGGATATGCGTAAATACCAGACATTCCCCCATCAATAGCGCCTTGTGCAATAGCCTCAGCGCCCAATAATAATATCTTTTCCATCATTCCTCTCTTTCTTTTTCAGAATAGAAAATTTCCAAAATCTGATATACAAAAATACGGAAATGATTTCTGTTTTCCTGCCCGCAAAATACTTAATTAGGTGCTTCTTAATGCACTTATTGTAAAATATCATTCTTATCTTTGCTAAAAAGATAGTTTTATTTAATGATACTTGATGATTTAAAGAAAAAGAAGAATTCAAATGGTATAATTCAGTTACCAGATGTAGATCCTTCTTTAGAAAAAGTGTTTTCTGTATATCTAAAAAAGGATAAGAGAATTTATAATGATGACGAAGTAAAGCTGCTGCCTTATGCTTCGCAAAGAAATCCTCATAAATCAGAATGGGAAATCCGTACCACTTCATTTTTGAGATTAAGAGATTATCTTTCAAAAAAAAGTAAAAGACTTAATATTCTTGATGTTGGCTGCGGCAACGGCTGGCTGATAGGTCAGCTTGCTAAAGAATTTGATCATGAATATTTTGGAATAGATATAGTTATTACAGAGCTTGAAAAAGCTGCCCGGCTTTTTAACCGTGAGAATGTCCACTTTATTCACGGAGATATCTTAACATCATCACTTCCGACAGATACTTTTAATTTAATAATACTCAACTCTTCTTTGCCCTACTTTAAGAAGCTGGATAGGCTACTGAAAGAGCTTTTTTTGATCTCTAAAACCTATGGAGAAGTGCACATCATTGACACACCATTTTTCAGCAGCAATGAATTAATGATAAATAAAAACAAATCATTAAAGCATTTTACTTCTATCGGGGTACCGGAAATGGCTTCATATTACTTTCACCATTCGATGGATGAATTCAGATACTTCAGATATGAATTACTCTTTAACCCAAATACTATAAAGAATAGACTTACCAATTATTTTTTTGGAAAAGACTCTTCTTTCTCATGGATTCTTGTAACACGATAGTGTAATAAATCAAAAGCTATTTGTTATTTATAACATCATCTGTTATTCAGAAAACCTTTATATTGAATTGTATTTGATTTAATATTTTGCTGTTGATAAAGAGATGGTTATCTCTCAGTTACTTATATTATTGATCAACTATACTTAACTCAACTTTGCTGGAGTTGAACTATTACTAACTCATTTTGCATCATTGAGATATCACATAATTTTTATTGACACGAAGATTAAATTTTGATATTATTGCTTAAACTATTTAACTAATCGGAGGTTACTATGAGGAGAGGTAATGTTTTACTTTTCTACGTACTATTTATACTATTTCTTTCGACTGATTTCTATGCTCAGATAATTTATAGCGAGGATTTCGAATCAGGTACAGCAAATGCAGGATGGTTTTATTATCCAAATCCGAGCACAGGTTTGCCTGAAGAAACTGTTGTTGCTGCACCAATGGCAAATGCACCTTCTGCTTTAACTGGCGGTGGAAATTTCTTAGGTCATCTGCAGGATTTAGACGGCTCTTTTACCGGTTCTGCTACTGCTCTTAACGGAGATTTTACTTTAGCTAATTATTCTATTGAGGCTGATGTTTATTGTTATGTTAACGAGCCATTATCTGCTTATACCGGACTGGTTGTTTATGCTGATACTACACGTAAAGATTTTTATAAACTAAGAGCAGATTTTGATACCAATGACAGAATCAACTTTTCAGGACGTAAATCTGATCCGAATACTTTTCTTCCTTTATTCAATAAAGATTTCAAAGGAGTTGATAATCCGGGATTATTCCCTACAGTTTCGGGCTGGCATAAAATGAAGATAGAAGTAAGAAACACAAGTGCAAATGAAACAAGTTTCTGGTGTTATTTTGACGGACAACTTTTAGCAGGCTGTCCGATAGTTGATACAACATCAACAAGAAACACATCCGGAAGTTTCGGCTTGTATGCTTTTCAGCAAAGCAGCAGCGGTATCCCGGGATATTTTGATAATATTGTTGTTGAAGAACTTCCAACCATACTTTATTCGGAGGATTTCGAATCAGGTACAGCAAATGCAGGATGGTTTTATTATCCAAATCCGAGCACAGGTTTGCCTGAAGAAACTGTTGTTGCTGCACCAATGGCAAATGCACCTTCTGCTTTAACTGGCGGTGGAAATTTCTTAGGTCATCTGCAGGATTTAGACGGCTCTTTTACCGGTTCTGCTACTGCTCTTAACGGAGATTTTACTTTAGCTAATTATTCTATTGAGGCTGATGTTTATTGTTATGTTAACGAGCCATTATCTGCTTATACCGGACTGGTTGTTTATGCTGATACTACACGTAAAGATTTTTATAAACTAAGAGCAGATTTTGATACCAATGACAGAATCAACTTTTCAGGACGTAAATCTGATCCGAATACTTTTCTTCCTTTATTCAATAAAGATTTCAAAGGAGTTGATAATCCGGGATTATTCCCTACAGTTTCGGGCTGGCATAAAATGAAGATAGAAGTAAGAAACACAAGTGCAAATGAAACAAGTTTCTGGTGTTATTTTGACGGACAACTTTTAGCAGGCTGTCCGATAGTTGATACAACATCAACAAGAAACACATCCGGAAGTTTCGGCTTGTATGCTTTTCAGCAAAGCAGCAGCGGTATCCCGGGATATTTTGATAATATTGTTATAAAACAACTTCAGTCAACTACATCCATTGATGATAAATATGATTTTGCTCTACCTGAAGAATTTTATTTAGCACAAAACTATCCTAATCCATTTAACCCTTCAACCAGTATCATTTATAATATTAAAGAAGCAGGAAATGTTTCACTGATAATCTATGATATTTTAGGTGAAAGAGTTAAAACTCTTGTTTCTCAATTTCAATCAGCAGGACAGTATAGTGTAAGCTGGAATGGTTTAAATAATGCAGGAAATCAGGTTAGATCAGGAGTATATATTTATTCACTGCAAACAAATAATGTAGTCATAAACAAAAAGATGTTAATGCTTAAATAATTCCTGTTCATTTGATGTAAAGGAATTATGAAAGTGAAATAATTTATTACTATAAAAAACAGGTGCTGCCTGATCAGGTCAGCACCTTAATTTTATTAAAAGTTTATAGGGCGTTCTTTAAAAAATTTTAAAACCTTAACAGTTAAAATGACATTAAACGTGAGAAGATATATATCATTCAAACGAGTATATAGAATATTCGTTTTAGTTTTCTTTACTACTGTATTTTTACCGGTATCTAATTTACAAGCCGGTACAACGGGAAAGATAGCCGGTATTGTAAGAGATGCTGTTACTGGTGAACCAATCCCGGGTTGTAACATTGTAATCATTGGATCTACTATAGGTGCTGCAAGTGATATTAATGGTCAATATTTTATAATTAATATTACACCGGGAAGATATTCAGTTAAAGCGTCAATGGTTGGGTACAGAAGTATTACTGTGGACAACGTTCAAATTATTGCAGACCTAACAACACAAATTGATTTTAATCTGGAATCTGCTTCTGTTCAACTTGAAGGAGATATTATTGTAACTGCTGAACGCCCTCTTGTTCAGTTAGATGAAACTTCCAAACAATCAACTGTTACATTCGATGAAATTGTAAATATGCCTGTCAACAGCATCACCGAAATTTTAACAACAAAAGCGGGATTTACACTTGATGCAAACGGTGATCTTCATGTAAGAGGTGGAAGAACTTCTGAGATTTCATATATGGTAGATGGTGTTAAGATGGAAGATCCGCTTTATCGTGAAACAAATAATAATTTTAATAAAGATGCGATAAACCAAATGGTGATAATCAGCGGTACTTTTAACGCAGAATACGGTGACGCAATGTCAGGCATTGTTAATATTACAACTCAGGATGGCGGCAAAAATTTAAAGGGAAGAATAGAATACACTACTCCTACTTTAGAAAAATCTAAGTACAGAAAGGCAAATGCTTTCCCCGGAGTGCAGGATTTATACCAATATCATGAAACCAGCGTACTTGATGAAGCCTGGATTGGAATACCCGGACAACTTAGGGCTTCTTTAAGCGGTCCTGTTTTATCTGACTTAACTTTTTTCATTTCAGGTTATTCACTTAATAAAGACAGTTATCTGCCGCATGGGTATAATACTTCTATTGATGGTTTTGGTAAGCTAACCTATTTTGTTTTACCAACACTTAAATTCGGATTATCAAGCCAGTTTACAAATATAAAACAACAAGGTTACAGTCATCCATGGAAATACAGAAGCGATCATCAGACACATACTACAATTAAATCGAACAGACAAATTTTAAACGCAACACATACAGTTAACCAGAGTTTATTTTATACAGTTAATCTATCAAGATTTGAAAATAACTCATTAACACAAGTTGGCAATAAACGTCCTGAAGATTATATCATCGGCAGAACCGGTGAATCAGTATATTTTTATGTTGATGGTGATGATTCAAGATATGCTGATAACAAAACTTTAACATACAGAGGAAAACTTGACGCAACCTGGCAGGCTGGCAATTATCATCAATTTAAAAGCGGATTAGAAATAATAAAACATCAAATTGATGTTCATGAAGAATCTGCTCCATGGCCTTCAGGAGCTAACTTTAAAGATATTTATTCAAAATCGCCAACAGAATTTTCTGCTTATATTCAGGATAAAATTGAATATGATTATCTTATTGTTAATGTTGGAGTAAGACTGGACTATATAAATCCTGAAGCAACTATGTGGCCTGATATCAGACGATTTGGTGAATTTGACCAGAATAATAATTTCATTCCTTCAAAAGAAGTTGCAGTAGAACCACAATATGCATTCAGCCCCAGGATTGGATTAGCATTTCCAATAACAGAGCAATCGGTTTTACATTTTGCTTACGGACACTTTTTCCAGAATCCTAACTACAATGCTCTGTACTACAACATAAAAAAAGACTTATCTACATCTCTTCCACTGATTGGAAATCCAACTGTCAAAGCACAAAAAACTATTTCGTTTGAAGCAGGGCTTAAACATCAGCTTGGAGATAACTGGGCTTTCGATATAACTGCATGGTATAAGGATATTACTGATTTGCTCTCAACACTTCAGGTAAGTTATCTTTCAAGAGATTATGTTATTTTCTACAATTCAGATTATGCAAGCGTTAAAGGAATTGACTTAACTATTAAGAAAAGATTTGCGGATTATTTTTCAGGCTCTGTTGATTACACTTATATGATCGCTAAAGGAAATAATTCACAGCCGCTCGGTGGTTATCTTAATGCATATACACAGGAAGAAATTCCACATCAGGAGTATTTCCTTGATTTTGATCAACGCCATAATTTTGCAGCCAACTTCAGCTTTTATGTTCCCAAAGATCATGGAATATTATCAGACCTGAATTTTAATTTAATATTCAGGGCAAGCAGCGGGCTGCCTTATACTCCGTATGTTGATCCCACAGTTAGGATTGATATTAATTCTGAGAGAAAACCCTGGACTTCTTCACTTGATTTCAGACTGCAAAAACAATTTCCTGTTTCATTTTTTTCTATTGCCTGGTTTTGGGAAATTACCAATTTGTTCAACAATGAAAATGTTCTATTTGTATATTCACGAACCGGAAAGCCGTTTGACAGCGGTGAACCAGGTTTAGTTGGATCTTCACCCGATGCTAATCATAACCCCGCTAATGTCGGTCCACCGCGGGCTATTACTACTGGAATACAAATAATATGGTAACCGGAGAATTTATATGTTTAGAGTTTTATTCAAGATATTATTTTTCTGTTTAATTGTTAGTTTATCTTCCGATAAACTGTTTGCTCAAAATAACTGCATCAGTTGTCATAAGGATCTTAAACCCGAACAATTAAAAAAATTAACGAAAGTAATTTCCAGTTCTGAACGCGGTTTGGGAATTATGGATAGAGGACAGGTTGCTAATTACCTTGGCAATTATGGTATCTTATCCAACTTTCATGAATATTTTAACGAATCAGTCCGCTGGCCTAAGGATGCTTCTGATGTAATTCAATATTGTTATGGTTTAGGATTAGTTGTTGCTTCCAAAAATAATGTAATAACATCAGTTGTTGGCGGTCCGTCAGATAAATACGATTGGGCACCTAAAGATGGTTCAAGAGGAAAATTATTTTCCGGTGATGTAAAAGCCGCCCCGCCGGATGAAACACCTTTTCTTGCTTTAAGTGATAATCCAGAAACCTGGCCAAAAGGATATTTTGATAACAGTGGAAACTGGATTGAAACCCCAAATGAACGACATTGGCCCGGTAAATATCGAATTGATATAGATCCAGAATCTCCAAATTTCGGAAATGAAGTAGTCGGTGAGTTTGTTTCCGATAGAGATATTTATTGTGTCTTTGATGATAAGGAAAATTCTAATCCTCAAGGACCCTTAGGAATAGAAGTAGAACAAACTGCTTACTCTTATGGAAGACCTTATGCAGAAGATATGTTAATCTGGAGCTACACAGTACGAAATACCAGCAGTAATGTTTTAGATAGTATTTACTTAGGCTACTATGCTATTTTCAGACCTGATTTTGATAATGCAGATTATATAAATATCATTGATTCAAACCCAAATGATGGACACCAAAACGGAGATTTTGTTTATATCTATGATAAAAACAACACTAAAGACGGCGCCTGGGCAACTGATCCAACAGAATTAGGAATTGTCGGACTTAATATTCTGGAAACACCTAAAAATATGGGTGTAACAGATTTTCATTATTTCAGCCGGGAGTTTGCACCAAAAATGGATGAAGAAATGTGGGCAATTATTAGCAGCAATCCAAACAATCCTAATCTGATGGTACCGTCTGCATACTTCCACGGCTCTGATCGGCGGATGGATACTACTGACCCTGACAGCTTAAATAAATATTTCCCTCAAGGTGCTGCAATTAATTATTTTATTATGACAGGACCTTTTACACTAAACCCCGGTGAAACTGTTAATTCTGCAGTTGGATTAGTAATGGGTAATTCAGGTACAATCCCTAATCAGCCGGATACTACAAATTTAATGAGTAATATGAGAATGCTGCAGCAATTATCTAAAAGAGCTTTCCAGGGCTCCGGTCCACCTAAAACTCCCATTGTAAGGGCAGTTGCCGGTGATAAAGAAGTAAAACTATTTTGGGATTCTGCTGCCGAAGATTCAAAGGATGTTTTAACTGGTAAGAAAGACTTTGAAGGTTATAAGATTTACAGAAGCGATAATCTCGGTAAAACATGGGGAACTCCGATTACTGATCAATTTGGAAAAGTAATTGGATATAAACCGATTAAAATTTTTGATTTGATTGATAACATAAAAGGCCCTGATCCTGTTTTTAATCAGTGGCTCGGTGACGATTCGGGCATTAAACATAGCTATACAGATAAAAATCTGTTGAATGGTGTGGAATACTGGTACTGCGTTACCTCATACGATAAAGGAAATCAACACCCTGATAGTTTAGAACAATCATATCAGTCTCCTCTTGGCAACTCTATTTTAGAAAGCAATACTGTTTCTGTTGTCCCAGGCGTAAGACCTCAAAATTTTCAGCCTCCTGATTTTTCACCTACTTTAACTCCCGAAGGTTCATTCCCTCCTATCGGAGGTGTTTGTCAGGGATTTGTTTCAATAGAAATTGTAGAACCTGATTCAATCACCGGTGATGATTATGTTGTTACTTTTGTTGATTCTACACTTGAAGTTACCGGCTCTGATACAAACTACGTATTGGGTCTTAATCTATACAGAATTAATGCTGTTACCCGCGATACAACTATTCTTCTGGATCATCATTTATTTTCAGATGATTCAAAAGATAACCTCCCCATTACTGATGGATTCAGATTAGTTGCTATTAATACTCCATCAGGTGTAGCTTTTGAAGGGTGGACTTTGGTAAACGAAGATACCTCGACTTTTCAATGGTCAACAAAACCAGTTCCTAAATACATTGGCGATCAACAGACAGCTCAGGAAGAAGTTTATACAATTGACGATTACAGAATTACTATTGATACAATAGGTGGATTGAGTGCAAAGCTTTATGATTACTTTACAGGCATTTTGTATGACACAATAATCTATCACTTACCCTTAAAAGTTGAAGTTGTTACAGATCCAAATAATCCAATTGATGTAAGCCAAAATACATTGTTGATTGAATTTGCAGTTAAAGCACCCTGGGAAGAATACCGGAAGTTCTATTATAGCAGGCTTGGATGGGATTTAATCCCCGGTGGAAACGCATATTCAGCCGGCAGTTTCGGATTTTATGAGAGATATCCTGATATGTTGAATTTTGAAAAATATGAGATTGACCCCATTACAAGCGATACCACTGTAACAGGCTTAGTTCTACGAACGAATAATCAGCCGGATACTTATATCAATGCTGATGGGATCACTGTGAATCAGATAGCTATTGCTCCTACACAAGGCGATCAATTTACAATAAGAACATTTAAACCATTCAGAAAAGAAATCAGATATGAATTTTCAACAAAGAAGGCTGGATATACTGATTCAAAAAATATAGATTTAAGTAAGATAAGAGCAGTCCCTGATCCTTACATCGTTTCTAATGAATATGAAACTTCACAATTCGGTAAAAGATTAATGTTCAATCATTTGCCTAACGAATGTAAAATCTCAATCTACACTGTGGCTGGTGATTTTGTTAATGAGATCTATCATAACGATAACAGGGGATTTGATTTTTGGGATCTTAGAACATATAACGATCAGTACATTGCTTATGGACTTTACGTGTTTGTTGTTAAGCTTCCTGACGGAACACAACACGTAGGAAAATTTTTAGTGATAAAATAAATTACCGCTTAATTGAAATTTTAGGTTATGTTTATGAAGAAATTGATAATAATAATTTTAATAATCTTGCCGGTTTCTGTTTTTGCAGGAGGATTTTCAAAGGTTGGCACTGCTGCAGCACAATTCCTTAAAATCGGTGTTGGTGCAAGAGCCATGGGAATGGGCGGCTCGTTTACAGCTGTTGCTAATGATATTAGCACTATCTATTGGAATCCTGCCGGTATAGCAAATCTGGATCGTCCAATTATAGGTTTTACTCATTCAGAATGGTTTGCAGATATTTCACATGATTATGCCGGAATAGTTATTCCAGTTTCTTTTTCGGACTTTATTGCAATTCAGGCAATTATGCTTAATACAGGCGAACAAGAAGTTACCACTGTTTCAAGCCCGGATGGAACCGGAATATTTTACGATGTAAGAGATTTATCAATAGGACTATCTTATGCCAGACAATTAACAGACAGATTTTCTGTCGGGGTATCGGTTAAATATGTTGTGCAGAATCTGTACAATGTTCAGGCTTCATCTTTTACGTTTGATATTGGTTCTTATCTAAAAACCGGATTTCATAATCTTATAATTGGGATGGCAATTTCCAATTTTGGCGGTACTATGCAGCTTGATGGGCGCGATCTGATTACTATTGCTGATATAAACCAGTCTTTTGTCGGCAATTACAATCCTGATGCAAGATTAGCAACTCAGGAATATCCCTTACCTCTGATTTTCAGAGCCGGTCTTTCAATGGATGTTGTCGGAGGAAGCATTGAATCTGTATTTCAATCAGAAGATTATCGCCTTACTTTAGCTGCTGAAGGAACTCATCTTAATGACAATAATGAACGCTTTAATATAGGCAGCGAAATATCCTGGACAGAAACAGTTTTTGTAAGAGCAGGATATAAAATAAATTATGATACAGAAAAATGGGCATTAGGCTTAGGTGTTAATATTCCTGTTGGTAATCAAAGGGTTGCTTTTGACTACGCATATATTAGTTTTGAAAACCTCGGGAATGTATCACAGTTTTCTGTACAACTTCAATTATAATTTTTTCTTAAATAAAGATATAACAGGAGCAGTGTTAAATGATTACTTATATCAGTAAAACTTGTAAAACAACTCTTTTAATTTTGTTCACAGTTTTTAGCTTCACTTCTTTGGTTAACGCTCAGAGTGAAGAAAAGAAAGAAGCGGATAAAGAATTCAAAGTGTGGAAAATACCAAATGTGCCCAATGGTGCTGAATTCTACTTTTCGCCCGATGGACAAAGTCTTATTGGAAATGCTAAGTTTGAAGATGATTCATCTCATCAGGTTTATACTTTAAAAATTGATGGGACAGATATTAAAAGAATTAATTCTATTGGTGAAGATGCGTGTTCATTTTATTTCCCTGACGGTAAAAAATTAATATGGACATCAACAAGAGACAATATAGACTTACCTAAAGGTAATTGGTCAAATCCAAAAGATTATCCGACAGGAGCAGAATTATATACAAGCGATCTTGACGGAGGAAACGTAGTAAGATTGACTAACAATCAATATTATGATGCTGAAGTTTCTGTTTCACCGGATGGAAAGAAAATTTTATTTGCCAGACAAATTGATGGGAAGTGTGATTTGTGGAAAATGAATTCTGACGGAACAGGTGAACATCAGATTACATTTACTGATGACTGGCAGGAAGGCGGTGCGTTTTATTTAAATGATAACGAGACTATTCTTTACAGAGCCTGGCTCCGTGAAAATGAAGGTCAACGGGGAACGCCGATGACAATATTTACAATTAAAGATGATGGCACAAATCTGAAACAGCTTACATTCGATGAGGGCACAAATTGGGCGCCGTTCCCTGCACCGGATGGAGATCACTTTGCTTATGTTCGTGTACTGCCGCCTTTTAATTTCGAAATCTATTTAATGAGTATAAGAACAGGCGAGAAAATCCGTTTAACTTACAGCAATGCATTCGATGGGTTTCCGGCAATTTCTCCCGATGGAAAATTACTTACATTTTCATCAAGCAGAGACGAAGCACCTGGAGTAAGAACATTATCGCCATATTTGATGGATATCTCATCTCTCAATATTGGACCAAAATAAATAATATTTATTGAAAGATATTTTAATCTTTTTTATTATTTAAAATTCATCTGAACTTGTTGAAAAAAAAAGTTTTTAAAAGAATTAAAATTTTTATCGCCGTCTTCTCCCTTGTTTTGGGCAGTATTGAATCTATTTCATTTGCCCAAAATGAGGTTAATAAAAATGCTGATTCGTTATCACATCAAAACAACCTAAAACACAATTCTGATATAAGGTATTCAGTCTTTGGTCCTCCTTCGCCTGATCAATGGAAGTTCCAGCTTTCTTTTATGAATTCAGCAAACCAAAATATATCTGCATTCAATTTTTATAAAAAAAACCAAAGGGATAAAACACTTTTTCTTTCACTAATTAATAATGGATTGGATAACGCTAATCAATATCGTGTAAGACAAATATCAGCAGGTGCGGTTGTTTTTCCATTCAGCGATGATGACAGATATCAGTTTGAGTTAGGCGGAACTGTTGATAATATTATTGACACTTCTTTATACAATACGATCTTATTCTCAAGATTTACATATCGTCCCTTTAAAGAACTTTGGTTACGGATTGGATTTGAATATTACAACGGTTATCAGGCAGGTCACACTATAAGTCCTTATGTACATTCTGATTTAAAATCTTATTACATAGCAGCAAAATATAATCTGGATTTTCTTACCCCAATGGCTGTGATCGGAAGCGGACGGGTTGAACAAAAAACAAATAAACGCTTTGGTGCCGGAACTTTTTTATCAGGACCTTTTAATCTTTATGCTTTTGCCGGCTATATTAAAAGTACAGATGAATCTGAAAATCTCAGCACTTTTGCAGTTGGAAGATGGACACCTTTTCGTTATGATTATTTGCCATCAGGGTTTTTAATCTGGAAACATAAATCTGATTATGATTTTCAACTTGGCGGAATTTTCTTCGGCAACCGGAATCTTTTTATTCAGCCCGCTGCTGTGGGCATGGTTACAGGAATGTTTGTTAGCAGTGTTACTTTGAGGGTTAACAGCCAATTAAGACAAAGAAAACTGCTTGCTATTTCTGAAGACTATGAAAGTTTTGATTATTCATTATTCTATGTCCATCTTAATCAAAAAATTAATAACAATGCTAACAATGTTGGGTTTACTGCTTTTCAGTTTTATAAACTGTTTTCAGGAGTGGATTTTCTAATTTTTTCGGATCCTGTACTTGGTTTGTTTTATACACAAGAAACAAATCCGTTATTTGATGTTAAAACATTTAAATTTGTTGATAAGAAAGAAAATTATATTTCATATCAAGCTGGTTTTAAAATCTTTGATGATTTTCTTTTCGAGGTAATTCATTATCCGTCAAAAAGAGATTATACTGTCGCATTATCTTATCTGTTATTGTGACCTTTCAGACAATTCAAATTCTGTAGTAATTAGTAATTTTAATTATATTTAGTATCGTAATTCAAAGTAAAAATTAATATTTATTACACTACTACAAGAAAGAAAATTTATGGCTGATATTATTAAAATCGGAATATTGTTTGTTCATCTGGCACTGATTTTTTACACCCTTTTTATGGTATATGAAAGCAAAGAAAAGCGGGCTTCAACCAGAGTGCTTGTATTTATTACTATTGCAATTATCTCAGATATTATAGCTACAAGTTTTATGATGATCGGTGCAACTCAAACTTATTTTACATTACATGGTATTGTAGGTTACACTGGTTTGCTTTTAATGATAATAGTATTCGTTCTTTTGATCAGATTCAGAATAAAATTTGGAAGTGAAACATCTATTTCTAAGGGCTTTTATAATTATATAAGGATAGCATATATAGGATGGCTCATCGCATTTATTACCGGCGCAGCAGTTTCAGTTTTCAGACACTAATAATTTCTTCACAATGAATTTAAAAAGATAATCAGACATTTTATTTCTATAACAAAAACATTTATTTATAAACTTTTTTTTATGACAATATGAAAAAAATAGTCCTCTATCTAATCATATCATTAACATATTTTACCTTGAACATATCAGGTCAAAATTCTTCATTGCAAATTATTACAGGTTCCGGTAAAGCTGGTTTTAAAGATGGAAAAGATGCTGAGTTAAATAAACCAATCCGGTTAGCACCATATAAAAATAACTCTGTGATTTTTGCTGATATAAATAATCATGCTATCCGGATAGTTACACTTGAAGGAGAAGTTACAACTATTGCCGGCAGTCCGGATAAAAAAGGTTATCGCGATGGTTTATTTTCAGAAGCTGAATTTAATTCTCCTCATGGTGTTGCGTATGACAGCGTTTATGATATTATTTATGTTGCTGAAGCAGGAGCTAATCTTATCAGAACTATTACAAAAAACAAAAACGGAGAATTTATTGTCAGCACCTTAGCCGGAGTTCCAAACGAAAAAGGTTTTAAGGATGGTAATTCAGATTCTGCCTTATTCAATTCCCCCCACGCAGTGATTTTAAGAAAGGAGGGCGGAGTTTATGTTGTTGATATCGGTAACTCACGAGTGCGACAAATAATAGATGGTATTATATCTACTGTTGCCGGAAGCGGAAAATCAGGTAATGATGACGGTAAGTATGATGAAGCTTCTTTTGTATATGCAATTGATATTGTATCAGATGGTGAAAATATCTTTGTTGCTGATGCCGGAAGCAACTTAATCCGGAAAGTAATACCATACAAAACTGTTGAGACCGTTAGATTAAATGACACTCTTAATACTCCTCATGGAATAGCTGTTGACGATAACGGAAATATTTATATTGCTGATATGGGAACTCACAGAATTCTGAAGATTGACACTAAAGGCAATGTTACAACAATAGCCGGAAATGGAAAAGCAGGCTCCGGAATAAACGAACTAAACAGACCTGCAGCCGTTTTGGTGCATGCTGGTTATTTATGGATAGCTGATTTGGATAATCATCAAATAAAAGTTTTGAAACTTGATAATTAGATTTTTTTATTTTTACTAAAAGGAGAATGGTATGAAAGCTTTGACAATACTTGTTTTATTGTTTTTCTTAATAGGTTCGGGTATAGCTCAGGATTTCGATTCTGAAAGATTACCAATTGGCGACAGTAACCGTAAATATGATTTCTGTATGGTTAAACTAAATAAAATATTTGATACAAAGGCTGGCAAAGAGATTACTTATGATGATATGATCTCGGAACTTAAAAATTATCGTATTGTTATGGTTGGTGAATCTCATACAAATCAGCTTTATCACGATGTTGAACTGAATGTAATTAAAGGCTTGTATGAAGCAGGTAAACCTGTTGTTCTTGCTCTTGAAATGTATAATCCAAAACAAGATGAAGCACTTGCAAATTGGGTCAGTGGTAAAACTGATCCAAATACATTTATGGAACAAACAGATTATTTAACTACCTGGGGTCATAATTATCGTTATTACAAAGCCATTTTCGATTACGCAAGAGAAAAACATATTCCGATGTACGGAGTTAATACTGAGAAAAAGTACACTTCTAAAATCGGAAGAAGCGGTGTAGCCAGCCTTACTGAAGATGATCTTAAAGCTATCCCTAAAATAGATACAACTGACATTGAACATAAATTTTTGATAAAAGTTTTGATGCAGGGAATGGATGCAACAATGCCGGATCAATTTAATAATATGTATCCTGCTCAAAGTCTTTGGGATGCAGCAATGGGTGAAGGCGCAATAAGAACTGCTGAAAAATATCCCGAAGCTACTGTTGTTTTATTAGCCGGAAGCGGACACGTGATTTATAATAACGGTATCGGTAAAATTATTCAAAAAAGAAGCAGCCTTTCATTCGCATCTGTTGTTCCGGTTGATATTCCGGAAAAAAACAAAGAAGAAGGTATGATGCAGATCAGAAAAGAGATAAAGAAAGAAAAAACAGATGATAATAAAACTGATATGCCTCATAAAGAAGGAATGCAGGAAAAGGAAAAACATTCAAATCCTCATATGCTTATGATGTCAGATGAAACTCCCTATAAAATTGTTGTAAAAAGTTATGCAGATTTTATCTGGGGAGTCAAAGAAGTAAAACAAGAACTGTATCCCGCGTTCGGATTCAGTATAAAAGATGAACCTCAGGATGGCGGATATTTGGTTGAAAGAGTTATGCCAAAAACAATTGCATTTGAAAACGGCTTGAAACGAAATGATGTTATTCTTTCGATAGATGGAAAGACTTTTGAAAACTCAACTCAGCTAAAAAAATATTTGCAATTTAAAAACTGGGATGAACAAATGTCATTCTCACTTCTAAGAGGCGATGAACAAGTTGATTTATCATTTGTTATTAAGCCTGTTAAAGATGATGAATAATTTTGATGTTCATTATGTGATAAATTATTTCTTATGATAGTTTATAAAAGGAACAGCTATGTTTAAAAATATTTTGTTTTTTGTATTGTTTGCAGTAACAATAAACGCTCAAAGTCCATTAATCCATCACGAATTAAATGTTGTAATAAAACCTGATATGTCCTTACTGGAAGTTACCGATGAAGTAACGATTGATAAATCATTGGTTAAAGACGGACTTCAGTTTAAACTTCATAATGCATTATCAGTTGAACCTTCTGAAATGATTACTAAACTCGATAAGCTGGTTGATGCAGAAGATATTGGTATGGACTTAGATGATTCCGGAACCAAAAGTGATCTCAAATTAAATGTTTATACAATTAAACTTCCTCCAAACACTTCCGGCGATCTGAAATTATTTCTTAGATATAAAGGCAAGATTGAATCACCTGTTAAACAAAGTAAAGAAAATTATGCTCGAGGTTTCAGCGAATCACCAGGGATAATCTGGGAAGGAGGAGTTTATCTTGCCGGTTCAACTTATTGGGTTCCTTATTTTAGTGATGAATTGGTTTCATTCAACTTAACTACAACACTGCCGGATAATTGGAAAACGGTATCAGTCGGTACAAGAATCATTGATGAAAAGAAAAACGGACAACATATTGATAAGTGGGAATCTCCGACTCCTCAGGAAGAAATATTTTTGATTGCTGCACCATTTTATGAATACGATTATCCTATGGGAAGTGTAACAGCTTATGCTTTTTTACGAACTCCGGATGAAACATTAGCAAATAAGTATCTTGAAGCAACTGCCCAATACATGGAAATGTACCGCAAACTTGTAGGACCATTCCCTTATACAAAATTTGCGTTAGTGGAAAATTTTTGGGAAACAGGATATGGAATGCCTTCATTCACACTGCTTGGTGAAAAGATTATTCGCTTGCCTTTTATTCTACACTCATCTTATCCGCATGAACTGCTTCACAATTATTGGGGCAATTCTGTTTATGTAGATTTCAAATCTGGTAATTGGTGCGAAGGACTTACTGCTTATATGGCTGATCATCTTATTAAAGAGCAGCGCGGACAAGCTGTAGAATACCGCAGTGAAACTTTGCAAAAATTTACTGATTATGTTACTCCTGAAAATGATTTTCCTCTTTCAAAGTTCTCATCACGTTTTGATCCGCCAAGCGAAGCAATTGGTTACGGAAAAACTTCAATGATGTTTCATATGCTTCGAAGAAAGGTCGGAGATGAGCAGTTTATTAAAAGCCTTCAGGTTTTTAACCGCAATAATAAATTTAAGCGCTCTTCTTTCGATGATATCAGAAAAGCATTTGAAGAAGTTACCGGAAAAGATTTGAAATGGTTTTTTGATCAATGGGTTAATCGCACCGGCGCTCCTCAATTAGCTTTGGAAGATGTTCAGGTAAATTCAGTCAGAGGCTCAAACAATGTTTCTTTTACACTCAAACAAATCCAGCCTGAAGATGTTTTTTATTTAGATGTGCCTGTTGTGATTGTTACTAAAGATGGAACAAAAACTGAAACTGTTGAGATGAATGAAAAAGAAACTAAATATAATTTTACAGTTGATTCTGCACCTCTTAAAATTTTGATTGATCCGGAATTTGATTTGATGAGAAAATTAGACCCAAGAGAATCACCACCAACTTTTACAAAAGCATTTGGTTCTAAAAAATCTGTAATAATTTTACCTGATCAGAAAGATGTACATTATAAGCAGTATAAAGATTTTGCAGAATTATGGATTAAAGGAAATGAAAATAAATTTTCTGTAAAATCGCCGGATGAAATAAAAGAGCTTCCTGCTAATGAGTCTGTTCTGCTTCTCGGTATGAACAATAAATTTAATTCTGTGGTTAATAGTGAGTTAAAAAAATATAATTCAGAGATTCTTAATAATGGAATTAAATTCGGAAAGAGAGAAATTTCTTCAGATGATAATAGTTTCTACATTTCTGTTACCAATCCTAATAATATAAAAGAAGTCATAACTTTATTAACAATCGGAAATAATTCAGCTGTTGAAGGACTTAATGCTAAACTTCCGCATTATGCCAAATATAGTTATTTGGCTTTTAATGGAAGCGAACCTTCAAATATTGAAAAAGGAGTCTGGCCGGTTATTAATTCTCCGATGTTTAAAAACATTGTTACTACTGACAGCAATATTGAAGTTAAATTAGAAACCAGAAAAGCACTTGCTTCATTAGAGCCTGTATTCTCAGCAGAAAGAATGATGGAGACAGTAAAATTTCTTGCCTCTGATGAATTAAAAGGACGAGGAATTGGTACCCCTGAATTAGATATAGCAGCAGAGTATATTGCAAAAAAATTTGAAGAGTACGGATTATTACCAGGTAGCGATGATGCTACTTATTTCCAATCTTGGAAACAGGATGTACTCGATAAAAAAAATATCAGCCTAAAAAATATTATTGGAATAATTCCAGGAACAAATCCTGACTTATCCGAAGCAGTTGTTATCTCAGCTCATTATGATCATCTTGGATTTGGCTGGCCAGATGTTAAAAAAGGAAACGAGGGAAAAATCCATAATGGTGCTGATGATAATGCCAGCGGTGTTTCTGTTCTACTCGAATTGGCAAAGAGTCTTGGCAAGTCACTTAAACCAGCCAGAACAATAATTTTTATTGCTTTCACTGCTGAAGAAGCCGGATTGATCGGCAGCAGATATTTTGTTGCTAATTATAAAAAATATCCGGCTGCAAAAATATTTGCCGTACTTAATCTTGATACGGTTGGAAGATTATTTGGTAACAAATTAATGGTGCTTAATACTAATACCGCACGCGAATGGAAATTTATTTTTATGGGTGCTAATTTTACAACCGGAGTTCCTACAGAGTTAGTTACACAGGATTTGGATGCAAGTGATCAAACAGCATTTATTGAAAAAGGAATTCCTGGAGTTCAGCTATTTTATACCGGTATTAAATCCGATTACCATTCACCTGAAGATAAAGCAGATAAAATAGATGCTGAAGGGTTATTAAAGACTGCTGCAATATCACGCGAGGTCTTAGAATATTTAGCTGATCGAACTGAGCCAATGCCTTTTACTGGTACCCAGGGCGAAACTAATTCCACAACAAAAAAGAATACCGGCGAACGTAATGCAAGTACTGGTGCAATGCCTGATTTTACATTCACAGGCGAAGGTGTTAAAATTGCTGATGTAGCAGATAACTCACCTGCTGCAAATGCTAATTTGCAAAAGGGTGATGTGATTATAGGATTTGAGGAAAAGCCTGTTAAGAATCTTACCGAATATTCTAATTACTTAAAGCAGCATAAACCCGGAGATAAAATTAAATTAACAATCATCAGAAATAATGTAAAGCACGAAGTTAGTATTACCTTGTCTGAAAGATAGAATTTCTATAGTAATAACAAATCGAAAGATTGTTTAAACTTTTTACAGGTTCTCAATTATTTGAGAACCTGTTTTTATCCCAATTATCAGTATCGCTGCCAATCTGTTAAGGGTTATTAAATTATATAATTGTTATGTTTGCTTAATAAATTAATAAACGAAAGCAGTTTAAAATTATTTGAACTATTAGTTTATTGTTTATATGACAAACGCTCTAATAAATATATCTGCTTGATTTAAGTGATGTGCTAATAGCTTATGAAAAGTCTGATTAATAGTTCAGCTAAATCTGCCCGTGCTAAACTTCTATTTATTCTTTTAGGTTTTGGGGTTATTCTTTATGCCATTTATATTCTTTTTGTCTCTCATACATTAACCTATGATGCACAGCCTACTGACTCACAAAAAATATCATTTGTCTTACAAAGAATTTTAATCGGATTACTTTTTTTCATTGCTATCATAAATATCACAAAACTTCCATTTAAAGAAAGCTGGATAGCCTGGATAATTTTTACCGGATTATTTGCAAGATTAATCCTTATCCCCTCTTCACCAATACTTGAAGATGATTTTTACAGATACTTCTGGGATGGCGCTGTAACAGCTAATGAATATAATCCTTATGTATTCAGCCCGCAGGAAGTGATTGATAAAAATCCCGAAGTTCCAAAACAGATATTAAAACTCTCTGAAGAATCCGGTGAAGTTATAAACAAAATAAAGTATCCTAAAATCAGGACGCTTTATCCTGCTTTGTCTCAGATAATTTTTGCATTTTCATACTATTTATATCCGTGGAGTTTAACCGGATGGAAACTGATATTGTTAGTAGGAGATATTTTTCTTCTCTTTTTTATTTTCCGAATTCTCAGAGAGCTGAAACTTCCATATTCCTTCGCTGCTATTTACTGGCTTAATCCAATTGTACTTCACGAGTTTTTTAACTCAGCTCACTATGATCTTTTTACATTGTTATTCGTAGCAGTTTCCATCTATTATTATCTTAAAGATGAACATCTTGTTTCAATGGTAACCCTTTCTTTTGCAGTAGGTTTCAAACTATGGCCAATATTGCTGCTGCCATTGTTCTTAAGAAAATATTTTAATCGAAAAATAAAACTGGCAGCTAATCTTGCTGTGTTTGGGTTATTTCTAATTATTATTTTCATTCCTGTTTTACGTGCAGGAATAGATGAAAATCAGGGTTTTATTAAATATGCATCAAACTGGATTAACAACGCTGCATTTTATACTCTGCTTAAAGACGGAATTATCTTGTTCACAGATACTTTTAAAATCTATTATGTTTGTGCTGATTGCATTGCAAGATGGATAATTGTCGGGATAATTATTTTAACAGCATTCCTTTTAATCCGTAAACCAGCAAATAATAATCATGACTTGATGAATAAAATTGTAATCATAGTTGCTGTTGCATTTCTTATCAGCCCCACACAATTTCCGTGGTATGTTACATGGATGATATTACCGCTTGTCTTTAGTCCTAAATATTCATTGTTGATGTATGCATTTTTAATCCCGCTTTATCACTTAAATCCGATTGGCGGTTACTTTAAATATATTCAGCATCTGCCTGTCATTACTTTATTTTATTATGAAATTAAAAAAAGAAATAGTTATAGAATTTTTAATTACAGCCAGCCAGACGATGAAAAGAGTATTGCTTAATTCATCGGAACATCAATAATTATAAAATAAGATTCTTCAACTGTTTCAATAGTAAATTCGGATTGTTCTGTTATTCCGATTGCATCACGTCTAAACAAATCTTCATCAAGCACTTTTATATTTCCTTCAATCAGAAAAACATATGCACCATGCTCAGTATTGTTCAGTTTATAATTAATAGTTTTTCCTTTATCAAAACTGCCGAGATAAATCTCTGCATCCTGATGGATATAAAGCGAACCTTCTTTTTTATATCCGGAAACAGCAGGAATAAGTTTATTCTTTCTTTCAACTGCTGAAAACAATTTCTGATCATACCTTGGCTTTATATTGTCTTCTTTAGGAAATATCCATATCTGTAAAAGATTAACTCTTTCTTCTTCTGACGGATTAAATTCGGAATGTGTAATTCCTGACCCGGCAGACATAACCTGCACTTCATCTTTGTAAATTACCGAGCCCATCCCAATACTGTCTTTATGTTCAAGCTGCCCATCAGTTATAATTGTAATTATTTCCATATTGTTATGCGGATGAGTTCCAAAACCCATTGCAGGGTTAATAATATCATCATTTAAAACCCGAAGCATTCCAAAGTGCATCATCTTTGGATTATAATAATCGGCGAAACTAAAGCTGTATTTCGTATTCAGCCATCCGAGATTTGCTTTTCCCCTGTCTTCAGATCTGTAAACTTCTTTTTCCATCTCTTATCCTTTTTAATATTCAGTTTTGTTTATTCAAACCTATGTTATAACACACTTAGAGCCAAGTATTAATATCACAAACACAAAAACAGTAAATAATTCAAACATTATCTTCTGCTGAAAAATTAAAAAGCAATATTATCTTTGTGATATCAACGGTACTTGTACTGAATTATTATCACTATTTTGCACGTCAAAAATAAAACAGAACTATGGCATTATTCTTTATCATATTTTTTACAGTTTACACAACACTAAACTATTATATTTTTATTAGAGGCTGGCAGGTTTTAGCTGCTTATTCATATCTAAAAATTCCTTATGCATTTTTATTTGTCTTTATAGCCTATGGATATGTTTTAGCTAAACTTTTATATAAAGTTCTTCCGTCGCTGTTGTATGATATAATTCTAGTAATCGGCGCTCTATGGTTTGCTTTTTTTGTTTATTTTATTCTGACTTTATTTTTACTTGATGTCTTAAGATTGTTTAATGGTTGGTTCAGTTTTCTTCCTCAGTCAATTATAAATAATTATGAGTCTGTAAAAAAAATCACAGCAATAATTGTAATACTGCTAGTAAGCCTGATTGTTTTTCTTGGTTACAAGAATAAGCATGATATTAAAATAAAAGATCTTGAGCTTTCACTTCCTAAAGGCAATAGCAATTTATCTGAACTAAATGTTGTGATGGCTTCGGATATTCACCTTTCACCGATAGACGGGGAAAAACTGCTTAGAAAAATTGTTGACAAAATGAATTCTCTAAACCCTGATATAATTTTACTTGCAGGTGATATTGTTGATGATAATGCTTTTATTTTAAATCAGAGAAGAATTGGTGAATCTTTTAGAAGATTAAAACCTAAGTATGGTATTTATTCAATAAACGGCAATCATGAATTTATCAATGAAGTTAAATCCTCTGATAAGTATGCTGAACAATTCGGGATAAAATTTTTACTGGACTCTTATGTATTAATAGACAGCAGTTTTTATATAATCGGCAGAGAAGACGTTTCAATGAAACAGTTTACCGGTAAAGAAAGAAAGAGTCTATCTGAAATCATAAAAAATCTGGACCACAACTACCCAAAAATTTTATTAGATCACACTCCAGTTAAACTTGAACAAGCTGAACAAAATGGAATTGATTTGCAGCTTTCAGGTCATACACACCACGGACAAATCTGGCCTGCAAATATTATCACAAACCTGATTTATGAACTTAGCTGGGGCTATCTTAAAAAAGGTAATACACATTATTATGTTTCTTCTGGTGCCGGTACCTGGGGTCCGCCGGTCAGAACCGGAAGTTCTTCAGAGATTGTAAATATTAAAATTACTTTCAGATAATAGTTCTGGTTTAGAGATAAACTAAGACATTTTTTGTTTCTAAACACCTCTAAAATTTTTTGTATTCTCTTCGATAATAAGTTTAGGAAGCAGCACAATTTAGTGCGCTTTCAATTAACTGGGATTAAACGAAGGGAAAATGATGCGGAAATTAAATTTCTGTATTGTTGTTATATTCTTATTAATACAAATCAACCTGTATTCACAACAGATTGATAAAGTAATAATATCAGGGCTTGGCGGCTCGCATGATAGTAATGTTAAAACTGCATTTCAAATTGGTTATACCAGTTACAACTCTATACCATTTCCGGGCGAAATAATATTACTGCAGAATAATATTCAAGAAAGTTTTGATTATGCAATTGGGAATGACTTTGATTTAATTATCAGATCAACAACCGGACTTTCAACAGGAATCAGATTAGCACCAAATTATCCAACGGTAAGATTAGTTATGCCAGCCGGCAGTAATGATCACATTCAGACTTTCTTCGGTGATGTTGTCTCTTCACCTGTTGTAATTACAGGAGCAGGCATTGATTCGAATCAAACTGCTTATAAGCTTGAGTTTTTTTCTATTGATCCTATAACCGGCACAAACCTTTCAAGTTATGCAAACGGATATATAGCAGGGCAAATCGCATTTATCTCAAATACGCTTGATGTTAGTTTTGATTCAGCTAGAACATTGGCAAGAATATATGGGTCTGAAAATGGTGAGCTTGATTTTCGTAATGGATTTGGGAAAATTCCGGTTAGCAAGATTATAAATGAGGCACTTCCTGTTGAACTTATTTCATTTACAGGAAAAATAATAGGTTCAAATGTAGTGTTAAACTGGAATACTGCTACTGAAATTAATAATTATGGATTCGAAGTTGAGCGGCAAACAAATAATACAGGCTGGAATAACATCGGTTTTGTTTTCGGAAATGGAACTTCTAACTCACCAAAATACTACACCTTTACAGATAACCCGCCAAAAGTAAATGGTGATATAAAATACAGGTTGAAACAAATAGACAACGATGGTCAGACAGCATATTCAAACATTTTGACTTTTAACTTTAGTATTACTTCGTTTGAGCTTTATCAGAATTATCCAAATCCGTTTAACCCCGGCACAACAATAAGCTGGCACTCCCCAATTGAAGGTAACGTGAAAATTAAAATTTTCGATCTGCTTGGCAACTTTATTTGCGAAATATTAGATGATTATAAAAGTGCTGGTATAAATCAAATTGAGTTTAATATTTTCTCTTCAGATAAAAATATTTCAAGCGGCATTTATATTTATCAGATAGAGATTTCAAATGGAATAACTTCCTTTTTACAATCCAAAAAAATGACTCTGCTGAAATAAGCTGCTTAATTAAAAGAAATTAATATTCAAACAAAACTGCTTTTTAGAAAACCACCGATACGCCAAATTTAAATTGATCGAATGCAATTGGTGCTTCACTATTAAATGGCCAGTTCATTTTCTCTTGTCTTAATTCATAAATCCCATACGCAAGCGCATTCTTAAGCAAAATATTTAAACTCAGACAATGCTGTTTAACGATTATTACTACAGCCCTAAATTAACAACCTGTTCAAAAAAAATCTGAAATAAAGACTAACTGAGATTTTTAAAAGATTTGTTTAAAATAAATTCAGTTTAAATATTTGTCAAAAGTCAATTATCGGTGATAATAAAGTATAGTCTAATTAAACATCTATATTTTAGATGCAGTATTTCTGTTTAAACTCAAAAAAAGGAAAAAAATATTTTCTTAATAATGTATTCATCAAAATATTTTTGTACATTGGAACTTAGAAATCAGGGAGAGAGCAGCTTAAACTATTTTTCACTATCCTTCCTGAACAATCAGACTAATTTCTATAATTAGTAGAATTCAAATAATAGTACTTATAAAAAAATGTTAGGAGAGCATTTTCTTAGAAGTATGAAAAATACGCTTCTTTATAGTATTACTTCACTAATAATTATTATTACTATAATATTTATTATTAGTTTTTCTGCCTTACAATCTCTATTTGTATTGCCTATGAATTTAAAACAACAAATAAAAAATTAAATGGTTGAGGATAGCTATGCGAAAAAACTTTTACTTATTTCTTTTTAGTGTCGGAATTATTTCAAGTATAATAACAACACTTAACGCCCAGTCGTGGCTTAATAATTGGGACTACAGAAGAGAAATTACAATCACTAATAACAGTAATTCTATTTTAACTGATTATCAGGTAAAAATTGATTTAAGCAACCTTAATCCTGCATTTGATTTTCAAAATGCAAATAGTGACGGCAGTGATATAAGAATTACAACAGGTAACGGAACTACAGAAATACCATTCTGGATAGAAGTCTGGGATACGACATCACATCAGGCAGTAATATGGGTAAAGGTACAAAGCATACCAACAACAGGCGATTCAATATTTTTATATTATGGAAACTCATTAGCTACTTCAGTAAGCAACGGTACAAATACCTTTATGTTCTTTGATGACTTTAATTCAGGAAGTAATACATTGGAATACTGGGGCGGATATGCTAGCCATGATTGGAAATATTCAATGCATATGCAAGAAGGAGCGTTATACTACTCAATAATCAAAGCACAAAATGGCTGGCCTATTGAATCGTTAGATAATGAGATTGAAGACGAATTCGATTATATGGATACTCAGATAAATACAAATGGCACTGTGACTGGATTATCATCAGAACCTATTTATTGTTACGGATTAGTATTATCCAATTTAGCACTAGGATACGAATATTTTAGAGTTAGTAATCCGACTCTGGCAATGAGATGTTATGATGATTTGATAAATGTTTATGAATATGTGAAGAATACTTATGGTACTCCAACTACTGCACCAGATTACAGTCTCGCATTACAGGGATTAGCAAATGCATGCAAAGCATTCACTATCTATGGAAATACAACTTTAGCAGATGAGTCCAGAGGAATAATAGTAAACTATGTAAATACTTTTACACAAAGTTCTGGTGGATGGACTGGACAAAGTGGTGTACAGGATCATCTAAAAAGAGATTTTGGAGTTCTTTTAGCTTATGATGTGACAGGAGACGCTTCCTATCTAACTAAAGTCAGGGACAATATAGACTGGATTTTGATTAACAGATGGGTTTCAAACAATGGCGGTTTGACCTGGACTTCTCCAACGCCCTCAGGTGAATTTTATGAATGTCATCAACAGTGGTTTATGATTGCAGTGCGTATGCTATATGAGAGAGATAACTCCTATGATTATCTCTCATATGGTGAGCAAGCCTGGCATTTCCTTACTGATACCAATTATCCGAATATAGATATGTATGTTCATAACTATATTAATCACAATGCATTCTTTTCTTACCGACTGGTTACATCTGACGGACTAATACAACCAAATAACTTTAAAGGTTCATATGAAATTGGAACCGCACTATGGGGTATGTCTCTGAATTACGGTTGGGTTTCAAATTATAAGTCTTCGCACTCAACACAAGCATATAACTATCTGGATATGATGGTGCGTCAAGCAAAAAATACTCCAACGAACAGAGGATATTTCTCAACAAGTGGAACATGGATTCGATTACTTAACTGGAACACATCTGCTTGGGAACCTGACCCTGCTAAATGGATTGTAAATGGAGTTACTGTACAAATCGTCGAAGATGAAGGCAGCAATGTACTTAGTTTGAGAAGTGCTTCCCTTTCTCATAACAACTTTCTTAGAACAACCGATTTGAGTTTTGGTAATTTCGTTTTCGAAACAAAAGTTAAGTTAACTCAAGATGCTAATAATGTTTGTACACCAGAAATAGGCTTCCGGTATACAAGTAACGGTAATAGATATATAACATTACTTCGTGGTGAAACTCAAAACGATTTGTTTTTGAGAAAATACTATAACGACAATGGATTTATTAATGCCGTAACGTCAAATAACTACAATGTTAATCAATACTACAAGTATAAAATTGTAGCAAATGGTAATACAATCAGTCTTTACTTAGATGATGTTCTAATATTAAGTCCTACCAATGACGGAGGTGATGTATTAACCGGGGGTTTCTGTCTTCAGAATTATGGAAATGTGGCAGTCTATTATGATGATGTTCGTGTTCGCAGTTTTGCAGCTATTGAACCAGTTATAACAATTGGTCAAGAGGTATCAAATCCGTTGCCAGTAGAGCTTAACTCTTTTTCTGTTCTGGTTATCGGCTCAACAATTAAATTGAACTGGACTACAGAAACAGAAGTAAACAATTATGGTTTTGAGATACATCGGCTTTCTGAGAATGATAAAAATGGTTGGACAATGATAGGATTCGTTCAAGGAAATGGTAACAGCAATTCACCCAAATATTATTACTTCGAGGATAAGTATCTCTCATCAGGAAAACACCATTACAGATTAAAACAGATTGATAATGATGGAAAGTATGAATACTCAAAGACAATAGAAGTGAATCTTGGTTCACCTGTCAAATACGAGTTAAGTCAGAATTATCCAAATCCGTTCAATCCTTTTACAACTATTAAATATTCAATTCCGGAAGCTGGTCAGGTAAAATTAGTTATATATAATGCACTTGGCGAGCAGGTTGTAGAGTTGTTAAACGAAATTAAAGAAGCCGGAGTTCATACAATAAATTTCGATGCAAGTAATCTGAATAGTGGAATGTATCTGTACAAACTAGTATCAGGTTCTTTTATTCAAACAAAGAAGATGATAGTAATAAAGTAAATCAGGAATATTTCCATATAATACAAATTCAAACCCGATTTCTTTCGGAATTGGGTTTGAAGTTTTAAATCCAATTAAAACACAACCGATACGCCAAATTTAAATTGATCGAATGCAATTGGTGCTTCACTATTAAATGGCCAGTTCATTTTCTCTTGTCTTAATTCATAAATCCCATACGCAAGCGCATTCTTAAGCAAAAAGTTTACAATTGGTCCTGCTGAAGGTGAAGATTTAAATATTTTATTGATAAACCCGTCGAGTAGTCCTTGCGCTGCTGACTCGATTAATCCGCTGCCCGCCCACTTCCAGAATAGATGTCTTTGAAAAACAATGGATCGTTCATATCCTGCATCCAGTATCAGGTTATCAATTAATTTAATACGAATTCCTCCCTCACTGCTTGTTCCAAATCTAAATGATTTATCATACAGATTTAGTTTTTCAATATCATCGCTGTTAATGAGTGCTTGATTTTCAGGATATCTGAAATCAATGTTTGACCAATTAAGTGTAGAAGAATAATACGGAATAATTGCAAAGCTCTCGCCGAGCTTATATCCATACCCGTGTAATCTGCCAAATCCAAATCTCCACATATCAGATTCTATCTCTGAACCAGCAGCTTCTTTACCAGTAAGTTTGTTTGATGTATTAGAAAGATAAACATATTTAAAACTATGACTATTGATATAATCAGTATCCCAAGTATTACTTTCTTTAGTATATCCAAGTTTTAGTTCAAATAGATTAGGGTTAACAAAATTAGATTTAATATCGGTTCTATTAATATTTGCTAATCCATATTGCATAGAAACTGAAGGGTGTGTCTGTTCGAAATCGAAATCAAAGTCCCAATTTTCCCAATCTTTCCATTCATCCCACTTCCAATGCCAATCCCAATCATCAGTTGATTTAGAAGAATCCTGTTGTGCAATTGAAAAGCTGCAGGAAAAGATAATTATAAGAGCTGATAATAATTTTAATCTATACATATACTTCTCTAAAGATTTTTTTCTGTACCAAATATATTTATGTATTAAGCGCAAAGATGGTTTATTATTATAGATAACCCTTACAATTGACGAACGGGAATTATTAATTATTTGCGGTTTACCAAAACACAATAAACTCTTTTATATATTTGGCTATTACTTGATAAAATATTTTATTTATGACTGAACAAATAACAAAAGAAAAACTTTATACTATATCCCGGCTTAACAAAAATTATCCAAACTATAATGAGATAATCAGACTTCATAAAGAAGCAATTGAGCAACACAATGATATTTACTTTGATCCTGATACCGGACTAGCTGTTTTAACTGCTGAGTTTTTACTTAAACGGGGTTATTGCTGTGGTAGCGGATGCAGACACTGTCCTTATGATGAGAAAGTTTAACAATAAAGGCGATCAAGTAATCGCCTTTTTATTGATAGATGGATGATGAATGTTCAACGCTCAATTATCTTATCAGCAACATCTTTTTTGTGTTAAGGTAATCTCCAGCCTTTAGCTGATAAAAATAAACTCCGCTTGAAAGCTTTGATGCGTCAAAACCAACTTCGTAAATTCCTGCATTTCTAAATTCATCAATAAGTGTAGCAACCTCATTACCAAGAACATCATAAACTTTTAATGTTTGATGACCAGCTAATGGAGATTGCCAGGTAATTTTTGTAGCCGGGTTAAATGGGTTTGGATAGTTTTGGTTTAGATTATAACTGGTTGGGGAACTATCAAAACACACAATGATATCTGTTAATGTTGTATCGCCGTAAACAATTCCATCTATAACACAACCTTTAATATCTATATGTGCATCAAAAGCATCTATTAATGAAACAAAAACAGAATCCAATCCAATACCTTGAGTTAAGGAATAATAATCACCGCCTAAACTACCAGTTGAAAAACCATTTCTCTTTCTGTAAGAACTCCAATCATTAAAGTAGTCCTCATTTTCGAAAATCATTCCAATGGGATTATAAAATGAATACAATCTTGAAGTGTTAATTTGATTTCCTTTCTCTGCCATTAGATCATCGATGATACATTCAAAATTTGTTGAATCTAAAGTTGAATCATATCTAAAAACCAGTCCAGTAAGCGAATCAATCCTCTCAAAATTTACAAGTTGTACTTTATTGTAAAAATCATAGTCATCAATTTTATAATACTTCTTTCCGTTTGGTTTGTTTTCTAATCCTATAACACTGCGCTGAAAATAGCTTGTATCAATAATTGTATTTCCAGTTATCCAATCAAGCGAGTAATTAATTCTTTCATAAAACCATTTATTTCCGATTTGTAATGGATAGAAGTCTAAAGCCTCAGCTGGAATCGGCAATGATTTGATTACAGTTATACTATTATTAGTTATCTCATATAGGTTATATTTAGTTGCAGCGTATAGCTTGTTAGAATTTGGCTTTTTAAATATGCCTATGATTTTTTTATCTAATTCTTTGTATAGATTAAATGTATTTCCATAATCTGATGAATACATAATTTTATTTCCATCAGCTAAATAAATTGCACCAGATTGGTATTCATCTATTGTTATAAAAATCGGATCGATACTTTCATACTTTATTTGCCAAGAAAATGGTTCGCCTTTGTTATCCGAAATTGATAAATAATATATACCTGGATATGTATTTTTTGATGAAGATCTATAAATGTGAGATTCATCAGTATCATAGTAAAAGTTAGGTGCAGGATTTGAATGAGTATATTGAGTATCACATATGAAAAAATTTTTGCCTTCATCTGTTGATTTATAAACAGTGGAATTTATATCACTAATGTAAAATGACATTTCATTGTCAAATGGATTAACAGAAACAAACACTTTATTGGATGACAGAGTATCCCAAGATAAACCTCCATCATAACTTTTAATGCTCGTAATTGATGAGTCTATATCCCAGGCGATTAAACCATAATAAATACAATCTTTTTGTTTTGCATAATCTATTTTTTCACTATTACCCCACGAACCATTATTAAAAATTATTCCATATTCTGAATTAAACGCAAATGGAGAACATTCCATTCCGCACACAGTGCCTGCAAAAATATAATGTATTGGATTAAAGTCTATAATTTTATAATCATCTATATAAATATGAGCAGAGATATTACTGCCGGATTCTCGAATAAATAAAGTATCTTTCTGATTTCCGAGGTCAAAGTGATACAAAGAATTATCTTCATAAAAACCGAATGGTTGTAAAATCTGGTAACTGTATATCCTATACAACAGATGTGTATTACCCTGAGCATCCTCCATTCCTTTTAATTCGGAGAAATGCGGAGAAACATTTTGAGCAGAAAGTTGAGAAGAAAATGTTAAAGAAAGAACAACAAAAAAAAGCAAGCCAAACTTTTTCATAACAAACCCTCTTATAATGTATTACTGCAATAAACTTAAGAAATAGTAGTTGGAAAGTAAAGAAATATTTATTTGTTGATAATAAACAAATGTTCTCAGTCATTACGAGTATGGTAAAACCACATTAAGCAATCTCTAATTTTGCAGATCACTTCGTCACAATCATGCCTGTAAGCAGGCAGGTTCTCGGGACTCGTGATGACATAAAAAGTATTACAAAATAAACTTACTCAAATAGTGATCTTTAATAACTTTCAATTGGCTGTCACGGTCGTACTGTGATAGAAAAACTATTTACAACAATACAAATCAACTCCGCCCATTTCAGTATTTACTTCTAAAACTGATTGATAGTTAAATGCATAATTTCTTGCAAAGGTAATATTTATTACAAAAACTTTATAGTTAATGTAAGCTCAATTATCATTGGTAAAAAGACTTTAAGTTCTACTGCTTAACCAGTAATGATTTTGTTTCCTATAATAAAACAGGCGATCCAAAGACCGCCTGTTAATGTTAAATGTTGAATTTTTAATGTTCAATGTTTTTGAATATGTTTATCAGTTATTGAGCAATAATCATTGTTGATTGATCATTACTTTAAAAGTATCATCTTCTTAGATGAAACAAAATTACCAGATTGCATACTGTATATATAAATTCCACTTGGAAGATCAGAAGCATTAAACTCAACCTCATAATTTCCTGCTGGTTTAATTTCACTAACAAGTGTTCTTACTTCTTCACCAAGAGAGTTAAATATTTTTAATGTTACTTTTCCATCATCCTTTAATGAGTATTTTATTATTGTACTTGGGTTAAATGGATTTGGATAGTTTTGTACAAGGGAGTATTCCAGCGGAAGATTAACTACAACATTTACTTCATTTGAGTATTTATAAGTGCCATCATAATCTAACTGCTTTAACCGGTAATTATATTTTCCTTCGCTCAATTTAGAATCAGTAAATGAATATGATTTTGCATCTGTTGTGGTTCCGTATCCGGCAACATATCCAACTTTTTCATACTTTCCATTTTCACTCATTCTTTCAATTTCAAATCCCTGATTATTGGTTTCTGTGGCTGTTGCCCAGTTAAGTTCAACATCAGCTCCAATTGCAAAAGCTGTAAACGATGTTAACTCAACCGGAATAATATATTGCAGGCACAAATTATCCCAGTATATATAATCATAATTAAAAGAATTTCCTGAAAAAGTAATTTCCACTTGTGTATTTGCTCCGCCTGATGCAGGGGTTGTAAAATTTCCTGTAAACAACTGCGGTCCAACGTTACCTGTTGCATTTACCTGATTATACAATGATGTACTCGTTGTTCCGCCATCGTAAGTTACATCAACAGTTACTGTTCCGCTTGGACTTGAATAATAATCGAAGTAATAGTTAAATGAAAAGAACACTACTTGATTATCAGGCAAATTAATTACTGAAGATCTAATTTTCGATGTTCCATTGAATGATGGAGACCAGCCTAATCTTAATTCTGGTGAAGTGCCTCCGGCATTTGCTGAATTATTTGCTGTCCAGTTTGTCATACCAAGCGGTCCAACAATAGTCCAGTTACTTAAATTATTAAATTCATTACACCACTCAACAACATTTGGATCAGTAACTTTTATGTAATTTGTTTTGGTCTTAGTGCTGGAATAAGAACCATCAGAAACTGTAAGCTTAACGGTATAAAATCCAAAATCAGTATAAACCCAGGTTGGATTTTTATCAGTAGCATCAACAACTCCATCGTTATTAAAATCCCACTCCCAGGAAGTAATTGGATTTGGCTGAGAGATAGATAAGTCAGTAAAATGAACAGTTAACGGTGCATTACCAACAGTAACATCTGCCATAAAATCTGCAGTTACGGGTCCTGCTATATAACCTCTGTCTGCAAAAACAGGAATTATATGAACAAGATTACTGCCGCCGTAATTAAGCTGGTCGGCTGCTATAAATGCATTAGCTGCATCTTGTTGATTAGAACCACTATTAGTCATAGAAAGTGCTACAAGAAAGTTTTTATCAGTAGGAATTCTTCCTATCAAGTCATAAATAGACATTAAAGAAGAAGCCCACATTTGACCATCAGTATGTATAGTCCCGGTTAATCCTTCTGGATAGTGAGCACCGTAGTTTGTTATTCTGCCAGCCCAAAAAGGATTATGTCCATCCCATATAAAAACCCAGTTATAAGCAGGATCTGAGGGCGTCCAATATCCTGTACTTCTTAAATACGAGCTTGCCCAGTAATCACCGCATCCTTCACTTAAGCCCTGAATCTGTGATAGAGAACCATTTGTTAACCAATCATGAAGTCCGTGACCAAGTTCATGAAGAATAACACCCGGATCTTCACAATCATCAACACCGCCATCACCCCAGGCAATCTGACCGGTGCTTGGTATGTAATGTGCATTATCGTCGCCATTTAATCCGTGGGGATCATATCTGATACCGCCGGTATATTGAAACGGATGTAATGGTATGCTAAGAGTGTCGTTAATCCATCTCATCGCATTATCAATATGGTAGTAAGCATTAACTGCTTCAAAAGAATCGTGGCTTCTTGTAAAGAAGAAATCTGTTGTTGGATTTGTATGCAGTCCTGTGAAAGGTGCTTCAAAATCTCTTATCTCTGCCCAAGGACCTTTCAAAATATATGCACCGCTTTCAAAAGTAATATCGCGTAATGCTTTTAACTCTCTGTGAAAAGTCAGCGAGTCAGAATCTGCATCATTGTTATCTACAAATCCTGTTGAGCCGTAAGTTGTTCTTGCGTGAGTAATCGGATCAGGTGCAAATACATATCCGCTTCCTTCAGCCAATTCTGGTTTTGATTTTATCGGGTCATCATAGCAGGCAACATCTTCAACTCTGAAAACCTCACCTGTCTGTGCATCAACTAAAACCTGCCATTCACCAAATAATTCTTCTGATGGTACAATCGTTACAACCTGAGCGAGTCTAAAGGTTCCTTTGTTATAATAAATCCCTGGTTCACTTTTCTCAAAGTTGATTGCACCCTTTATTCCTAAATATCCCTTTGCTATAATTAATGCGTGTTCTGAACTGATATTAATCCTTTCAAGATCGTTTGTAACTTTTGTATTATAATTTACCTTTGAACCATTTGCAACAAACACTACCCGGTTGTTCTTACTTATTGTAACATTTATTCTTGAATTTAAAACCGGATACTGTCCGATGTATTGATCGAAGTGAACATGATATCCGACAGGAGTTTCTCTGGTAGTCAGGTATCTTAGTTCAGATAAATCAGGTGAAAACTTAAAAAGGTCATGGTTTTCTTTAAGAAATTGCCGCGCCATTTTTTCTGGTGAATCATTTGCTACCAGATAATCAGGTTTGTAAAGGGCTACAGGAACTCCGGTTTCCTGATTAATCCTCATATTATTTTTAACAAAAGTAGCTTCGGTTTCATCAGGCACTATCTGCAATGATGAAACGACTGGCGGCTTCTGAGCAAATGAAAAACTCATCAGCAGGAGAGCGATAATTACTGAGAATGGTTTACGTAGATATGTATTCATTATATCCTCAACGAATTTTGGAATGATAGTTAGTTAATTGTTTAGAACCTTCTTTTTAATGAAATTATCAACAGGGATATGCTAATTATTTTCTAAGACGCTTCAGTCCTCAAAAAAATAACTGTTCATTGAATGAATTTAAGATATCTCCATCGGTTCGCTAATATTATAATTTATTTTGGTTTGGTCAATAAAATTGTTGATATTTTTTTTATTTTTTTCTCTCGGACAAACTATTTGATAAGATGATTATACATATATTATCTAAGCAGCAGCATCTTTTTGACCTGGGTTAAATTACCGGCTGTTATTCTATAAAAATAAATTCCGCTTGACAAACTGAAAACCTCTCCGCCTGTATTTAATCCACCAATTGCATTAAATTCTACTTCATAACTGCCTGCTGTCTTTACTTCATTTAGAAGTGTTGCTACTTCATTTCCAAGTATATCATATACTTTCAAAGTTACTAACTCATCACCTCTGTTACTTTTTGGGTTTGTAGAATTCGGGATTGAGAATTTTATCTTTGTTGATGGGTTAAATGGATTTGGAAAATTTTGGTAAAGAATAAATTCATTTGGAATACTCTTATCATCTACAGAAGAAATTCCATTTTTAAAATACACATCCATACTATCGATTGTTGAATTGCCGGACTGATCAAATGCTTCAACATATATTCTGTATTCAGAGTCATAATAATCCGCAGTATTTAACGAATTATTTCTTTCTTCAAGTGTGATTAGTGAATCAGCATCACTGTTTGTAATAACATGATGGAAGTTCCTTACTGTACTCATCCAAGTTGTCGGGGTTAAAATATCATCTCTTTTATACATTACAGCTGCATAAGGTTCAAAATTATCTCCCGAATAAAACGGATATGAGTGATTTAATATATGAGCCATTTTTCGCGGAACAATAATCTGATCATCGGGTATTCTTTTTATCCAATAATCAATTTTAAATGCAGGCTGCTGCCACTCAGAATCTCCGGCATAATCGAATGCTTTTACAATAATATCCACCTCACCAGACAATGAGTCAGGTTGTAAATAGTTACTCGTTTCATTAGTACAAAAACCAAATTTCTGATCGGGAAAAACATCGTCAATTACAGGTTTTGTTTCATCACTAACTGGTGTTAAAGCAAGTAATGGATTAAAATTAATTCCCCATTCGTTATCATCATATAACCAGACAAATCCCGAATCATTTATTTCAACAAAATGTATATGCCCCCATTCGGAAGTCCACTCAACTATATCTGCAAGATAGTCGTGCACTTCAACTGTATCTCCCACATCAAATTGTATAGTGTTCTCGATTAAATGAGCATACAGCCAACCATTTGATCTATCCTGAGTATTTGAATCGCAAATTGATAATCGCCAGTAAATATAACCGCCAGTGGTTAAAACACATTTTACTACTCCACCTCTGACAGCATAAGTTGGTTCAGCTATTGGCGTAATAATATCAAGCCCTTGATGCAAATATGAATATCCTGATCCGTAACCGCCCATATGTTGTTCGTAATGATTCCAGATAGTACGCATACTATCGAACGGAGAAAAGGGCCAGGGAATATTATCATAGGTGTCTGTTTCATTAGAGGATTTATAAACATTGGATTTACTCAGGTATCTGCTTTGCCCGGTCTGCAATTCTTGTATGTTACCCTGCTGGTCAAATGAAATCAATTCGCCTTGTGATTTAGTTTTTGTACGGATGTGAACTCCAAGCGCAATTTTGTTATCAATTAGTTTCAAGTCCCTGTTAGATTTATTAACCTCTGAAGTATATGAAAATTTAATATGACCATCAGATATAGAATATACTTTCAGGTTTCTTTTATCAATCGCAGCAATAAGATCATTTACAGTGGATATGATGACTTTGCGGGTATGTTTAAACCCAGTATTGATTGATTTGATCAGTAATCCTTTATTAAAAACCTCAATCTTATCTTCAGATGCAATTGCAACTAATTTATCATCCTCCGAAACAGCAAATTGAAACCCTTTGGGATATCTTTGAACAGACAAATCTTTAACAGATATAATTTGAATTCCATCAGGTGAACCAGCTCCAAACAGATTACCTGATAATGAAAACCCAAACAGATTTGCATTTATTAATTCAAGTTCTGTTAGTTTGCTTCCTGTTTTTGAATAAAAATGAATTTTTAGTTTTCTATTGAAGTGATAAGAATGATCGTAAAAAACAATATTACCAGAATTAGATATATCAACATCAGAACCAGGAATATCAGTCATCGTGAACAAGAGCTTATCATTTTCATAAAAACTGAAATTGACAAGTTTCCGCATTTCATCAGTAACTTCTTTTATATCATACTTACACCAGTAAATTCCATTTTCTGATTCTTTTTTTGCATCGGGATTTATAATGGTATGTATTATAGTTCCATTTATTGAAGTAGTAAATTCAGATTGTGCAAAGACTAAAAAAGTATTTAATATCAGAACTGCAGCAAACAAAACTTTACTCATATTAACTCCAGGTAAAATAAAAAACCCCTTAAAAAAGGGGCTTTCAAACATTATAAAATAAATTTACTTAAATCTCTGTCCTTAACGATTTTTTCAAGTTTATCTTTTACAAATTTCGCATCAATTTTTACTGTGTCTGATGGAATTTTATCCGGTACATCAAAAAGTATTTCGTCCAGCAGAGTTGTAAGAATTGTGTGTAATCTTCTGGCACCGATATTTTCGACCTGTTCATTTACTTCTGTTGCGATGCGCGCTATTTCTTTTATTCCATCTTTACTGAAGTTTAATTTTACACCTTCTGTTTCAAGCAAAGCGCTGTACTGCTTAAGCAGTGCATTTTGTGGAGTAGTTAATATCTGAATAAAGTCATCTTCAGATAAGCTGTTTAATTCAACCCTGATAGGAAATCGTCCTTGTAACTCAGGAATTAAATCTGATGGTTTTGAAACATGAAATGCACCCGAAGCAATAAACAGGATATGATCGGTTCTAACAACACCATACTTAGTATTTACGTTTGAGCCTTCAACAATTGGAAGAAGATCCCTCTGAACACCTTCGCGGGAAACATCAGGACCCTGAGCTTTTCCGCCGCCGGCAACTTTATCTATTTCATCAATAAAAATCATTCCTGAGTTTTCGACTCGTTCAATTGCTTCTTTCTGAACAGCATCCATATCAATCAGTTTCTGCATCTCTTCCTGCGCAAGAATTTGCCGGGCTTCTTTAACAGTAGTTTTTCTTTTCTTTCGTTTTTTCGGCATGATGCTGCCCATTATTTCCTGAATGTTAATCCCCATATCATCCATACCAAAAGGACCCAAAACCTGCATACCAATTGAAGACTGTGCCTGAGAATCAAACTCAATCATCTTATCATCCATTTCACCACTTTTAACTTTTTCGCGCATCCATTCACGAGTTTTTTTATTCTGATAAGCTTCATTCTCATCTTCGCTTACTTGTTGTTCTTCACCTTCCTGAACAACAGTAGTTGTTTGATTTTTTTTAACCGGTGGAATTAAAATATCAAGTATTCGCTCATCTGCAAGTTTTTCAGCTTTGGTTTGAACTTCCGAAGCTTTTTCTGCTTTAACAAGATTAACTCCAACTTCTACCAGATCGCGCACCATTGATTCAACATCCCTACCCACATATCCAACCTCGGTAAATTTTGAAGCTTCAACTTTTACAAAAGGTGCTTGGGATAATCTGGCTAATCTTCTTGCAATTTCAGTTTTACCAACACCTGTTGGTCCTATAAGTATTATGTTGTTTGGCATAATCTCTTCACGCAGTACATCTTTTACTTGCTGCCTTCTCCAACGATTACGGATTGCAATAGCAACAGCACGTTTAGCTTCTGTCTGTCCGATAATAAATTTATCTAACTCCTTTACTATTTCTGAAGGAGTATTAATATTTTTCTCTAAGGATTTATTTTCCATAATCAATCAATGACCTCTACATTAATTTTATCGTTTGTGTAAATACAAATTTCAGCAGCAGTTTTTAATGATTCCTGCACTATTTCTTTTGCTGATAACTGACTATGTTTTTTTAACATTTGCGCAGCAGCAAGTGCATACATTCCGCCCGAACCAATTGCGACAATCTGATCATCAGGTTCAATAACATCTCCGGTTCCTGAAACAACAAGTGCAGTATCTTTAGAGATAACGGCAAGCATTGCTTCAAGTTTCCTCAAAAATTTATCTGTTCGCCAGTCTTTTGCAAGTTCAACTGCAGCACGGTTAACATTTCCGCGGTATTGTTCAAGCTTGTCTTCAAATCTTTCCATAAGTGTAAAAGCATCTGCCGAAGCACCTGCAAAACCGCAAAGTACTTTTCCGTTTGCTATTTTTCTAATTTTCATTGCATTATGTTTCATAACAGTGTTACCCAAAGAAACCTGTCCATCACCTCCAAGTGCGGCAACACCATTGTGTATAATACCAAGTATTGTTGTTGATTTTAATCTTTGTTTCATAATTAATTATTCCTGAATTTAATCAATACAAATTTAACAATATGAACTGTACCCTCTAAATTGGACAACATAAAAAAAAAGGAGTAATACTTGCTAAGCAAATAAAAGTCAGTTACAAATATTACTACTAATGAACTCCAAATTTATTTTGATGGAAATTTTAATCTAATTGGAAAAATTCTTGGTACACTTTTCTGATAATTTGAATAAACATCACCAAAAAGCCTAACCAATTTTTTTTCTTCATAATACGAGCCGATATAAAAATAGGCTGTAAACGATATGAACATTGTGAGATAAGACAAATTCATTTCAGCTCTGAACAACAAAAATAAGATTGAAAAAAAATATATCGGATGACGACTGTATTTATAAGGTCCTTTTATTCTTAAAGTATATCTTTCATCAAGCTCATTTTCAGAGTATTCATTGTTTATTAACCTGCCTATTTGATTCACTCCTATAAATTCTTTTAAACTGATATACTTAAAACACCATATCACTCCTGCCATTGCTGCTAATTGCGGAATTAAAACAAGATAATCGTAAGGCGGGGGTAATTGATAAATCTGTAATGAAGGATGGGGTGCTGCTTCCCAGATAAAATATAAACTCAGCAACGCAAAGATGTTAAATAACAATCTGTAAAAAGCTATAAATTTTCCGAATAGTTTTTTAAAAGCAATTTTAATTTTTTCTGATGCAAGCACGGAATGTACTAGTCCATAAAGTGCAAAGAGAAAAATTAAAGCAACAACATCCCAGAAATACAGCATTTAAATCATCTGTTTACGCAAGCGTGCAACGGGCAGCTTTAATTGCTCGCGGTACTTTGCAACAGTTCTTCTTGCAATGTGGATACCCTCAGCATTCAATAAGTCTGCAAGTTTATCATCACTAAAAGGTGCTTTTTTATTTTCGTGTTCTATTATCTCTTTTAATCTTTCACGAATGTGTTTGTTGGATACTTCTTCGCCAAAATCTGTTGATAATCCTTCGCTGAAGAAATATTTCAATTCGTGTATTCCCATCGGGCTTTGAACATATTTACCATTTACAACCCTGCTTATTGTAGAAATATCCATTTGAATTTCTTCAGCAATATCCTTGTATATCATAGGTTTAAGGAACTTTGGACCTTTTTCAAAAAACATGTACTGTCTTTCGAGGATTGCACGCATAATTTTCATCAATGTTTCGCGTCGCTGCTGGATGCAGGCAATAAACCATTTTGCAGATTCAAATTTTTCCCTTAAAAATTTATAAGTCTCTTTTTCCCGGTTGTTTCTTTTTAATCTTTTATTGGAATTAAACATTTCCAAATATTGTTTGCTGATCGTTACTGAAGGCATACTTTTATCATTAAGAGTAATCACCCAGTTTTCATCTACTTTTTCAACTATAAAATCAGGTGTAACCTGATTCATTTCCATTGATGAAATATTACCTTCGCCTGGTTTTGGATTCATTGTCTGGATCAGTTCGACAGTATCTTTCAAACTTTCATCAGTCATATTCATTCTTTGCCTGATAAGATCAAATCTTCTTTTTGTAAATTCATCATAATGATCTTCAAGCATTTTAATTGCAAGATATTTGTTGTAGGGATCAGATTTACTCTCCTGAAGTTGAACAATTAGACATTCCTTCAAATTTCTGCTGGCAATACCAATCGGATCAAATTTTTGGATTCGTCTAAGCAAATCTTCAGCAGTCTGAGGTTCAATATTAATGTGTTCAAACATTTCAAGTTCATTAAGAATCTCTGATAGTTCTCTTTTCAAATATCCGTCTTCATCCAGGTTACCGATTATTTCTTCACCAAGGATATAAAGATTTTCGCTAAGATTAAGCATTCTAAGTTGTTCTGTTAAGTACTCACTTAATGTTTCTCTTTGTGGCGCAAGCGGTTGATAAATTTCTTCATCAGGGCTTCGGTTGATTCTTTCATGATCAAAATCATCATCATTCATATAATCTTCCAAAGCAAATTCTTCATTATCTTTATCAGAGTACTCGTCTTCTATTTCAGATTCTGTATCAGAATCTTTTTCCTTATCATTCTGCTCAAGATTCATTTCCATTTCCTCTTCAAGCACAGGATTCATTTCAAGTTCAGTTTTTATGCGCTGTTCTAAAGCCAGGGTATTAAGCTGTAGCAGTTTCTGATACTGAATTTGTTGTGGCGAAAGTTTTTGTGTTTGAGCTAGTCGTTGACTGAGTGAAAGCATTTTATTTACCTGTATAATTCATAAGTTTATTGTACCATTGCTCTCCGTATAATCTTATTAAAGAATCTTTGCAGAATTCTACAATAGTAACATTTTCTTCTTTTCCTTTTTCAAGTGCCGGTGCACACTCGCTGAACTTTTCATAACGTAATACATCTCCTCCAAAATCTGATACCCGAATTGGAAACAGATGACAGGAAATTGGTTTTCTGTAATTTATTTTACCGTCAAAATAAGCGCGTTCTATAGCACATCTGGCAATACCATTTTCCCAGTAAGAGAACACACAGTCTTTATTATTAATACTGTTTATTAAAATCTCACCGTCATTAATTTCGTAAAATCCTCTTGTTTCAATTTCGTCAATATTCTTTTGTGCCAGGTAATTTTTAACTACTGGAAGAACTTTCTCAATTTCTTCAACTTCGTCTTTTCTGATTGGCGCACCAAATTCACTATCCAAAGTGCAGCAGGCACCTTTACATTTCTTTAAATCACAGGAAAAGGGAATTTCTACTATTTCATCCCTTACCAAAACATCATTTATTGCAAATATTTTATCTATTGTCATTGGAATAATTTTTGCTATTAGCGTGCCAAAATATATGGTAAAAATTCTTTTTAAAGAAACGATTTTTCTGCTTTAATTTCCACTTTTAATCTTTCCTGTAAAATTTATTTACTATCTGGTTGATTTTAATCTCTTAATTCAATTACTTGCTTTGTAAAAATTACAAAAAGAAGCAAATGAATTTTAAAAACTTTGTAGTTCTATTAACCGGTGCATCTTCGGGTATTGGTTATCAACTTGCAAAAGATTTGGCAATGGAGGGTGCAAAACTTGCGTTAGTTGCCAGAAGAACAGATATATTAAAATCATTAGTTGATCAAATTGGTGATACATCCCAAATAAAGTATTACAAATGTGATGTTACTTCAAAAGATGAAGTCTATAATACAGTAAAATTAATCAAAGAAGATTTTGGGCAAATTGATATTGCAATACTTAACTCAGGAGTTTCTGAAAGATTGGGTGTTCTGAATTTTAATTCATCTGAAGCTGAAATAACTTTCAATACAAATGTTCTCGGTCCGGTTTACTTTATCGAAGAACTATTGCCTTATTTTATAAAACAAAAAAAAGGCTATATCGTTGGTGTATCTAGTCTGGCAGATGTAAAGGGTTTTCCCAAAAGTGGATTTTATGCGGCAAGTAAAGCGGCGTTAACAATCTTATTAGAAAGCTTACGGATAGAACTAAAAAAATATAATGTTAAAGTTATTACTGTTAAACCCGGTTTTGTTAAAACAGCAATGACAGATAAAAATGAATTTGAAATGCCGTTTTTAATGAGTGTCGAAAAAGCCAGCAGGATTATAATTAAAGGATTAAAAAAAGATAAACGTATAATCGAATTTCCCTGGCAATTAACAATTGGTGCTAAAATATTAAAACTAATGCCAACTAAATTATTTGAAGTATTGGCTTCCAAGGAACTAAGACCAAAGAAAAAATAAAAAACAGTCTATTTTTTTCGGGGTTAAAATGTTAAAAAAAATCAGTTTACTTATTGCCCTGTCAGCTACTATAAGTTTACCGCAAACAGATACTATGCTAATTTTTTCTGAAGTAATGTTTGCACCAACTTCGGGAAACAATGAATTTATCGAGATATATAATTTAAGCTCAACTGAAAGTGTTGACCTAAGTTTTTACAAGATTAAATACTATACATCAACAGCCGATCAGATTACAGATGCAGGATTTGGTACCATATTAGCGCCAAATTCTTTTGCGGTTATTTTTGAAAATGATTACGATATCGCCACTGGAATTTATAATGGATTGGTTCCGCCAAGTGCTTTGATTTTAAAGATATCCGATAATTCTTTTGGCTCATCCGGCATGGCTAATACAACAAACCGACCTTTATGGCTGTTAACTGTAAGCAATGATACTGTAGATTTTTATTTTTACTCTGCCAATAATCCCACTGCCATATCCGATGAAAAGATATTATTAAATCGGGATTCACTCCAAACAAATTGGACTAATTCATTAGTAATCAATGGAACTCCTGGTTTTACTAACTCAGTTACACCGGTTAATTATGATCTTAGTTTATATTCGCTGATGTTTTCACCTTCAATTCCAATCAGCGGGGATGATGTTACAATTGCTGCTAAAGTTAAAAACAACGGGGTTCTTTTGGCAGATAATTATTCCATCGAATTGTATAATGATATGAATAAGGATTCTATTCCGGAATTAAGTGAAAGAATATTCTATCAGGATTATTCTAATTTATTACCAGGCGATTCTGTAATTGTTTCTGTAATTCTTAGTTCTCTCTCTGCGGGTAATTATCAAATTATTTCAAGAGTCAGTTTTTCTAAAGATCAGAACACAGCAGATAATTTGTTAATCAAACAGTTTAATGTTTATCCCACCGGCAATATCTATAATGACATCGTTATAAATGAAATTATGTATGCTCCTTCAACAAATGAACCTGAATGGATTGAACTCTTTAATAGGACTAGTCAATCTATAAGTATAAAAAACTGGAAACTCTCTGATGCATCTTCGACAACAACAATAACCGGAACAGATATATTTATTGCACCGGAATCATTTATTGTAATAACAAAAGATTCCTCAATTTTAAATTTCTATAATGTGCCTTCACAAATTGTTAAAGCAAATATTCCATCTCTTAATAACACAGGTGATGCAGTTGTTATTAAAGATGACCGGGGGTTTATAATTGATTCAGTTTATTATCTGCCTGGTTGGGGAGGAAATACCGGTGGAAAATCTTTAGAAAGAATATCTGCGGATAGTTTAAGCAGTAATCCGGCAAATTGGGCTGCTTGTATTAATATTAGTAAAGCTACTCCGGGTGATTTTAATTCAATAACACAAAAAGCTTATGATATTAAAGTAACAGATTTAATTTTTAATCCAATATATCCTTTGCTTGGAGATAATATCACACTTTCAGCTTTTGTAAAAAATACCGGAAAAAATATTGCCATATTTTCAATTGAACTTTATGAGGATTCAGACCTTGATTCAATACCAGATTTATTCATAGAAGCAATATCCAATTTAACTTTATCAGTAAATGATTCAAGCACATATCAATTCAATTATACTGCAAACGATTTGCGATTTAGAAAAGCATTTTTTATCAAAGCTATTTATAGTCAGGATCAGGATACATCTGATAATTTTAAGTATAAAATAATTGAGCCAGGTTATCCAAATCAGTCTGTTGTTGTTAATGAAATAATGTTTGCACCTTTAGGCGGTGAACCGGAATGGATTGAACTCTTCAATAACACTGATGTAGAAATAGATTTAAAAGACTGGTCCATTTGGGATGTAATCACAACTCCGGCTAAGGCAGCAATTAAAAACAATTTGTTAATTCCGCCAAAGGGATATGTTCTGCTAACCAAAGATTCATCAGTGTTTAATTATCATAGATTTATTCCATCAGATTTGTTAAAAATTCCGCTGCCTTCTTTTAATAACGATCGTGACGGAGTAGTGATAAGAGATAACCGCGGACTTACTATTGATTCTGTTTTTTATTCAAATCAATGGGGCGGCACAAACGGATTTTCACTTGAAAGAATCTCGGTTACAAATTCTTCAAATAATCAGTTTAACTGGGCAAGCAGTTATGATATTGAGCAAAGCACACCTGGAAGAATTAATAGTATAGCACCAAAGGAATTTGATCTGTCTGTTACAGGAATTTCTTATAATCCAAGATTTCCTGCAGCCGGAGATGATATCTCGCTAACAGCTAAAATTAAAAATAATGGCAATCAAACAGTTCAAAGTTTTTATGTTGAATTTTATATTGATTCTGATTCAAACAATATTGTTGATATGCTTTTATCTTCAGTTAATCAGCAAAACCTTTTATCCGGTGATTCAATAACAGTTGCTTCAACAGTTAAGATTACTAATCTGCAAAAAAAGATTTTAACGGCAGTCAGAGTAGTATATCAACAGGATGAGGATACTTTAAACAATTATTATGAAAAATCTATTGAGCCTGGTTATGCACAGGATATAGTAAAAATAAACGAGATAATGTACAATCCAGCCGATGGAAAACCTGAATGGGTTGAACTGATAAACATTAGCGGTGATTCAGTAAATTTAAAAGACTGGATGATAAGTGACGTGCTAACTACTCCAGTTAAAAGTTTTATCACCAATGAAAATCTTTTTGTTGCCTCCGATGAACTTTTCGTGATTGCTAAAGATACTTCTTTTAACAGTGCATATCCTGATGTTGCTGTAAAAGTATTTTATTCAAACTTCGGCAGTCTTGGTAATACTACAGACGGAGTTGTTGTTTACGATTTCAGAAATGGTATAATTGACAGCCTTTTTTACCGCTCAAGCTGGGGTAATGTTAAAGGATATTCACTTGAAAGAATTTCTCTTAATGGTCTGACAAATGATAGTTTAAATTGGGCAACTTCATTAGATATAAATAAAAGCACACCGGGAAAACAAAATTCATTCATCTACATTCCTGCATATAAAAGAAACGATTTGATCATTAACGAAATAATGTATGACCCTGAAAATTTTAACAGCGAGTTTATAGAGTTTTATAATATAGGTTATGATAGCATTAACATTGGAGGATGGAAAATTGAAGATGAAAACGGAAATTTTTTCAAACTTTCTCAAACAAGTTTTTTAATTCCTCCTAAAGAATATTTTCTTTTAATTGCTGATTCAACAACTGTGGAGTTTTATAATTTAATTGGAACAGAAAACAAAAACATACTAAATCAATCAAGTCTTGGATTAGTTAATACCGGAGAGCTGATACTATTAAAAGATGTTAGAAATAATGTTATTGATTCTGTTTTTTATAATCCCAAATGGCATAATCAAAATATAGCTTCAACAAAAAACAAATCATTAGAAAGAATAAGCCCATCACTTAATGCCAACGATCCGCTTAACTGGAGTACCAGTGTTGCTCTGCTTGGCGGTACACCAGGATTGCAAAACAGTATATTTGCTGAAAACCTTAATCAATCAGCGACTATATCCCTGAACCCAAATCCTTTTTCGCCTGATAATGACGGATTTGAGGATTTCACAATCATAAACTACAATTTAACACAAGCAATCTCACAGGTAAGAATAAAAATATTTGACAGCAAAGGAAGATTAGTCAGAACTCTTTTAAACAATCAGGCAAGCGGTTCAAGCGGCTCTGTAATTTTTGATGGACTGGATGATGATAAAAGAGCATTAAGAATAGGAATTTATATTGTATTTCTGGAGGCTCTTAATGACAACTCAGGAATTGTGGAAACTTTAAAAACAGTTGTTGTTGTTGCTCGTAAATTGTAAACATAAAGCCATAAATAAAAAATCCACTGCCGGTTAATTCACATTCTGCTTCGGTTTCGATCAGGATTCTCCTCTGAGCATCATCCGGCAATGGATACAATACAATATCACACTTGTTTTATCAAAGCGTGATAAATAATTTTTATTTATAAGAATGAAGAACTTTCATATAATTTGCCCTTTCAAATTTTGCAGGATCATCAACCTTCATATAACTCATACTTCCGCGCATTTGATCAATTGATTCGTATTCTTTCTCTTTCATCCAGGTTTTTAGATTAGTGGTTACATCTGCAACATGTCCTATTCCAAATTTTAACAGCGAAGAAAGCATCATAGTAACCTTTGCACCCGCCATAATCATTTTGAGTATATCCTGTGCAGAGTAAATCCCGCTTGTTGCAGCAAGATCTGCATTAATACGTCCATATAACATAGCAATCCATCTTAATGGAAGTCTCATTGCCATTGGAGTACTTAATATTACATTTGGAACAACATCAAGTGTCTCGAGATCAATATCAGGTTGATAAAAGCGATTAAATAAAACCAATCCATCTGCACCTGCATTACATAACTGCGAAGCCATATAACTTGTTGAACTGAAGAACGGATGCATTTTAACTGCAACAGGAATCTTTACTGTTGATTTGACGGCTTTAACGATATCTATATATGTTTTTTCAATTTCTGCGCTGAACTTTCTGGGATCGGTTGGAAGCAAATAAATATTCAGTTCAAGTGCATCGGCTCCTGCCTGCTCTATCTTCTTTGCGTAATCAGTCCATCCGCCAATAGATTTGCCATTTAAACTTGCAATGATTGGAATGTTAACCGCTTCTTTTGCCTTTCGGATGTGATTGAGATATTCTTCCGGACCAAGTTTAAACTCAAACGGCTCTGGAAAGTAAGATGTGGCTTCAGCAAAACTTTCTGAATGTGCTGTTGTATGATAAACTAATTCGAGCTGCTCATGTTCAATCTGTTCTTCAAAAATTGAGTATAGAACAACTGCACCCGCACCTGCATCTTCCATTTCACGTATATTAGAAACTTTTTCAGATAACGGACCTGCTGAACAAACGATGGGCGATTTTAATTTTAATCCTAAATATGTTGTTGATATATCCATTGTTTTTACCTTAATAATTTCTTCTTTATTATTTGGAAATAAGTGGAGTTAAAGCAACTTAATTCTCTAACTCCTTCTTAATATATAATCAGCCTATGCACCTGCTTCTGTTTTTTGCGGATCGTAAGCTGCTAATCTTTCATATTCTTTCCATCTTCTTATAACATCATCCTGAGCTTCTTTTATCAGTTGTTCTGCAAGCTGTGGATGAGACTTTGTAAGCATCTTGTATCTTGTTTCCATATAAGCATAATCTTTAAGATTAATCTTCAGACCTTTTGAGTCCATTTTAAAAGGATTCTTTCCCTCAGCTTCAAGTTCAGGATTATATCTGAATAGGGGCCAGTAGCCGGAATCAACAGCAGCTTTTTGATTTTGCATTGCAGTGCCCATATTGATTCCGTGAGCTATACAATGGCTGTAAGCAATTATCAATGACGGACCATCGTAAGCTTCTGCTTCAAGAAATGCTCTTAATGTATGCTGATCATTTGCACCCATTGCAACTTTAGCAACATAAACATTTCCGTAAGTCATAGCCATCAAACCAAGGTCTTTTTTTGCAACAGGTTTACCAGCAGCGGCAAATTTAGCAACTGCAGCTCTTGGTGTGGATTTAGAACACTGACCGCCGGTATTTGAATAAACTTCTGTATCAAGAACAAGAATGTTTACATTTTTTCCCGAAGCTAACACGTGATCTAATCCGCCATAACCAATATCATACGCCCAGCCATCACCACCCATAATCCAAACAGATTTTTTTACAAGATAATCTGCCAGACTTAATAAATGCTTGACTTCGCTGGTTTTACCATTAGACTTTGCATTCAGCATATCTTCTAATTTTTTCTTTAAAGCCGTTACTCTTTCTCTTTGTTCATAAATATCAGCTTCATCCTTTTGCGGTGAGTTAATCAGGGCATCAACAAGATCATTACCTATTTCTGCAGATAGTGATTTAAGAAGTTCTTTTGCCTGCATATTGTGTTTATCAACAGCCAATCTGAATCCATAACCGAACTCTGCATTATCTTCAAATAATGAATTAGACCAGGCAGGACCGCGTCCATCTTTATTTGCTGCCCAAGGTGTTGTTGGCAAATTACCGCCATAAATAGATGAACATCCTGTGGCGTTTGCAACCATTGTTCTATCACCAAATAACTGACTTACTAACTTTACATACGGAGTTTCACCGCAGCCGGCACAAGCACCTGAAAATTCGAACAGCGGTTCTAAGAATTGTGAATCTTTAACTTTAGAAACTGCAATTTTTCTTCTGTCAAGTTCAGGAATATTTAAGAAGAAATCCCAATTCAATCTTTCCTGCTCGCGTATAGGAAGCTGCTCAGACATATTGATTGCTTTTAACTTAGTTTCCTTTTTATTCTTAACAGGGCAAACATCAACACAAAGCTCACAACCAGTACAATCCTCTACTGCTACCTGTAACGAGTAGAGCATATTGTCGCCGTAATCTTTAGACTTAAAACTGATGTGCTTAAATGTTTCAGGTGCTCCTTTAAGATCTTTTTCTTCATAAACTTTAGCACGTATAGCAGCATGCGGACAAACGATAACGCATTTATTACATTGAATACATATTTCCTTATCCCAGACAGGTACTTCAAGGGCAATGTTTCTCTTTTCCCATTTTGTTGTTGATAGCGGAAAGGTTCCGTCAATCGGCATTTTGCTAACCGGTAATTGATCACCTTCGCCTGCAATAATTCTTGCTGTAACTTCTTTAACAAAATCAGGTGCATTGCCGGAAACAGGCGGCTGCATCTTTATTTTGCTGGTGATTTTATTTGGAACTTGAACTTCGAACAGATTAGCAAGTGTTTTATCAACAGCATCAAAATTCATTTGAACGATCTTATCGCCTTTAGCACCGTAAGTTTTCTTAATTGAATCTTTTATCAGATCAATTGCTTTTTCCTGAGGAAAGATGTTTGATATTGCAAAGAAACAGGTCTGCATAATTGTATTAACTCTTCCGCCCATTCCGGTTTCTTCGGCAACTTTGTAAGCATCAATAATCCAGAATTTCATTTTCTTTTCAATAAGATCCCTTTGAACTTTTTCAGGTAATGAATCCCAAACATTTTCCTTATCAATCTTTGTATTTAATAAAAATGTAGAGCCTTCACTTGCTTCTTTGAGCATATCCCATTGTTCTAAAAATACCTGCTGATGACAAGCAAGAAAATGTGCTTTGTTAATCAGGTAGGTTGATTTTATTTCTTTCGGTCCGAATCTTAAATGAGATACAGTGGTTGAACCTGATTTCTTTGAATCATAAACAAAATAACCCTGTGCAAAATAATCAGTTCCTTCACCGATAATCTTAATTGAATTTTTATTTGCACCAACTGTACCATCTGCACCAAGTCCATAAAATTTACCGCGGAAAGTCTCTTCAGATTCAACAGAAAATTTTGGATCAAAATCCAAACTACTGTTAGTAACATCTTCTATAATTCCGACTGTAAAATGTGTTTTAGGTTTTTCTTTGGATAAATTATCAAGCACAGCTTTAACCATTGCAGGAGTAAATTCTTTGGAAGATAATCCATATCTTCCGCCTACAATTTTGGGATATGCAAACTGCAATTCGCCAGCCATATATTTTTCTGATATTGAATTTACAATATCAAGGTAAAGCGGTTCACCGCTTGAACCAGGTTCTTTTGTTCTATCCAGAACAGCAATTGATTTTACAGTTTTGGGCAGTGCATTAATAAAGTGATCAACAGAAAATGGTCTGTATAATCTTACTTTAATTAAACCAACCTTTTCTCCTTTTGCAGCTAAGAATTCTACAGTTTCTTCAGCAGCCTGACTTCCGGAGCCCATCATTACAATAATCTTTTCTGCATCTGGTGCACCGACATAATCGAATAAGTGATATTGACGACCTGTTAGCTTGGCGAATTTATCCATCTGTTTTTGAACAATTGCCGGACAGGCGATATAGAACGGATTTACAGTTTCTCTGCCCTGAAAATAAACATCAGGGTTTTGAGCTGTACCTCTCATAACCGGATTATCAGGAGTTAATGCTCGTTTGCGATGTGCAAAGATAAGGTCTTCATCAAGCATAGCCTGCATATCTGCTTTTGTCAACTCTTCAATTTTCATTACTTCGTGCGAAGTTCTGAATCCGTCAAAGAAGTGAATAAAAGGAACACGAGCCTCTAAAGTTGCAGCTTGCGAAATCAAAGCAAAATCCATTACTTCCTGAACAGAATTGGATGACAACAACGCAAATCCTGTTGAACGTGTTGCCATAACATCAGAGTGATCGCCAAAAATTGAAAGTGCTGCGGCAGCTACTGATCTAGCGGAAACATGAAATACTGTTGAAGTTAACTCACCGGCTATTTTGAACATATTCGGAATCATTAACAACAACCCTTGTGATGCTGTAAATGTTGTAGTTAAGGCACCAGTTTGTAATGCGCCATGTACACTTCCAGATGCACCGCCTTCACTTTGTAATTCGCTTACAGAAGGAACGATTCCCCATATATTTTTCTTATTAACTGCTGACCAAGCATCGCACCACTCACCCATATTTGATGAAGGCGTAATTGGATAAATAGCAATTACTTCGTTTGTATTATATGCAACATATGCAGCTGCTTCATTGCCATCAATCGTTATTTTTTTTCTTTCCATTTTTAATCCGTTAAGTTTTGATTGAATTCCATAGTTTTAAGTTATAAGATTTACCCAATAATAATACCAAGCAAATAAGCTTAAAAACGAATTAATGAAGCTAAAATCAACAGGAATTTTTAAATCTGAAGAATAAAAGTGAAAAGCTTTTCCCAATTTTAAGAATAATATTTTATGATAGTTAACTATTGAAAATTATGAAGGTTCGGTAATTTTTATTTTTCTTTTGTTGTCACTAAAACTTATTAAGTCTAATTTTGCAAAGGGATATATTACTTTCAAATAATAACATAACATTAGGAGGTAAGATGGATTCTTTAAATACTGGCTTTAACAGTAATTATAAACCAATGACAATTGGAGATTGGTTAATTACTTTTATCATTCAGGCAATTCCGCTTGTTGGAATTATTATGATGTTTGTCTGGGCATTTAGTGATAGTACTCATCCAAGTAAAAAAACGTGGGCACAGGCAGCACTTATTATGATGCTTATTGTAATTGTTTTAATGATAATTTTCTTTGCTGCATTATGGACAATGCTCAGTTCTTTATTTAGCGGCGGTTATAATATTCAGAGTGTTTAAGAATTCTTTTTAACCTTCGGGATTATGATCTAAAATCTCGAAGGTTTTTGATAAGACCTGTTTTATGTATGTGATATTAAAGTCATTTTAATATCTGTTTATAAATTACTCCACAATTTTCCATAGCGTATAAATAAATGCATTAACCTCTGTACCAAAATCATCTAAAGTCAAAAATTGTTTCAATAAAAAAAGCGATCCCAAGACCGCCTCAAAAATGTTAAATGTTCAGTGCTCAATCTTAAATTTAGAAATTAAATTTTGAGCATTGTAAGTTGTTAATTGAACATTACTCGATAAGTATCATCTTCTTTGAGCTATTAAAATCACCAGACTGGATTTTATATATGTACACTCCGTTTGCTAGCGAACTTGCATTGAAGATAACTTCATATCTTCCTTATGATTTTTCTTCATTTATAAGAGTTGTGATTTCATTACCGAGTATATCATATACTTTGACTGAAACAAAACCATCTTTGGGTATCTGGAATTTTATGGTTGTGCTTGGATTAAATGGATTAGGGTAATTCTGATCAAGAGAATATTCCTTAACTGTTTCTGTCCCGGATAAGTTTAACTCAATAGGATTATTTTTTAAAAGTACGCTTTCATCGGATTTAATTACAGCTGCAGCATATTGTGGTTTGAGATTATTATTTACTTTTAATCTTATAGCTAACGATGAAGTAGGCAAACCGGTTATATTAAAACTAAAAGTTGCTGTTTTTAATTTTTCAACATTATTGCCATACTAGGCAAACGAAGAACTCCAGTTTGTGGTTCTGCTTCTTGATAAAGCTTTTCTGTAAGTGGAGCCATAATAAGGCGTACCTATCCAAACAAGCTGTACATCATTTGAATTTGAAACATTTATCGAAGGATAATAATTAACAGGAAAACCGCAGCCCTGTGAAACCTGATCTACTGCAAAAACCAGGAAAGAACCTTTGCTTTGCTCGGTTAAGTTGCAATATCTGATAGTGCTGTAATTGCTCTGCCACGCTAAGTGAAATGTTGCTGTGCCTGGTGTTGTTTTGTAAGCTGCAATAGTTGGATTTATATTATCACTGTTATTATTATCTACTCCGATAATATTATTCCAGATTATCTGGTTTGTACTAAAAGATAGCACGCCGGTTAAAACCCAAACGCCATAATCTTCCCAGGCAACAGCAATATTATCATTGCTGGCATAACCTACAACCGGCTTATAATTTACTTCAGAGTATGTACTAAGATAACTTTGTTCTACCGTTGTGGTAAATTCTAATTCACCTAATTTAAAACAAGCAGCTTTAATAGCTGCAAACTCATTATAATCTTCTGCCCAGGTTTGATAAACTATAATAAGTCTTTGATAGCCATAATAAAAATCTATAGAAGGAGATTTGGATGGATTTTTATCAATTGGTTTACCGCCATTCATTATATGCCAGGTTGCGCCGTTGTCTGTGCTTCTTTCATACCAAACATAACCCATACTCTCATAAACAAGATGTAGGTATCCATCCTCAGATCGAATTACTTTACGCTGACCGCTGTTAACAAATGAACCAGTGTTTGAATGATGAGGGTATTTGTAGAGTGCTGTATAAGTTTGGTTGTCGGTTGGTGTAATTACTCTTGGATTATCTTTTGTAAAATCATCTGTCCAGTAGGAAAAGTTGTAATTTATACTACTTCCACTTGGTTGATATGGTGAAGGTGCCATTATTGAACCATTTTCATATTGATATATTTGGCTTATAGTTATTCCAGTAGGGATTGTTCCATTAAACTCTGTTATTGCATTTAATCCTATATTGGTTTTATATCGATATCTGGCTTTATACGTCCCTGTATTTACTGAAGTATTAAGAACCTGATTGTATCCCAAAACAGTAACATCATTTAAAATCCATCCTCCATTATTTTGTTGGAAAGGATTAAACTTTCTATCTAAATTCTGAAAAGTTTGTTCTTTAGCTTCAAATCGCCTTTGTGAATTTTTATTAAAACCAAAAGATTTTTCATTATTTGGTAAACCATCCGTATTAAAATCTTTATAAACCCCTGGATTTACTTCAGCATTTATTATACCCCCATTCGCTAATGAACCACCTGGATTTTTAAATTCATTTTTTACCTTTACCACATCATATATTTGTCTAATGCCAGTAATATCATAAGAATGTAAATTTCTTTTACTGCTTCCATATTCATAATGCATAACAGTACTGGTATTATTTGAATGACATAAACCCAAAACATGTCCCATCTCATGTAGAGCAACATAGTATAAATCTACAGCGTTTGAAGTGTATTGGTTCAGCGGAAAATGGAATTTGGTGTTAACTAAATAAGGTAGATTAGCTTGCATATCTAACCTCAATTCTTTTCAGTTTAGCTTCTTTAAGTTTTCGTTCTCTTACTTTCAGCTTTTCTTCAACTCTGTCAATAAGAAAATCTTCAGGTGTTAAATAAAACAACGAACTGTGAAGTCTTTTAGTATTGTAGTAATCAATATAAGATGAAATCTGTTTGCGTGCATCATCAAGATTGATTAAAGAGGTTTTCATTAAGCAGTCCTGATGAATAGTTCTATGGTATCGTTCGATCTTGCCATTACTCTGAGGATAAGCAACAGAGGTTCTTATATGCTGAAGTCCTAGAAGCTTCAGATATTCAGCAAAGTCTTTGGAAATAAACTGAGGACCATTATCTGAAATGATTCTTGGCTTTGTGCCGGGGTACTTCTCTAAAGCTCTCTGCAAGGTTAACTGAACATCAAACTGTTGCATACTTCGTCTTAGTTCGTGATGAACTATATATCGTGAGTAACCATCAATAACAGAAATAAGAAACAGAAAAGTTCCGTGATAGTTAACATACTTAATATCGGTATGCCAGTGCTGGTGAGGAGCTGTTGGCTGATCAAAGCCACCTCCTTTAGAAGATCTTTTAACTTTATTCCACCTGTTAAGTAAGCCGGCAGCTTTAAGTATTCTGTAAGTAGTAGCAGGCGAAACAGCAACAACATTATCATCAATCATCTTGTAAGTAAGGCGTCTGTAACCTTCTACGGGATGAACTTTAGCATAGACAATAATGGCTTTCTTCTCCCAGTCCAGGCACCAATGTTCCTTGGAAGTCTTTCCGTTATGGTTATTTTTTACTCCTTTCCTCTCAATCCAGGAATAATATTTACTGGAACTAATGCCTAAAAGAGGAGTGATGCCTTTAAGCGGAATATCAGTCTTGAGTCTTATGAAGTTTACAAACTCCACAACATTATCTCTTACGTCAGGTTCAACCCACTTTCTGTTCATATCTCCCCATCTATACTTTTTTTTATTTCGATGTTTTCTTTAAGCAGAAAGGCTATCGCCTCCTCACGATCTCTTAATTTAGACTGAAGCTTTTCAATCTTTTTCTGTTCCAGGGAGGTTTGTTTCTGATTAACTGATTTACTCTGAAAAATATCTTTAGCATATTCAAAGAGTTTTTTCTTCCAGTTATAGATGTCGTTAGGGTGAACCTGGTACTTTTCAGCAAGCTGGCTGATGGGAAGATTGTTTTCAAGAAGTTCTCTAAGGATAAGAACTTTCTGATCCGGGGAGTAATGTTTTCTTTCTCTTTTTGTTTCGGACATTAGAATTTCCTTTCTATTTTTACATTACACAAAATTATAAAATTCCATTTCCTTCTGAAGCGTTACAGAAGGATTCATTTCCAAAGAAAATCTCATCCCATCATTTAGCGCTAACAATCCTCTACAGTCATTTTCAGGTTGAAAAGCTAGGGCATATGCACTTGTTTCATGTCCCATTAATTCGGAAAAATCCGAATAAGCCAAATAAACAATTTTAATATCCGCTTCATTCTGGCTTAATACTTCTACAAAATCAAATGGAACAGCTTCCGCCCATTTATCAAATGCAGCCTCAAAAGCTTGTTTTTCCAAATCACTCTCAATATCATTAGTTCCATTTACGTAAAAATATTTTAATTCTGACTTATACCATTTATGATTGCTAATCTGATAATTCCCTTCCGGAAGGCCGCAAGGATTATTATCATTTCCTTGTCCATCATTACAATAACCATATTGTGAATATCCAACTGACGAAAGTAGCACAATAATGATTAGCAGAATTTGTATAGAATATTTCATGGCTATTTCTCCTGTTTTGTTTTAAACGTTTAGTTTAAATTATTTACCGTGATACACTACACTATTTTCAGTATCCCCAATAAAAATTTCATTACCATCTCCCCAAATACCCCAAAAAACATTTTCTGATTGTTGATTATTTCCCAAATAAATATCTATTTCCTTCCAATTCGTTCCGTTGAAGTGATAGGGATATATATAATTTCCTACCAACCAAATATTTTTATTAGATAACCATAAAGAATTTGCGAATCCTACTGATGATGTACTGACAATGGTACTCCATGAATTATAAAGAATAGTAGCTTCGCTTACATCTGCTTCATAAATCCCATAGTCGTCCGCAGTGATGACTTTCTTTTCCATAAATGTTAAAGCAAGATGTCCAAATTTTCCTTGTCCAAATAGAGACGTATTATCAACTATTGTGAATTTATTTCCATTTAATTTCATTAGAAATAAAGAGTCTATACCTATAGGATATGCTATTAAGTAAACATTGGCACCAATTCCCTCTATGGACTGAATAATATAATTTTCACCAATAAAATATTTTTTCCAGATTCCATCTTTATATTCACTTACAAAATCAGATGACGATATCCAAAAATGATCTTTTCTAAGTGCGTAAATATCTCTAAAGCCAATTGGCATTTGGTCCTTAGGTCCAATTACTTCTTTCCATTGATTTCCATCATAATGCATTATAAAGGGTTCAACTCTTTCAGGATTGCTAAATAATCTTCCTCCAAAAGCCCATACATCATTTTGCGCCGTTCCCCAAACCCCTCCAACACTTTTAGAACCATTACCAAATTCAGTTATAGGAGTATTCCATACCGCACGGTTCCATTTTTCACCATCATAATGCCAAAGACAATTTCTTACATCTTCTGAAAATCCTGCACCCCAAACATCTGTTGGAGAACTACCCCAGATTGAATATAATTCTATTCTTCCAGGTAGAGTATCATAATCAACACTGTCTACTGACCAAACATAATCACGTCTTCCGGGTTTAAGCTCCTCGGTTGGTTCGGTGGTATTGCAGCTAATAGTTAAAACAAACAAAGCAATTAAAAACAAACTTAGAAACAAATAATTTATTTTAAGCATCCCTTTGTTCCTCCTATGCTTTCTTATAACAATTATTGTACTTATATAATAGAAAAAAAAATTAGAAAACAAATCCAAAACACAATAAATAAATTAACTTACAATTAGTGTCGGGTAAAAGGGAATTAAGCTGCTCGATCATTTCGGGAGTTAGTTCCATTGTGTAAATCTCCTTTTGGATAATAGTTAAAAGTAATTAGTTTTTAAAATTTGAAAACCCTTAACAGATTTTCGCCAAGTTAACTGCTGTTCCGCGGAGTTTATCCCGATGAAAATCGGGGCTTCACAGCACTTAACTAATTTCTTACTTTAACCGTTTACACAGAATTATTTACACTCCCTAATTACTAAGATCAAATATATTACCCTGAGATAAACCAGTGCTTGCTGTATAATTATTATAAACTGTCGGGTTATTCATCCATTCTTCATATGTATCTAAATCTGGCCAATGTCTATCCCCATGTACATGAGCAGGTACTGTCATATCAATAAATCCTTTATAGTAGATACTGCCATTTTTATACCATTCAAATAAATTTGTAGGAGCATCATAGCATTCGATGATAGAAGCACCAGGATATGGGACACGCAATTCATACCCACCGTAAATATACTTTAGTGCTTTTTGATATGCATTTTCATAAGTTGCCCCTAGTACAACAAAGTGCCAGTTCTCACCACCATCAGGTTCATAAAAGTGTGTATTTGTCACAGCAAAGCCACCTGGTTGTCCATAATTCCAGTATACTGCATCCTCTTCATCTTCCCTGTAAGCACCAATTACCAATAAATTGCCGGGATCAAAAACAATTGTTCCCTGTTCATTAAAACCCACATGATCTTGCAATATTGGAATGTCGCCACCATAAATAGTTTTTAAAACCTCATATGCTTGTCTAACCATATGTTGATGCACACCCTGTCCATGTGCGAATAAATTTGAAAAAATAGTAAGATTAAAAAATATTAGTAATAACAAGAACTTTTTCATGAATTTCTCTTTGATTTTTCATTCAAATTTAATTATTACTTCATTACCAAGAACCCATATAATAGCTGTTGTAATTACAGCCCCAGCAATTCCAACTATTGGAACGTATAATAGTGCCGGAACCTCCTGTTTTTTACCAAATAAACTTTCAGAAAATTGTCCTAAAAACAAACCTAGTCCTACACCAGCGATTGCACCCGCTGTAGCATTCTTTAATAGACCATAGGAGTGACTTTTAAATGCCAAGTAATTTATAGATTGGGTTAAAATTATTTTTTCATTTCCAGTATTTATGTTAAAGAAAGATGAAGTGCTGTCGGAAATAATAAAATTGGTCCCAAAATAGAAGCTACTATCATCGGTGACTATATTAACCTCTTGCTGATAACATAATTCATTTACTCTGTCATAAAAAGTTAAAGGGGCATCAAAATCGTATCTACTAACGTTATAAGTACAACCAGATAATTGAATAAAAACAATTAAATATAAAACGTATTCTATTTTCTTTTTAACCATAGTACAACCTTCTTTTAACAATATTATATAATTTTTTCGACACTAAATTCTTCTCACATAAAAGTTTTCATGCTTATTTAAGTTTACCCCTAAACACCAAATTTAATGAGTTATTAAAATCATAAGCTAAAAAGAATATTTCATTATCAAATATCACTTCACCACTTAATGAAATATTATTACCAAAATGGTACAAATATTGGATATCACTACCATTATAGTGTGCAATTCCATCTATCTTTGCAAGAAAAATATCTTTAATATTTCTACCTGATATTGATGCTTCCGCAGGTAGTTTAAACAATAAGTCTAATTTTTTATTATTATATTCAAAAATATTATAGCCTTCACGTATATATATTTTACCGTTAATACAGGCTAGTTCAGCTAATTCTTGTGTAGTAGTGATTCCCTGATATATTTTGTTAAGATTTAATCCATCAAATTCGTATATATAAGATGTATCTTCTGCGAATTGTTCGAAACGATAAGCAAGAATGAAATAATTATTATTTGATTTAATACCGCGTTGTATTTTAATAAATGAATTCTTAATTATAGGTATATCTAAATTTTCCCAGGTAACGCCATCATACAAAGCAATAATCCCTTTATATGTTACACCATCTTCAGCATAGCCTACTGCATATACATTATTGATAGCATCGCCCCAGATATTTTCAAACCCATAAAAGTTGTATCCAGTAATGTTCATTGTAAAAATCTTGCTCAAATTAAATCCATTAAAATGCCAAATCTCACCGCCTCTTCCACCTATCCAAACATTATCAGGTGCAAAACCAAAAATTGAAGTAGGGGCTAGTGGTCTTGATATTCCATCCGTCTTCCATTTTTTGCCATCAAAATGATATATGGTTTTATCTTTGTCACCACCGGGTCCAATTGCCCATACGTCGTCTGGTGAACTTCCCCAAATTCTCTGCAATGTCGTGAACGGAATGTCCAAGGTATCCACCTTCCATGTATAATCCCTTCTTCCGGGTTTAATGTTATCGGTTGGTTCGGTGGTATTGCAGCTAATAGTTAAAACAAACAAAGCAATTAAAAACAAACTTAGAAACAAATAATTTATTTTAAGCATCCCTTTGTTCCTCCTATGCTTTCTTATAACAATTATTGTACTTATATGATAGAAAAAAAAATTAGAAAAAAAATCCAAAACACAATAAACAATTTAACTTACAATTAGTGTCAGGTAAAAGGTAATTAAGCTGACAATAAAAATTTACTTGTTGAAAAAATTTAAGAGATAGAAATGACGTAGAAAAATATTGGTGTAGAAATAAAAAAAGGCGACTCTTTCGAATCGCCTTAATTGTTAATTTTTAATTATCAATTGTTAATTACTATACAACTCCCTGATCCAGCATAGCATTTGCAACTTTAAGGAAACCAGCGATATTTGCACCGTTAACATAGCTTCCGGGAGTTCCATATTTTTCCGCTGTATTAATACAAGTATCATGGATACGTACCATAATTTCGTGTAAGCGTTTATCAACTTCTTCGCTGCTCCATGGTAATCTCATAGAGTTTTGAGTCATTTCCAATCCAGATGTTGCAACACCACCGGCATTAGAAGCTTTACCTGGTGAATAAAGAATTTTTGCATCTGTAAACACTTTAAATCCTTCGATAGTTGTAGGCATATTTGCACCCTCGCAAACACACATACATCCATTCTTTACAAGGTCTTTTGCATTTTCTTCGTTCAATTCATTTTGTGTTGCACATGGTAAAGCAACATCACATTTAACTTCCCAGGGTCTCTTACCAGGGACAAATTTTACTTTAAATTCTTTTGCGTAATCTTCAACAATATCTTTGTTGCTTGAGCGCAGTTTTAACATATAATCAATCTTTTCACCCTTAACTCCATCAGGATCATAAATATAACCATCGGGACCTGAAAGTGTAACAACTTTACCTCCAAGCTCTGTAACTTTTCTTACAGCTCCCCAGGCAACATTACCAAATCCAGATACTACTACGGTTTTACCATCAAAAGTTTGTTTCTTGGTTTTTAACATTTCCTGAGCAAAGTAAACCACGCCAAATCCGGTTGCTTCTGGTCTTACAAGTGATCCGCCCCAATTAATTCCTTTACCGGTTAGTACACCGGTAAACTCGTTTTTAATTCTTTTATATTGTCCAAACATATATCCAATCTCGCGTGCACCAACACCAATATCACCGGCAGGAACGTCAGTATCAGGACCAATATGTCTGAACAACTCGTTCATAAAACTCTGACAGAATCTCATTATTTCATTATCTGATCTTCCCTTTGGATTAAAATCTGAACCGCCTTTACCGCCGCCCATTGGAAGTGTTGTTAGTGAGTTTTTAAATACTTGTTCGAATGCCAAGAATTTTAAAATACCGAGCGTTACTGAGGGGTGAAATCTAATCCCGCCTTTGTAGGGTCCGATTGCCGAATTCATTTCGATCCTATAACCACGGTTAACGTGAACTTCTCCCTGATCATCTACCCAAGGAACACGGAAAATAATTGTTCTTTCAGGTTCAACCATTCGCTCTAATATTTTCATTGAACGGTATTCGGGATGACGTTGTAATACCAACTCGAGTGATCCCATTATTTCTTCAACTGCCTGATGAAATTCTGGTTCGGCAGGATTTTTAGCTTTTACTTCTGCTAATAGTTTATTTGTGTAATCTGACATAAAGACCTCTGTTTATTTTTTGTTCATCAAAGATGAATTAATTTTTTAAGAATATTTTTAATTAAATAACAGTAAAGACAAGATTATTTTCAGACTTTATAGAACTTTTTCCCCCGACATTTTTTTCTGTTGCATTTAGCATTTAGTGATAAAATCAATACTTTTTGTGTGGCAAAATTAGGAAGAAAAACAGTAATTCCCTAAATAATTGGGGTATATGTTTTTTTTGCTGCAAAAATATTAACTGCTTTATGTCCTTATCTTAAAAAAGCAGGAGTCAGAAAGGATTCTACAGGGTGCCAACCTTAACCGCTTTTTCTTTAAGGAGCGGTGGTGCAAACGCTGCTCCAAGTTTTTATAGCATTAACCTCTTTGATTTAATTTAATTTATTTTACCTCTTAAAACATAAAACTTAAAATTTTCAAATTCGTAGTAAAGAATGAATGCCTCCTTTTTCAAAAAGTATGCAATTCATAATGTAAAATGTTTTATTAATGGGATATAGTATTTGAATATTATCTCCATTATAATGACCCAATCCACCATAAACTTCAAAAAATAAATCTTTAATACTTCTACCCCATAAACTTGATGTTGATTTTGATGTGGAAGAAAAATCGTATAATAGTTTGGGTTGATTGTTGTACAATTGGAAGACTTTTTTATCCCAACCAAATGCAACTATTCTGTTTAATGTTGTTATCCAAGGATCATCGTGTATATTAGATTCATTGTTATACAGCTCGATAAAATTACCTTTTGAATATTGGAAGACTCTGTAATTTACACAAAAATGTAAATGCTCTTTTTAAATAAATAGCTTTAATTTTATTTGTTTGAGTTTGCATCAGTAACAATCTATTTTTCAGTTAATGATTTTAAACTAAAAAAATTATTGCTTAGTCTGTTCTTCAATTTATAACATTTATTACTATCAATGAATAAATTGTTGATTAAATTTTTTATCATTTTTTAAGTGAGGTTAAAATGTCCGTTGAAATAATTAAGGAAAAAGTTTCTCAAGCCGTTGATATTTTAAAAGAAAAAAATATTGATATGTGGGTTACATTTGTGCGTGAAACAAAAGTTAGTAAAGATCCGATTATGGATATGATTGTCGGTGACCACTCTACCTGGCAATCTGCATTTATAATTAACAAAGACGGTGATACAACCGCAATTGTTGGAGATATGGAACTTGAGAACTTTGTTAAATCTGGTGTTTACAAAAATATTATCGGATATCTTAAATCATTTAAAGATCCATTTATAGAATATGTAAAGAAAAAAAATCCGCAGACTATTGCAATAAATTATTCTGTTAACTCAGTTCTTGCTGATGGACTTACTCACGGAATGTACACTTTACTAACGGAGTATCTTAAAGGCACCGGATATGAAAATAAGATAGTAAGCTCAGAAGAAATAATATCAGCCTTGCGCGGCAGAAAATCTGATAAAGAATTAACTATAATGCAGGAAGCTGTTGATGAAACATTGAAGATATTTGATGCTGTTACTAATTACATAAAACCCGGACTTAGTGAAAAGGATATAGCTGATTATGTATTAAAGATAACAAAAGGAAAGGGATTTGGTTTAGCCTGGGATGAAGAAACCTGCCCCGCAGTGTTTACCGGACCAAATCCGTCAAATCCGCATTCAGGACCAACAGACAGGAAAATTGAAAAAGGTCATTTGATCAATATGGACTTTGGAATTAAGTATAAAGGTTATTGTTCCGATCTTCAGAGAACGTGGTATGTTCTGAAGGATGACGAAACAAAAGCTCCTGCTGCGGTGCAAAAAGGATTTGATATTATTCGTGATGCAATACAAAAAGTTGCAGATGCAATAAAACCAGGCGTTATCGGAGTTGAAATGGATGACATTGCAAGAAACTATATTACAGAAAATGGTTATCCGGAATATCCGCACGGACTTGGTCATCAGGTTGGAAAAGAAGTGCACGATGGCGGCGCGGGATTATTTCCCCGCTGGGAAAAGTACGGCAACACTCCATTTTTAAAACTCGAAGAGCACCAGGTTTTTACAATTGAACCAAGATTGCCTGTTGAAGGTTATGGGGTTTCTACACTTGAAGAAGAAGTTTATCTTACAAAAGATGGATGCAAGTTTATTTCCACACCACAGAAAGAATTGATACTAATTAAAGCATAATTGTTTCAATCAGCCTGGTAATTGTTGCCGGGCTGATACTTCTTGATCGTAAAAAAATATTCACATTCTCAAATCATCGGTTATTTTTACAAATAATTTGCACTTCTAATCTAATATTTTTAGAGAAAAACACGATTATTAAAAGAAAATCCAAGCCTTTAAGCGATGAAAGATATTATTCTCTGGAATGAATCTTGCAAATTTTACGATGCTAAAACAAAGGGATTTTAAAGAAAGTATAAGAAATTGATTTGAAAAACGACAAAACCTTTTCGAGTGAAAACTCAAACAGAAAATTGGAAAACATAAATCTTCAGGATCATCTGATAATTGCAGATGAACTTCCCGTTTTACTATGTCGTTTCAGAAAAGACGGCACAATCTTTTTTGTTAATTATGCCTATTCAAAATTCTTTCATTCCACAAAGGAAAACATTTATGGCTCTAAGTTTTTTATAGATACTCCGGAACTTGAAAAATCTGTTTCAATTGAATCGCCAACCAACGATTTAAAAAAACAATATTCGCTAAGACTTGAAAATGGTTCGGTCTTCTGGATTGAATGGACAATAAATAAGATCAATGAAAAATCAACAAATGATTTTGAATATCAGGCAATTGGTTTAGATATTTCTGAACATAAACTTTTAGAAGAACAATTAACTAAAATATCAACTGCTGTTGAGCAGAGTAAATCAACTGTTATTATTACAGATATCAATGGAATTATTGAATACATTAATCCGCGATTTACAGAGGTAACAGGCTACACTGCCGAAGAAGTAATCGGGAAAAGCACTCAAATACTTAAGTCGGGTAAAATTGATGAGAATATTTATCAGCAATTATGGGAAACAATTTCCAGCGGCAGAGAGTGGCAGGGAGAATTACTGAATAAAAAAAAGAATGGGGATCTGTTCTGGGAATTAGTTTCAATTTCACCTGTTAAAAATTCCGAAGATCAGATAACACACTATCTTGCTGTAAAAGAAGAAATCAGCGGATTCAAAAACTCTGAAACTCTTGAAAAAGCACTCTATCAAATATCAAGAGCGGTTATTGATAATGAAAATCTTGATGATCTTTATAAATCAATACATAGATCACTTGGCGATATTTTACCTGTCGAAAACCTGTTCATTGCAATCTATGATAAAGAAAGCAATCTGTTAAGCTTTCCTTATATGGTTGATGAATTTGATGAGCCTTATGAAACTGCTCCGCCCGGAAAAGGCTTAACCGAATATGTATTAAGAAATGGAAACCCGCTACACGTTGATCAAAAAATATTTAAAGAACTTGTTGATGCCGGTGAAGTTGATCTTTATGGTACTGACTCGCTTGATTGGATTGGCGTACCGCTAAAGATTGGTGATAATACAATAGGAGTAATTGTTGTCCAGTCATACAACGAAGCGATAAGACTTGGTACCCGAGATCTAAATGTTTTGATCTATGTATCCGACCAAATTGCGCTTGCTATTGAAAGAACCAGAACCCATAATCTATTAAAAAGCAGCGAAGAGCGATATCATTTACTTTTTGATAAAGCTGCTGATATTATAATTATTCTGGACCCGCATGGCAAAGTGCTGGAGCTGAATCATTTATTTGAAGTAGAAACTGGTTATACCAGATCAGAATTAATCGGACAAAACATATTTTCTTCACAAGTGCTGACTACTAAATCGGCTGTTTCATCTGCATTTTATATTACAAAGATAATTCAGGGGAAAGATGTACCGATATTTGAAACTGATCTTATAAAAAAAGATGGAAGTATATTCACTTATGAATTAAGAGCAGCTCCTATCCGGGAAAAAGATTCACTGATAGGAATCCAGGCAATTTTAAGAAACATTACTGAAAGAAAAAGAACCGAAGCAAAGCTTCTTCAAAGTGAAAAGTACTTATCTAATCTGATGTCAAACTTGCCGGGAATGGCATATATACGCAAGTACAATTCTGATTGGATTATGGAGTTTGTCAGCCAGGGGTCTATTGAGCTTACCGGATTTTTACCTGATGAACTGATTCAAAATAAAGTTGCTACCTATGCTGAACTTATTCATCCTGAAGATAAAGAAAATGTTTTTATTTCAGTCAGAGAAGCAGTTAGAAATAAAGAACCGTATCAGATTGTCTACAGAATCAGAACAAAAAATGCCGGAGAAAAATGGGTTTGGGAAAAAGGTGCCGCCCAGTTTTCACGCAAAGGCAAGATAGAAGCTCTGGAAGGATTTATCACCGACATTACCAGCAGAATACAAACTGAATCTGCATTAAAGGAAAGTGAAGAACTTTATAGAAAATTAATTGCTACTCTTCCTGATATAATTGCAATAACCAACCTTAAAGGTGAGATAGTATTTCTTAATGAAATAGGAATAAAGATTTCAGGCTATTCAAGTTTTGAAGAGATAAGACAAAAAAGTTTTTTGATGTTTGTTGCTCAAAAGGATAAAGAGCGGGCATTCTTAAGCTTTAAAAAGATTTTCATTCAAAATACCGGTCCGGAAGAATATACTTTTGAAAATATTAACGGCAAACAGGCTCTGTTTGAGATACAAAAAGAAGTTTTGAAATCAATCGACGGATCTCCTTATGGATTGATTTTTTCCTGCCGTAATATAACAAGCAGAAAAGAAGCTGAAACCGAGCTTGCTCAGTCCGAAGAAAAATACCGGACACTAATAGACAGCATTCAGGATGGCGTGTTTCTGATAGTTGATGGAAGGGTTTCTTTTGTAAATCGTGCTTTTCAAAAAATGGTTGGATACATCAATGATGAGATTGTAGGAGAGCCATTTACTAAGTTTGTTGCACCTGAAGATCTTGAACTTGTAAAAAGAAATTATAAGTTAAGACAAGAAGGTAAAATTACACCTGCATCTTATGAGTGGCGGATGCTGCATAAAAACGGCAGCAGAGTATTTGTTAATATGAGCGCCAGAGTAATTAACTATCAGAATAAGAAAGCTACAATTGGTACTCTTAAAGATATTACCTTACAAAAAGAACTTGAGCACACACTTCTTAATCAGAAAAATCTCTTTAAAGGTATTGCGGAAGCTGCAAACATACTTTTAACTGAAAGAGATTTTGATATTGCTATCAAGAATACACTGAAATCTTTAGGTGAATCATCAGATATTGACAGAGTTTATATTTTCGAAAATGATTTTGATGAAGAAAAATCCAAGTATTTAATGAGTCAAAAATTTGAATGGACAAATGGTAACTTCAGTTCAGAATTAAATAATCCTGATCTGCAAAACCTAAGTTATTTCCCAATGTTTGAAGAGTGGTATCCGACTTTAAAAACCGGCGGTACAATAAACAGTCTTATAAAAGACCTTAAACCGGAATTGCGTGATTTATTGTCAATTCAAAAAATCAAATCTATTTTGATTGTTCCGATCATGGTTAAAAAAGAGTTTTGGGGTTTTATCGGCTTTGACTATTGTAAATCAGAAAGAGTCTGGAGTGAAAGTGAAATCTCCACACTTCAGACGACCGCAGCAAATTTAGGTGCTGTTATAGAGCGTGAGATTACTAAAAAAGAACTGATTGAGGCTAAAGAAACTGCTGAAGAAATGAGCAAGTTAAAATCCAACTTTCTTGCTAATATGAGCCACGAATTAAGAACACCGCTTATTGCAATTCTTGGTTATACCGAAATTCTTAAAACAGAGATTGACCACCAGGAGTGGAATGAAATGATCTCTACAATTATGAGCAGCGGTAAAAGACTTCTTGAAACACTAAATCTTATTCTTGATCTTTCAAAAGTAGAGGCTGATAAAGTTCAGGTTAATTATAATGAGTTGAATATTGCAGAAGAGACCAGTGATATTATAAACTTATTCATTCCAGCTGCTCAGAAGAAAAATCTTTATATTAAATCGAAAATCGAGTCCGATATAGTGCTGGCAAGATTGGATAAGAGACTGTTTCATTCAATTATTTCTAATCTAATTAATAACGCTGTTAAATACACTGATAAGGGCGGGATTACAATTGAACTTAATGTTATCAATAGTAATGGAAGCACCTATGCTATGATAAACATTATTGATACAGGAATCGGAATAGCAAAAGAAGATCAGGAAACAATTTTTGAAGAGTTCAGACAGGTTAGTGAAGGTTATAACAGATATTTTGAAGGTGCTGGTCTTGGTTTAACTATAGCGAAAAAGTTTACTGAGAAAATGCGAGGCAGCATTACTTTGCAAAGCGAACAAGGGAAAGGCTCAACATTTACAGTTGTGTTTCCGGTTGAAGAATCATCTTCAAATAACAAGACAAATAACCATCTGCCAGATGAAAACGATCTTCCACAAAAAATCGGCAGGAACAAGAAAGTGCTGGTAATTGATGATGATTTTTCTTCAAGAAAAATTGTTGAACTGTTTTTAAGAGGAGAGGTTGAAATAGAGTCAGCTTCAACTGATAAAGAAGGCATGGAGTTGATGAACAAAAATGAATACTCATTAGTTCTGTTGGATATCAGTCTTGGTAAAGGTGCAAGCGGTATTGATGTGCTCAGAATAATCAGAGAAAACCCTAAGTTTAAACAAATACCAATTATTGCAGTTACAGCACATGCAATGGTTGGTGACAGAGAGAAGTTCATTAATTCAGGATTTAATGATTATCTGTCAAAGCCATTTGCTAAAAAAGATCTTATTAATAAAGTAAGAAACTATATCAGTAATTCAGAAGTAAATCAGATTTCCAATTAAAACATGCAGGGACGCTGATATGCTTCCAATAATCTAGCACGATAATCTTCGAGAGATATCTCAACAGCGCCAAACATCTTTAAGTGTTCAGTCATATATTGAACATCAAGCAGAACAAAATCATTCTCCCTTAAATGATAAATAAGTTTTAGAAGCGCAGCTTTTGAAGCCTGAGATACTTTTGAAAACATTGACTCACCTAAAAAAGCTCCGCGAAACGTAATACCATACAAACCTCCGACCAATTCATTGTTTTGCCAGGTTTCAACTGAATGCAGATGACCGCGTTTTATCAATCTTATATAAGCCTCAATTAGTTTTTCTGAAATCCAGGTATGTTCACGGTCTGCACATCCTCTTATAACCGAAAGTGGATCCGAATCAAATTTTATTTCAAATTTTTGTTTTTCAATTTCTTTCTTTGCAGAGCGGGGAACATTAAAACTATCTAAAGGAATTATGCACCTTATTTCAGGCAAATACCATTCGATAGCACCTGTTTTTTCATCTGCCATTGGAAATGCACCGGTAGCATATAACCTAATCATATTATTAGGTTTAAGAAATTCATCAGAAAATTTGTTAACAGGACCGCTCATTTTTATCACTTAAATGCAAAAAAACAAATTATTTTTTATTTGAAATTTACCTTGTTTAAGTTAACACATCAATTTTAAAATACTTTGTAAATAAAGCTATCTAAAAAGTTCTTTATGAAAAAAACTGCTGTTGTTGCTCTTGGAGGAAACGCACTTCTCAGGGGAGATGAAATTGGCACTATCCAGCAACAGGAAAAAAACACTTATAACACTTGCATAAATCTAATTAATCTTATCAGGGAAGATTATAATATTGTAATTACTCACGGTAACGGACCGCAGGTCGGTAATATCATGCTTCGCAATGAAGCAGGTTATAACAGTTATAAAATACCCAAAATGCCACTTGATATTTGTGTAGCCGATTCACAAGGCGGAATTGGCTATATGATTGAAAGACAGATGATTAATATCTTACGTGAACACAAAATCAAAAAAAATGTTATTACGGTAGTAACACAGGTTTTGGTTGACCAAGATGATCCTGCTTTTTCAAATCCAACAAAGCCGGTAGGTGCATTTTATCTGAAAGAAGAAGCTGAACTTTTAGCAAGGGCAAACAATTTTGTTTTTAAGGAAGACCCAAGGAAACGCGGATGGAGAAGAGTTGTTCCTTCACCTAAACCAATTGATGTACTGAACAGAAAAGTTATTAAAAGCCTTGTTGATAAAGGTAATATTGTTATTGCTTCCGGAGGAGGCGGTGTTCCTGTTTATCTTGGAAAAGATAAAAAACTTTACGGTGTCGAGGCTGTAATTGATAAAGACTATGCATCAGCACTGCTTGCAGAAGAAATTGGTGCAGAAGCTTTTTATATCCTTACAGATGTTTCGAAAGTTTATTTAAAATTTCATAAACCAGATCAGCAGGCTCTTGATATCGTTACCGCTGATGAAGCACAGAGATATTATGATAATGGGGAATTTCCTGATGGAAGTATGGGACCGAAAATCCTTGCCGCAATTCATTTTGTTAAGAATGGCGGAAAAGAGACAGTCATTACCGACTCTACTATGCTTGGAAACCATAATTGCGGAACGCGGGTTGTAAACAGCAAATAGTTAGTTCTGAGTTTTTAATATCTGAATTTTAATTTATCAGTGAATTTAAATCAAAAAATAAAATGGAGTACTTATGGCAATTAATATGAAGGGCAAAGATCTAATCTCTATTGCTGATCTAACCCTTGAAGAAATTTATGAAATTTTTGATGTGAGCAAATCATTAAAAGAAAAACTGTATTCCGGAGAGCCGCATCGCTTGCTGGAAGGAAAAACTCTTGGAATGATTTTTACAAAGCGCTCAACAAGAACAAGGGTTTCTTTCGAAGTAGGTATTTATCAACTCGGCGGGATCGGGATGTACTTTGGACCAAATGATCTTCAGCTTGGAACAAGTGAAAGCGTTGCAGATACCGCCCGCGTTTTGTCAAGATATTTAAGCGGAATTATGATCCGTACTTTTGCACATGAAGATGTTATAGAATTGGCAAAGTATGCAAGCATTCCAGTTATTAATGGCTTAACAGATCTTCTTCATCCATGTCAGGTTCTAACTGATTTATTTACTATTTTAGAAAAGAAACGCAAACTGCAGGGATTAAAACTCGCCTATATTGGTGATGGTAACAATATGGCTCACAGTCTGTTAAATGGCTGTTCAAAGGTAGGAATGAATATAGCAATTGCTTCTCCTTCCGGTTACAAACCAAATAAAGAAATTGTTGATAATGCTAAAAAGTCTGCCAAATATATGGGCAGTAAAATCGAAATTCTAGAAGATCCTGTTGCAGCAGTTAAAAATGCTGATATTGTTTATACAGATGTTTGGGCAAGTATGGGCCAGGAATCTGAAGCTGCTGAACGCAGAAAGAAATTTATGAAATATCAGGTAAATCCAAAGTTGATTAAACACGCTAAAGAAGATTATTTATTTATGCACTGTTTACCGGCGCATCGTGGCGATGAAGTAGTAAACGAGGTTGCTGATTCACCAAATTCTGTAATTTTTGACGAAGCAGAAAACAGATTGCACGTGCAGAAGGCGATAATGATTTTAATTATGTAAGCTTCCAAAGGTTTTAACTATTAACCCAATTCTTTTTTAAGAATTGGGTTAATAAAACTTACTCATCAATCTTAACTTCAAAATTTACTATCTCGTAACCTTTATAAGTTTCATAAGCTGCAAAAATAACTCCAAATAATACCGAGAGCATCCCAAGCAGAAATTCAACAGTTATAAGTGAATTTAATTTTGTAATATCAAACAAAAAACCAACACCAATAGAAAGCGATGTAAGAACAAACAGTGCAACGGCTATTGTATAACATAAAAAGGCATTTCTGACAATACTAACTCTGTAAACTAATTTAGAAATCTGAACTGATATGCTTTCCAAGCGGAGATTTTCATAAGGTTTAAAATCCGAATTATCAGATCTGTGAATAGTCTTTCTTCTTTCTTCATTAAGTAATCTTATTCTGTTTACAACAAGTGAGTACTTGTTGTTCATACCAAGCAGTAAAAGTCCGCACGCAGAAATCATTATTCCCGGTGCAAGCATTAGCTGAATTATCTCAACTATTGAATTAATATTGGGTATCATCTGATAAACTAATTTGGATTATAATATTTTAAAGCTTCGGGTAAAAGTTTTTTAATATCAGCAATTCTTGTTTCGTTTGAAGGGTGTGTACTCAGCCATTCTGGTGGCGTACCATGACTGTTAGCAGCCATTCTTGTCCAGAAATCAACAGCTGCGTTTGGATTGTATCCTGCCATTGCCATAAATATCAGCCCCAGATGGTCAGCTTCACTTTCGTGTGTTCTGCTGAAAGGAAGCATTATACCGACTGTACTTCCGATTCCATAAGCCGCCATAAAAATATTTTGAGTTGTTTCAGGCTGATCCTTTAATGCAATTGCTAACGCTACACCGCCAAGCTGCTGCAACAATCCCTGACTCATTCTTTCATTCCCGTGCTGAGCAACAGCATGAGCAATTTCGTGTCCCATCACAACCGCTAAACCAGTTTCATCTTTTGCAACCGGCAGAATACCTGTATAAACAACTACTTTTCCACCGGGCATACACCAGGCATTTATTTCATTGCTTTCAACAAGATTAAATTCCCACTGATAACCATCAAGTTCATTAGACAAATTATGCTGGGCAAAATAAGTTTCAACAGATTTTTGAATTTTTGCCCCGATCCTTTTAACCATATCAACATCGCTTTTATTCGAACTGAGTTTATTCTGTTTTAAAAATTCATCATACTGCTGAAAACTCATTGCATTCATTTCATTTGATGAAATAAGATTTAACTGAGATCTCCCGGTAATTGGAACAGTACTGCAATAGTAAACAGTAAGTGCAAGCAAGATTATTGGTGCAAATATTTTAAGTATTTTCATTTTGCCCTCATAAATGTTATCGTTTTTGTATGACGAAATATATAAAATATTAAGGAAGGAAAGCGTGACTAAATAAAGTATAAATATTTAATAGAAAGATGACATCTTTTTAAAAGATGTCATCTATAAAATAATAACTAAACAGAAACCGGTGTATCTAATTCTCGTAATGCAGAATAAAGTTCTTCTTCTGTTAATTCGTGATCAACTAATTCCCCATTAAAGTAAGCCTGATAAGCCCCCATATCAAAGTAACCGTGTCCGCAAAGATTAAATAAAATAGTTTTTTGTTTTCCTTCAACCTTAGCTTTTTGTGCTTCGCGGATAACTTGAGCAATTCCGTGTGTAGCTTCTGGTGCAGGAATGATTCCTTCGGTCTGAGCAAACTTAACTCCTGCTTCAAAACATTCTAATTGCGGAATAGCAGATGCTTCAATCAGTTTATCTTTTAATAGCTGACTTATAATTGCACCAGCTCCGTGATATCTTAATCCGCCAGCGTGAATTGGTTCCGGAACGAATGTATGACCGAGTGTGTACATTGGAATAAGCGGAGTTAATCCAACTGTATCGCCAAAGTCATATCTGAATTCTCCCTTTGTAAGTTTAGGACAGGATGCAGGTTCAACAGCAATACAGCGAACATTTTTTCCTTCCTGAAAATTATATCGCAAGAATGGAAAAGCGATTCCTGCGAAGTTTGACCCGCCGCCAAACGGTGCAACAACAATATCCGGAAAATCTCCTGTCATCTCTAATTGCTTTATTGCCTCCTGCCCAATTATAGTTTGATGAAGCAGAACATGATTCAGCACACTACCCAAAGCATAATTTATCCCTTCAGTGGATGCAGCTCTCTCGACTGCTTCAGAAATTGCAATACCTAAGCTGCCGGGAGAATTTGGATCTTGTTCTAAAATTGATCTGCCTGAATTTGTATTCCTGCTTGGTGAGGCAATTACAGTAGCGCCCCACGTATTCATCATAACTTTTCTGTAAGGTTTCTGATCATAACTTATCTTTACCATATATATTTCGCAGCTTAATCCAAACTTGTGGCAAGCAAAACTTAATGCACTGCCCCATTGCCCTGCACCAGTTTCGGTTGTCAACCCTTTGATACCTTCCTGCTTGTTATAATATGCCTGAGCAATCGCAGTATTTGGTTTGTGTGATCCTGCAGGACTTACACCTTCATACTTATAATAAATTTTGGCTGGTGTGTCTAATGCTTTTTCTAATTCAAAAGCACGGTAAAGCGGAGTTGGGCGATAAAGTTTATAAATTTTTCTTATCTCATCCGGAATTTCAATATATCTTTCCTGTGATACTTCCTGTTTAATTAATTCCATTGGAAATAATGCAGCAAGATCCTGCGGACCAATTGGCTGCTTTGTTCCGGGATGTAGCGGCGGAAGCATTGGATTAGGCATATCAGCCTGAATGTTGTAATAGTTTTGCGGTATTTCGGATTCATCTAACAGAATCTTTTTTGATGCACTCATAGAGCACTCCTTATATAATAAATTATTGAATAGATAATTAGTGTTAACTAAGTGTTAAAAAATGTAACGGATTTTTAGAGTATGTAAAAGATTAGCGGCGCCAAGGCCAGGTATGATTAGCAGTAAATGAAAAGTTGTTATATGTAAGTTCTTTGTTCAAGATTTTATTGTTTTAATTTCTACCGCAAGATAAAATTTGATATTTTGAATGTCAAGAAAGACGAAGAGCAATTTAATTTGTCAGTCTAAACTTATCGAAGACTGACATTCAAAGTAAAAGTTACACCCGGACAGGCTCATCACGACATCAGAGAACAAAGGTTAAACAAAACTAAGCAGAGAATCTTTGTATATTTGCATATAATCATTAAGAAAAAAGAACTAAGAGGAATAAATGCAAATAGGAATTGTTGGATTGCCGTTTACAGGAAAATCAACTCTCTTTCAAACAATAACAAAAACACATTTCGATCCATCTGAATTGGCAAAATCAGAATCTCATCAGGCTGTTGTAAAAGTACCTGATACACGATTAGATAAATTAACCGAGATGTTTAACCCAAAGAAAAAAGTTAATGCCATAATTGAATTTGTTGATGTTGTCGGTCTGCAAAAAGGTGATTCAGGCTCCACACAGTTTACAGGAAATTTTTTAGCAAAAGTTAAAACAAATGATGCACTGGTTCAGGTTGTAAGATTATTTGATAACGATGCTGTTCCTCATCCTGATGGTTCTATAAATATGATGCGCGATATTAATTCATTTGAAACCGAATTTATTTTATCCGATCTGGCAATTGTTGAGAAAAGACTTGAAACGATTAAAAAGCAAATCCTGAAAACTCAGGATGAAAAATTAAAGCGTGAAGTCCCGGTGCTTGAAAAGTGCAACGAACTTTTGCAGGAAGAAAAACCTTTGCGTGATCATCATTTTCCCAAAGAAGATCTGCTGATATTAAAAACTTACCAGCTTTTGTCCATCAAGCCTATGCTGATTGCTTTAAACTTTGGTGAAAGTCAGGTAAACGATACAGAAAAATATATGAACGAACTTGTAAAACATAAGCTCGGGCATAACACAAAAGCGCTATCATTCTTTGGGCAGATTGAAAAAGAAATGGCGGATCTTTCTGATGAAGATGCACTGGTCTTTATGAGTGATTATGGAATTACAGAATCTGCTCTGAATAAGCTGATCAGAGAAGCTTATGATCTGCTTGGTTTGCAATCATTTTTAACTGTTGGTGAAGACGAGTGCCGTGCCTGGACGATAAAAAAAGGAATGACTGCACAAGAAGCCGCAGGAGAAATCCATACAGATTTTTATAAAAAGTTTATCCGTGCAGAAGTTGTGCACTACGATGATTTTGTTGAAGCAGGCTCGTTTGCAAAAGCAAAGGACATCGGCAAGTGGCGGCTTGAAGGAAAAGATTATGTTGTTAAAGATGGCGATATAATTTCTGTAAGACATAGTTAAACTTAGTCCATCAAATACTATTATCAGAAAAAAGCAAGGGATATCATTCTGTCTGTTAAGGCGGAATATTTCAGAATCTTGTTGTTATGATTTCAAAAACAGTTCGGGATGAATTTATCAACAATTTTTCTTTATACTCTTATTATAGTATTTCAATAAAGTGTTACTGAATTCTAATTAACTAATTATTATATTTTAGTTATCAATTAAACATTCTCATCCGAAAGTATTATGGAGAACAGATCATCTAAAGTTAAACAGCACAGTTTTGAAGATGTATTAAATTCGAGAGTAAAAAAATTCCAGAAGCTAATGCGGTATAAAATCCGCGAGATTCTTTTAGTTTCCAGCATTTATGATAATTACTTGTTTGAAGAAGATGGACGACTTTATGAATTGGTGCGGGAAGAATATCAATCTCTTAACTTGAGTTTTGCACCTGAACTTATCCATGTTACCACAGGTGAAGAAGCTTTGGAAATGCTTAGTACCGAAAATACGTTTGATCTTATAATTACTACTTTACATATAGAGGATATGCACGTTGTAAAGTTTGCAAGAATGGTTAGAAAATCAGGCATAAACCTGCCGATTGTTTTGCTTGCTTATGATAACCGTGAAAGAAAAGAATTAACAACTAATTATGATACTTCGATTTTTGAACGAATTTTTATCTGGAACGGCGATTACCGTTTATTAATAGGAATTGTTAAATATATCGAGGATAGAGTCAATGTTGAAAACGATACAAAAAATATAGGGGTTCAATCGATAATCGTAGTGGAAGATAATATAAAATTTTATTCATCTTACCTTCCGATAATTTATACAGAAGTATTTAAACAATCACAGCGGCTGATAAAAGAAGGCATAAATCTTACACATAAATTTTTGCGTATGCGTGCACGTCCTAAAATTTTACTTTGCACAAATTACGAAGATGCATGGTCGTATTATGAAAAATATCAACAAGACGTACTTGGTTTAATTCTCGATATAAATTTTAAGCATAACGGAGTTAAAGATCCTGAAGCTGGAATTAAATTTGCCCGTGCAGTAAAAGCACAGCATAAGGACATACCGATTTTACTTCAATCAAGCGATGACAGCTTCCGCGAAAAAGCCTATCAGATAGATGCGGCATTCGTCCACAAAAACTCACCAAGATTACTTCAGGAATTAAGAGAGTTCATGCTTCAAAATTTTGGTTTTGGTGATTTTATTTTTATAAACAATGATGGAAAGGAAGTTTTCAGAGCTTCAAATTTATCACAGTTAGAAGAAGCGTTGAAACGAATTCCGGATGAAAGTCTTGTTTACCATGCCTCAAGAAATCATTTTTCTAAATGGCTCAAAGCAAGAACTGAATTTTATCTTGCACATGAATTAAGACCTCACAAAGTTACAGATTTTGGATCAGTGCAAGGATTGCGTGACAGACTGCTGACTTCACTTCAGGAGTACAGAAAACTACAGCAAAGCGGAATTATTCTGGATTTCAATAAAGATATTTTCGATACCAAAAATAGTTTCGCAAGAATTGGCGGAGGCTCATTAGGCGGTAAAGCAAGAGGACTGGGCTTTATAAATATACTGCTTACAAATTATAACCTTAAGCATAAGTTTGATGGGGTGGAAATCAGCGTACCTTCGGCAATTGTTATTGGTACAGATGTCTTTGATCATTTTATCACAGATAACAAACTCGAAAATTTTGCAATTACAGAAATTGATGATTTAACCTTAACACAAAAGTTTGTAGATTCAAAAATCTTTCCCGAAGAAATAACAAATAAACTTAGAGAGTTTTTGGAGATAACACATTGCCCGCTTGCTGTGCGTTCATCAAGTCTATTGGAAGATTCACAGTTTCTGCCGTTTGCAGGAGTTTACGAAACTTATATGATACCCAACAGCAATCCGGATATTGAGATTAGATTAGATGAATTGCTTCAATCAATAAAAAGTGTATATGCTTCAACTTTTCATTTAAGAGCAAAGGATTATATAAAATCATCACCATACCGATTAGAAGAAGAAAAGATGGCTGTGGTAGTGCAAAGATTAGTTGGCGCAAAACGACAGGAGAGATTTTATCCGGATTTTGCAGGCGTCGCAAAGTCATATAATTTTTATCCAACCGGACCACAAAAGCCAGGTGATGGAATTGCACAGGCAGCTCTTGGTCTCGGAAAAACAGTTGTTGATGGCGGTAATTGTATAAGGTTTTGTCCAAAATATCCAAAACACATGCTTCAGTTTTTTTCAACTAAGGAAACATTAAAAACTGCTCAGCAAAAATTCTATGCACTTGATCTGAACAAAAAACTTGAGCATCATCCGGAAAGCATAGAAGACCAGCTCGTCAGAAGTTATGATTTATCCGATTCTGAGAAAGACGGAACTTTATTCTCTGTTGGTTCAACTTATTCATCTGAAGATGAAGCAGTTTTTGATGGACTTTCACGCGATGGTATAAGAGTAGTTACATTTGCACCAATACTTAAGCACAAACTTTTTCCTTTACCCGAAATTCTTGATCTGCTTCTTGATTTTGGTTCATGGGGAATGGGCACTCCGATCGAAATTGAATTTGCAGTTAATCTGGAAGTACCTGCTGGCGAAAGGAAAGAGTTTGCAATGCTTCAGATGAGACCAATGATTCTTAGCCGTGAAAGTGAAGAACTGGTAATAGGTGAAATAAAAAAAGATGAAACAATTTGTTACAGCACACAGGTGCTTGGCAATGGAGCTGTTACAGGCTTAATGGATATTATTGTTGTTGATTATGAAAAATTTAATCGTGCAAAAAGTAACGAGGTAGTTTTGGAAATTAGTAAGTTGAACGCAAAACTTCTTTCTGAAAAAAGACCTTATATTTTATTTGGAGTCGGCAGATGGGGCACGCTTGATCCTTGGCTCGGAATCCCGGTAAAGTGGGATCAAATATCTGGTGCTTCGGTTATTGTGGAATCCAGCTTTAAAGATTTTGCCGTTGAACCATCACAAGGCTCTCACTTTTTTCAGAACTTAACTTCGTTTAGGGTTGGATATTTTACTGTGAATACTGATAACAATTCATTTATTGATTGGCAATGGCTCTCTGAACAAAACGCTTCAGAGGAGATGATTTATACAAGACATCTCAGATTTGATCAGCCAATTACTGTAAGGATGAACGGACATGAAAACCGCGGAATAATTTATAAACCCGGGGTCAGATTTAATGAAATATAAGAATCTTCGCCTTGCGTTTTTGATGGAAATATTTGTCGGCTTTACCACAATTATTTCAATTGCATTGATGGGACCTAAAGGAATAACAGCGCTTGCTTTAATTGCCTTGCGCCCTGTTTTAATGAAAAAAGAAGAAATCAAAAATCCTGAAGCTTATTTTAAAATATTTTACAAAGTTTTATCTAATAGTTTAAGTATTATTTTTATAATGTTAATCCTGATTATCATTAGTATTCAGTTTATTCCTGCTTATCAATCAAAGCTGCCTCCTGTTAAAGATTTATTTATTTTAATCCTTCCATTTTTCTTGTTAACTCACGGGGTTATTGGATTCGTTTCTTCATCAGATATCACGAAAGAAAATAATTAAATCTAATATCAAATTCTTCTGATAATAAAACAGCCAATAATATCAATCTGAATTATCTGTCCCTGTTTCCTTTAGTCAGATAATATTGCCGGTTACAAATAATTTGTTCTTCTGCTAATTGTTAAATCTTACTTTTGATCAGTAAAAAAATCAGGAGATAAACATGAAATCCAACATTAAAGCAATAACAGCAATAATTCTATTGAGTGTCACTGCTCTTAATTTCTCCTTTGCAAGTTTAAGATATGGTGATGAAAGAGTGATCAAAGAAAAGTCATTTAATATCGCGGCTGGCAAAAAGATTTTATTGAATACAAGCAGCGGAGATATACAAATTACTCCCTGGAACAAAGCTGAAGTGTATGTTAAAGTTCTTGGTAACAAAAATGTTGAGGAAAAATTTGATTTTTCTTTTAATGCAACATCTGAAGAGGTAACAATTGAAGCAGAAAGAAAAAGCGGCTGGAACTGGTTTTCTAGTATTAATCTGAAGTTTGAAATTAAAGTTCCTTCCAGTTTTAATGTTTATGCAAATACTTCCGGCGGAGACATTAAAGTAGCTGGTGTTAATGGTGATATTAAATTAAAGACATCCGGTGGTGATATCTGGGGCGATAGATTCGAGGGAAATTTCTCAGCCAGAACTTCTGGCGGAGATATAAATCTTTTCTGCAATAATGCAAAGATTGATGCAAATACTTCAGGTGGAGATATTGAATTAGAATACACTGGTTTCAATCAAGGTATCGAATTAAAAACAAGCGGCGGGGATATTGATATTAAACTTCCGGCTGATTTTAACGCTAAAGCAGAATTAAAAACATCAGGCGGCGACATTGATTGTAATTTAACTTTAAATGAAGTTATAAAACTTAGTGATACTAAAATTGATGCAAATATTAATAAAGGCGGAAATCCGTTAGTTGCGATAACCTCAGGTGGTAATATCACTGTATTGAAAAAATAATTTTTTAATCTCAAATCGTCTCAAAGATAATCTTAACTGTCACGCTAAGAGTATTCGAAGCGTGACGTGAATTAAAAACATATAATAGTTAGACAAAGTTTTGATATCTTGTTATTCAACATTTAACCTCCGAATAATTTTTCCATAGAACTCCTTTTCTTTCTGTCTTCAATAAGTCTTTTTTTCTTCCATTTTTTCAATTTGATTTTAACCTAATACTTTTGAATTTTGAAACGAAGATTTTGAATTATATAAAATGTCAAAGAATTTTATCTATAAATACTTAAGTGAAGAAGAACTGAAAAGTATATCTACAATAATTGGAGAGATTGAAAAGAAAACCTCCGGTGAGATTGTAATTACTATTAAAGAAAAGCGAAGCTGGTCAGAAAGGACAAAATCTGTAAGAAGACTTGCAGAAAAGGAATTTGTATCAGCAAAGATTGGTAAAACAGCAGAGGCAACAGGAATACTGATATTTATAATCTTTAAAGCAAAAGAGTTCTGCATACTTGCGGATAAAGGAATTAATGAAAAAGTTAAACAATCTGTTTGGGATGAAATAGCTGAAGATATAAAAAACAGTTTTAAGCAAGAGGAATATTGTAAAGGAATAATCAACGGAATTGAGCAAGCCGGAAAAATTCTTTCACAACACTTCCCTATCAAGCCAGATGATATTAATGAATTGCCAAATGAAGTAAGAGTTTCTGACTAATCTTACTGCCTGCCTAAAATAATTGCTGCCTTAGAGTAAACTGGTCCATTATAATCCAAACCAACTGAACATAGGATATTAGATTTAGTATTAATACTCATAAGTGTTCTTAGCGAAGCTGATAGTTCCTCGTATTTTACAAAACTAACTCCATTCCAGTGACCAATAAACCTTTGACCACAAGTAAAAACATTATTATAAGCTGAACCATCTATACTCAAACCTAAATTACCAAAAGTGGCAATCTGTTTTTCTAAAAATAGTTTATCACAATTTCTTTGTAAACAAATTCCGCTCCAATTCATTAAAAAAACTCTGTAATCATTATCGCACCAAAGACTGCTTACTGGTCCCACATAATATCCGTTGTTCCGTGTATTGCTCGAGCCTTCAAATACTATTTGAGAAATACCATTTTTAATTCTTAATAATGTTGAAATTCCATGATCATTGTTAACACCACAAACCCAAATTGTTTTTCCATCTTGTGTACCTCTGATATCAATAAGATTAGATGTAGTGCCGCTTTCAATTTTTGACCAGCTATTACCGTTGTAATAAGCAATGCTTCCTTTAATGCCCACAATATATAAATCATCGCTGCTTTTTCCCCAAATTTTTTTTATTCTATAGCCATCCCAAACACTGCTTGGAATTGTTACCGGTTTAAATTCCGTACCATTCCAATGAATAATACCATTTCCGCCAAACCAGACATCATTAGCATTAAAAGCACAAACGGATTGAATCGGATTGTAATCCGATCCTTGATAAGTATATGGGATTCTATACATATCCCAGCTCAACCCATTCCAATTTAAAGCATTATACTTCTCAAAATCTGGATTGCCAAGTGAATCGTTTAAATAGATTTCACCAACAGCCCAAATATTGTTTTCACTAATTATAGCTGCTTCATATAACACACTGCTGCTATGCTCTCCAAAAGAAAAAGTTTGCCAGATTAAGTTATGACTAGTTGTATCTAACGTTGTAAAAATTAGTGGATTGCTGTTTAACTCTTTTCCATCAACATAGGTTAACGCATCAAACTTGTAACTTGTGTTCGGCATTAAGTCATCAAAATAAATAACACTGTCCGACTGACCCATTCTTATTGTTTTAATAATCTGACCATCTTTTTTCAGATAAATATTATCAGTCTTATCATTATTTCCAATTTGAATTTCAATCCATGCTTCAGTACAGGTATGAGCTTTTAATCCTAATCCAAGAGCAGGGCCAGGAAAAACTACTTCACTATGGCAGGAGATAAAAAAGCAGCCCGATGAGATAACAATAATAAATCCGGTAAAAATCTTCATGAAAATTTTCCATCAATATTTGTTGTACAATTCCGAAATAATATAATGAGTATTAAACAGAGATAAAATTCAATTACATTAAATAAATAGACTATAATAAAATTATTAAATCGAGTCTTTTTATTCACTCTGCATTTCAAGCTCATAACTCTCGCGGTATTTTTTAATCCCGCTAAAGACATATTCAGCAAATCTTTGCTGTCCGGAATCAGTACTCAAATGTTTTGCATCGTTTGAGTTGGAAAGGAATCCGCTTTCAATAAGTACACTTGGCATTGAAGCACCAACCAAAACATAAAAACCTGCTTGTTTTACACCTCGTGAATTTAAGCTTGGGTGCTTGTCAAATTCTTTATGCAGATACTCCGCAAATTTTTCTGAGTATTTCATATAAGATGAATGTGCCATACTAACGAGAATAAAATTTTCGTCAGTTAGTTTTTCATATCGGTTGGGGTTTTCCTCATACTGGATAACACTGTTCTCAAACTCAGCTATTGCAATAGCTTCCTTTGTTCTGCCGGGGCGAAGCAGATAAACTTCAAATCCATTTGCGTCAGTTGGTTTTTTAGGAGTTGAATTACAATGAATTGAGATAAAAAGTTTTCCATTATTTTCATTTGCAATTTTACCACGCTTGTAAAGATCAACAAAAGTATCTGTCTTTCTTGTATAAATAACTTTTACATCTTTCATGTTTTTCTCAATCAGCTTCCCGAGTTTAAGAGCAATTGAAAGATTTATATCTTTTTCTTTTACACCATTTACACCGATTGCACCAGCATCTTTACCGCCGTGTCCCGCATCAATAACAATTACATCAAATTCCCACTTATCTTTTAATCTGTTAGCTGTTTCATTTTTCTTAAACAACTTATTATGAATCGTTATCTGAAGATCATTGCTGTTTTCAATATTAATAACTTCGTTGGTTGTATATTCTTTACTGACTGTTATTTCAAAAACCGCATCACTCCCAACATTTTTTGCATCTATTTTCTTAACTACTCCTTCTTCACCTATAAACTTAACTCCTGCTGCATCTACATTAACCTTTCTGAATATTAACGTAAGAACATTATTTTTAAAGGCACTATGATAAGAGGGAATTCTTTTATTGGATTTAACTCTGATTAAAGTTCCATTTGCTTTTTCATTCAGCACAATTCCGGTAATATTAAAATTGCCTTTTGTTTCTGTAGATGTTATCTCTTCCTTTACTTTACCGATAAGAATTTTATTTGGAGCTTCAAACGATAAATCTTTTCCGTAAGCAAGCGATAAAGAACTTAAACTATATTTAAGCGGAACAAATACTTTATTATTTATACGGTATGTTGATGTTGGAAGCTGAAATACGGTTTGTGTAGTTGTATTTCTTTCCGTTAATACAAAGAATGGATTTTTTGCAGAAGCCTTTAAAGAATATCCATCAAATTTCAATTCGATTTTTTGTACATCTTCATTATAGTAGTAATTGATAGCTAGCGCATCCGCAAAATCTTTAAGAGAAAAATAAACAGTTCCTTCTCTTATATAAGCGGGAATATTTTTCATTCCATCTTTTGTAACAATTAAAACATTATTACCATCCTGCCCATAGGATAAGTAAGAGAATATTATTATTAAAATGAATAGAAAATATTTCATCACAAACATTATCTGATAAAAGGAAAAATCTGTCCTGTCTTCTTTTTAAAATACTTAAAACTTTCACCAAAATGCTTTTCAAGAAGTTTATCTTCTAATGACGCACGCATAAATAAAAATGGGATCTGAATCAGTGCAATCGGTGCAAGTATAAAACTTAATGTAGCAACTGCAGCTCCGATATCCATTAAAAACTGAGACAGATATTGAGGATGTCTTACAATTTTAAATGGACCATTAGTAATTAATTTGTGGTCTTTTTTGATAGCAATATCCTGTGAATAATTTTCACCCAGCACTTTAACAGACCATATTTGCACCCAGGAAAAGAACAGGTAAAAAACCAATCCTGATATTCTTGTTATTTGGTTTTCCTGTTTGTATTCCAAAGTTCCGACTTGAAATAGACTAATAATTAGAACAACAAGGGTTATCGTTGATAATAAAAGCGGTAATGTCTGAAGATAAGTATTGGGTTTATCTTTAAAAACACCCACCTTCTCTTTAACACCCTGTTTTGCAGCTCCGATATTTGCACTAAAAGTAGCAATGATGTTTAAACCAATTATAATATTTATTGGATCCATATATAGATAAATTAATTTTTCAGCTGTTCAGATAAAAAAAAATTTCTTTTAAAGTTTTAATTTCTATTAAAGACTTGCTGATTAAAGATTATGTTTCTTTTCCATATTTTTTCATAATCTTAGTCCATTCTTCTAAACTAAGCTGCTCTGATTCATCAATCAGCATTATCGGGATATCGTCTTCTATCCGGTATCTTCTTCTGGTGTTTTTATCAACAGAAACTAAAGTGTTATTATCAAGTATAAGCTCTGCTTTTGTTTCCGGACAACATAAAATATTAAGTAGTTCTTTACTTATCATACAAATCCTTTAAGAAAATTAAATATTTTTTTAATAACTTTAATTTAACAACAAATAACTAAATGATTACATTTTAAAAATGTTAATTGTTGCTTGTTAAACAATTTAAAACAAATAATCTTATTGTGATGATGAAGTATTTTTCTTAGTTTTCCATACCAATCAAACAATGGGTTTGTCTGATGAATTTTGAAACAGTATTTAATTATTTAACAGGAGTAATCATGAAAAAGAATATTTATTTGCTCATTTTCTTTACATCACTTTTTTTTAGCTGCGGTGAAAAGAAAGAATCTCCGATAGACGAAATTGCTAATAAATCCAAGGATCTTGAAGAGTTTACCGATAAAATGAAAGATGTGTCAGAAGGATTTACAGAAGGTAAAAAAGTTAATCCTGTGGACTTTAGAGAGTTAAAGGCATTATTACCAGAAGCTATTGCAAATCTAAAGAGAACCAATATTGAAGGCGAAAAAGTTGGAACAATGGGAATGAATATCTCAACTGCAAATGCAGATTATTCTGACGAAGAAGGTAATAAGTCAATTGATCTTAAGATTACAGATTTAGGAAACATTTCAGGCTTATCAGGTTTGGCTGCGTATGGCTGGTATATGGTTGATATTGATAAAGAAAATGAAACTGGTTATGAAAAAACAACAACCTTCAAAGGAAACAAAGCTTACGAAAAATACGATAAACAGAGTCAGTATGGAGAGTTAAATATTCTGGTAGCTAAAAGATTTGTAGTGGAGGCAAATGGAAATAATGTTAGTATGAATGAAATTAAAGCTGCTGCAGAGATGATTGATTTTGGTAAACTTGAAAGCTGGAAAGATTTTGGAGTCGAACAGTAATTATTATTAGTCACTGGTACGCATTAAACAAATAATTATAGGAGTACAAATATGAATCTTGTTGAACGTGCTAAAAATATTCTTATTACACCAAAAACTGAATGGGAAGTAATAAAGAATGAACAAACTACAACTTCTGATCTTTTTACAAAGTATGCGCTGATACTTGCACTGATTCCTGTTGTTGCAACTTTTATCGGACAATCATTAATCGGAGTATCTTTGGGTCCATTTGGATCATTTAAAATTCCGGTTACAAGCGGATTGATCTATGCAGTTTTATATTATGTTCTTAATCTTGCGGGGGTTTATCTAATTGCCTTTATCATTGATGCTCTTGCACCATCCTTCGGTTCTACAAAAAATATGGATGCATCATTAAAGGTAGCCGTATATTCCTACACTGCATTTTGGATAGCCGGAATTTTCAATATTATTCCATTTTTAGGAATTCTTGGGATTTTAGGTTTGTACTCTCTTTACCTGATGTACTTAGGATTAAAGATAGTTAAAGAAACACCACAGGATAAACTTGTAGGTTATCTTATAGTTGTTATAATCATTGCGATAATAGTTTATTTTGTTATAGGTCTGGTAGTTGCTGCAATTGCATTGCCAAGTTTCGGAAGTCTTGAAAGTTTAAAGGGATTTGATTTCGGTAAGTGATAATAATTTTATTAAATAATAATGCCTGTTTTATTGCAGGCATTATTTTTTAAAAATCACCAAGTAATTTTTGGATAGATGCTATATCTGTTTCTGAATTGATTTCTTTAAAATACTTCATTGCAAGATTTAAATACTTCTTACTTTCTTCAACTTTATCCATCTGTTTATACAATAGTCCTAACTCCTGATATGTTTCTGCAAGATTTAACTGATTGCTTGCTTCATCATTCAATCGCATACTGGTTAACAAATAATTTTCTGCGAGCAAAAAGTTAGAAACATTCTTCTGAATTATCCCCTTTATTTTATAAACATCTGCAATTGTAAGCTTATCATTTAGCTTATGTGATACTTCAAGTGATTTATCGGCAAAAGCATTTGCAAGCGAATAATCATTTAAACTTGAATAAACTGAAGCTTTGCTAAGATATACAATCCCAATCTGCTGTTGATAGTTTGTTTCAATTCCGAGAGCAAGACTTTCATCAAATTCATTAAGAGCGAGTTTATATTCGCCTTTTTTAAAATATACCATACCAATATTCTGATGAATTTCAGCGACCCGCTTTTTATCATTTACTTTTTCGTAATTAATAAGTGCTCTTTTAAAATAGGCAAGTGCTTCATCAAAAAGCCCTTTAATGCTTTTAACAATACCGAGATTAATTTCGATTTTTCCCTTTTGGGTATAGTTTAATTCGTCATTTGATTTTTCAAGTGCCGATTCAAAGTTCTCAACAGCTTTCTGAATATCACCAAGATCGCCATAAACAGTTCCAAGTAAATTCTCACACTTTGCAATGCCTTTAATATCATTTATTGAAGAGAACAATCCGATTGCTATGTTGATTGCTTCAAGACAATTCTGCCAGCTTGCTTGTCTGCTGTAAATTTCACCAATTAAAAGATGAGCATTTGCAGCAAGATTTGTCATGTTGCGGTCTTCTTTGGTAAGGTTAATAATCTTTTCATTTACATCTATTGCTGCCGAAAACTCTCCATTAGTAATTGAAGCCTGGGCTAAATAAAGAAGTAAAGAAAGGAATTTTTCCCGCTCAAGTTTATTTTCAGCAAAAGTAACCAATAGATCAATTTGCGATCTGTAGCTTAGTCCTGATTCAATTTTTAAATCAAGTGAATTTTCCTGCTGAAATATCTCTGTATCTGATTTACTTTCTAATGAAGCTTTGAAGATGTAAACGAACTCATCAACCTGTTTTTTGCTGAAAAAATCAGGTAATATTTCTGATATACTTTTATTAATTTTATCTGTCACTTCTATGTATTGGAATTAAATATTTTGCTAACAAAACCATATATTTTTGACAACACTTATGCCAAGTATCTTTTTAATATTGAATGATTGAAAACATATCTTTATCACCTTTTTTTTACTTTTCAGTCATTTTTAGCGTGTAATTATTGCGATAGTAAAAAATATTTAACGTCTCATTATCAAACAGCACTAGTTTGAGTCCCTAAAAATCATTCTTACTATTATCGGATAAAACCAAAGTTTGTTTAGTCTTAAGGCTAAATTTTTTTAATTTGTAAAAGAATTTTGAGATTTTGTTAGTTTTAATAAAAATGGACAAACAATGAAAACATCAGATTATCTTATAAAAGCAAATAGTAATTTTATACTTTCTGCTTATCCCACAAATGACACCTCTGGTATTAAATCCAAAGACGATGCAAAAGGACTGTTAAAGAAAAATATTGATAAAATGACTAAACTTCAGGATAAACTTTATGCTTCAAACAAGTATTCGTTGCTGCTTATTTTTCAAGCAATGGATGCTGCAGGAAAAGATAGTACGATAAAACACGTAATGAGCGGTCTTAATCCACAAGGGACACAAGTTTATTCTTTTAAACAGCCATCTAAAGAAGAACTGGACCACGGTTATTTATGGAGAATTAATAAAGCACTTCCTGAAAGAGGCAGAATCGGAATTTTTAACAGATCACACTATGAAGAAGTATTAGTGGTTAAGGTTCATAATCTGCTAAAGAATCAACAGATTCCGTCTGAACTTGTGGATGATAAAATCTGGCAAAGAAGATATGAACAAATAAATGATTTTGAGAAGTATCTTCATGAAAACGGAACTATTGTACTAAAATTCTTTTTGAATGTTTCTAAAGACGAACAAAAGAAAAGATTTCTAAAAAGAATTGAAGATCCGGCTAAGCACTGGAAATTTTCTGCTGATGATATCAATGAAAGAAAGTTTTGGAACGAATACCATAAAGCCTATGAGGATGCAATAAATGCCACGAGTAAGAACTTTGCGCCCTGGTATGTAATTCCGGCTGATAAGAAGTGGTTTACCCGATTAGTTGTAAGCGAAATAATTGTTGAAACTCTGGAAAAATTAAAACTGGAATATCCCAAACCTTCTGATGATTGGCTTACTGAATTAAATAAATCCAAAGAGATCTTACTTAAAGAAAAGGAATAAATTCACTATTCAGAGAAGCTCTTTTATTCTTTCAGGCGGTCTGGCAAGAATTGCCCTATCACCTTTTTCAACAATCGGTCTTTGAATCAAGTCAGGATTTTCTATCATAAGATTTAGAACTTCATCATCAGAAAGTTTTTCAATTGTATTCTTCAATTTCTTATATGATTCATCTTTAGTTCTAAGTAATTCCAAAGGCTTCATATTCATCTTTTTCAGTAAAGATTTTAACAACGGTTTACTGAATGGTTTGATGTAATAATTCACTTTCTGAAAATCTATACCTTGTTCCGAAAAAGCTTTTGCTACTCTTCTGCAAGTAGTACAGGTTGGCTTTTCATAAACGGTTATCTTACTCATAATTAACTCCTTAATTTACAATTATAAAAATAGCGGTTTTAAGTATCATCACTTAAAAAAATGTTCTAACAAAGATATAAAGTATTAAAAAAATATCTTGTAATTTAGAATTACTAATAAATCATTTTCTTCAAAGGTGCAAAATGAAATATCAACTGGTTCTTCTGTTCTCATTTTTATTGATTACCGTTGCTCTGCCGCAAAACTATAAAGAAGTTAAAATTAAAATTCAAACCTTGCAGGATATTGCAGAACTTCAGAATATTGGTTTGCAATTCGACCATCCTTACCTTACAAAAGATAATGCAATTACTGTTTTTCTAAGTGAGGATGATTTTCATAAACTTCAGATGACAAGTTTCAGCTACGAAGTATTAATAGATGACTGGTTCGATTATTACTCAAAACTTCCTTCACTTACTGAATCTGAAAAAGCTTCGTTCATTAAAGATAGTAAAGAAAGATATGGAGTTGAAGGTTTTGGATTTGGTTCGATGGGTGGTTTCTACACTCTTACAGAAGTTATTGCCCATCTTGATAGTATGAGACAAAAATATCCGAGCCTTATTACTGCTAAAACTTCAATCGGCAGCACAATTGAAAACAGACCAATGTATATGGTTAAGATATCTGATAATCCGGATATTGATGAAGATGAAGCTGAAATACTTTATACAGCACTTATACATGCACGTGAACCTCAAAGTATGATGCAGATGATATATTTTATGTACTATCTGCTTGAAAATTATAGTACAAATCCTTCTATTCAATACCTTGTTAATAACAGAGAAATGTATTTTATTCCTGTATTAAACCCCGACGGATATGAATATAACAGAAGTACAAATCCAGGCGGCGGTGGAATGTGGAGAAAAAACAGAAAGAATAACGGCGGAAGTTATGGTGTAGATCTTAACAGAAATTTTGGACCTTATGCTTATTGGAATGCACCAAACGGAGGATCAAGCACATCACCATCAAGTGATACATACAGAGGAACTGCTCCATTTTCTGAACCGGAGACAGCTAATCTTAAAGAATTTTTAGCTTCACGATATATTAAAAATGCCCTTAATTATCATACTTACAGCAATTTATTAATTTATCCTTATGGTGCATTAGTGATGGAAACTCCTGATTCAGCAACCTTTCGCGAATTTGCCCGCGATATGACAGCTTATAATGGTTACGAATACGGAACTGATCAGCAAACAGTTGGATACCCTACACGCGGTAACAGTGATGATTATTTCTATGATGGTGATACAGTATTAAATCACGGAAAAATATTTGCAATGACTCCTGAAGTTGGGAGTACAGGTTTCTGGCCAAGTCAACCTGAAATTTTTCCGTTAGCAATCGAGAACTTAATGCCAAATATATATTATGCTTATGTTGCCGGTGATTTTGTTCAGCCGGTTAATTCACATTTTACACAACAGTATTTTAATCCGGGAGATAATGTTGAACTGATTATTCCGAAGTTGAAAAACAAAGGATTAAGCAACGCATCTGATATTACTTTGTCACTTAGTTCAGATAACCCGCTTATCACTGTACTTACAGGTACAATCAATATTGGAAATGTTCCTGCAAGAACAACAGTAACCAATAATCAGAATTTTGCTTTTACTATTGGAGAAACTATTCAAGCTGATATTCAGGTTAAGATGTTTTTGACAATATATTCATCCGGAATACCAATGTTTATTGATACATTAAGTTTTATTACAGGTGTACCCGTTTTAGCATTTGCTGATTCAACAAATGATCCTGCATTATTATGGGATATTACAAGTGCACCAACTTCTAGTCCGAAATGGGAAGCAACAACACTTTCTTATCACTCCGCTCCAACATCTTTTACAGATAGTAAGAGTGGAAATTATGCAAACAGTGCAACTGTAACCATGACGTTAAAAAACTCAATTGATCTTAGTGCAAACAACTACCCAAAATTATCTTTCTGGACAAAATACGATATAGAATCCGGATGGGATTATGGACAGGTTAAAGTTTCCTCAAATAATGGAAGTACATTCTTTCCGCTTTCCGGAAATTATACAAAATCCGGCAGCGGTTCATTCCAACCATCTGGTCAGCCAGTCTATAGCGGAACACAATCTACCTGGGTAAATGAAATGATGGATCTATCTAATTATAATTCCAATCAGGTTAAACTGCAATTTCAACTAAAGTCAGATGGTTCAATTAACAGAGATGGATGGTATGTTGATGATATTGGAATTCTTATTTACGGAATTGTGCCTGTAGAGCTAAGCTTGTTTACTGCTATCCCGCAAAGCAATGATGTTCTATTAAACTGGATTACAGCATCCGAAACAAATAATCTGGGTTTTGATATTGAAAGAAGATCTGTTAATAATAATACCGGCTGGCAAAAAATAGGATTTGTTGCCGGAAAAGGAACAACAACAGAGAGATCATCATACAGCTTTACTGATGTGAATCCTGTTGAAGGAAAATCTTTTTACAGATTAAGACAAACTGACTTTGACGGAAGCGTAAAAATATTTAATGCTGTTGAGGTTGACTTTAGTATTGTTAAGGAATATTCTCTTTCACAGAATTTCCCAAATCCATTTAATCCTGAAACAGAAATTTCTTTTGCGCTTGCAAAATATGATAATGTAACATTAAAAATCTATAATATACTCGGATCAGAAGTGGCAACACTTGTTAATGATTTTATGGAAGCCGGAAAGCATACAATTAAATTCAATGCTTCTGCTCTAACTTCGGGAGTATATTTATACACAATTAAATCAGGCAATTTTACAGCAACACGCAAGATGGTCCTGATGAAGTAAAATAGATCTGATTTTAAATAGAGGTTTCTGAAAAATTTTAGTTATTGTTATTCCGGACTAATCAAGGATACTTCTGAATTCACTCAGTATCTGAATTAGTTCGGAATCAAAACAGCGGCAGATAATTCTTTTAGTTTCAAAATAAAATATTATTAAGAACATTTACTTAATCTATTGACTTCTTACCTGCATGGTTGAATTGAATGACATAAACACTATTTTAATTTTTTGAGTCTTTCTATTTCGGATTTTATCTCTTCTATTATTTCTTTGTTTATGATTTCTTTCTTGTCATTAATTTTCGCAGAAAAAACAATTTGAACAACACTAACGAAAATTATTCAGTTCTTTCAAACATAATTTTACTCAAATACTGTTTATTATTTTTATCAAAATTGAATTATTGTCTTTGAATGAAAAGAAATTTTCGCTAAGTGATGTAAAGAGAATAATTATTCACCAATCATTTTATTTTTCATCTCTATATTACAAGTGAAATCACATATTTAAATTTCAATTGACTTTTTACCTTGATTTAATAGTATTTTTTTAATTTGTTCTATAATTAAAAGTATCAATAAAAAATATTACTAAAAATTTGCGCTCAGATTATTACTTGTAGATATTGTTAGAAAGGATAAGATAAATGAAAAAGGAAATTTTAAATAATGAGGAGGAGAAAAATCTTTCTGTTGAAGAAATATTTAAAAAATTTGAATCCGGTGATTCCGGAATTTCTGAATCATCTGTAAAGGAAAGAATTCAACTATACGGCTTTAACGAGATTGAAGAAAAACGGATAAATCCACTTTTAAAAATTCTAAGTTACTTCTGGGGTCCGATTCCCTGGATGATCGAATTTGCCGCTATTCTTTCTGCAATAATCAAGCATTGGGAGGACTTCTGGATAATATTTGCTTTGCTTTTATTAAATGCCATCGTTGGTTTTTGGCAGGAATATAAAGCGGATGATGCAATAAGTCTGCTAAAACAAAGGCTTGCTCTTAATGCGCGGGTTAAGCGAAATGGAAATTGGAATAGCATACCTGCAAGAGAGCTTGTCCCGGGAGATATTGTCAGAATAAGATTGGGAGATGTTGTACCTGCTGATACAAAACTCTTTTCAGGCGAGTATGTTTCAATTGATGAATCTGCTTTAACCGGTGAATCTTTGCCGGTGGAAAAACATAAAACTGATATTGCTTATTCAGGTTCAGTAGTAAAACAGGGTGAGATGGATGGTGTAATTGTTGCAACGGGACTAAACACTTTTTTTGGTAAAACTGCTAAGCTTGTCGAAGAGGCGAAAACAATAAGTCATTTTCAAAAAGCAATTATAAAAATCAGTCACTACTTAATTATTCTTGCTGCTTTTATAATCTCAATAATTTTTTTAGTATCATTTTACAGACACGAATCATTTTTAGATACGCTGCAGTTTGGTCTTGTATTAACAATTGCGGCTATTCCTGTTGCATTGCCTGCGGTATTATCTGTTACAATGGCAGTTGGAGCTTCATACTTAGCAAAGAAAAAAGCAATTGTCAGCAAACTGGTTGCAATTGAAGAAATGGCAGGAATGGATATTCTTTGCTCAGATAAAACCGGCACTATTACTAAAAACAAGCTAACTCTTGCTGATGTGAAATCATTCGGAAACTTTACTTCGGATGATGTTTTACTTTTTGCTTCACTTGCATCAAGAGAGGAAGATAAAGATCCTATTGACAGTGCCATTATACAAAAAGTAAAATCTGCTGGCACGTTGGCAGGTAAATTATCATCTTATGAAATAAAAGAATTCATACCTTTCGATCCTGTAATAAAAAGATGCGAAGTAACTGTATCAGATAAGAGTAATAAAGTATTTAAAATTACTAAAGGAGCACCTCAGGTAATATTAGCTTTGTTAGAAAACTCTGAAAAAGAAAAAACATCTGAGCTTATCAATAAACAGGTTGATGAATTTGCATTAAATGGTTTCAGAACACTGGGCACAGCAAAGACTAATGAGCAAGGTAAGTGGGAATATGTTGGTTTGGTTCCTCTGTTTGATCCGCCCAGAGATGATTCTGCTGAAACAATTAAAGCTGCACTTGATTTGGGAGTTAAAGTTAAAATGATTACCGGAGATCATACTGCCATTGCAAAACAAATTGCTAAAAAAGTAAATCTGAAAACTAATATTCAGGAAGCTTCTGCATTTATAGATAAACCAGAAAAAGAGGCAATTAAAATTATTGAAACATCGGATGGCTTTGCTCAGGTTTTTCCTGAACATAAATACAAAATTGTTGAGCTGCTTCAGGAAACAAAACACATAGTTGGAATGACAGGCGATGGTGTAAATGATTCTCCGGCACTTAAAAAAGCTGATGTGGGAATTGCAGTAGCAGGAGCAACCGATGCAGCAAAATCAGCCGCCGCAATTGTTCTAACTCTGCCGGGTCTTTCGGTAATAATTGATGCATTAAAAGAAAGCCGCAAAATATTTCAACGGATGAATAGTTTTGCAATTTACAGGATAACTGAAACCATACGCGTTCTGTTTTTTATTGCACTGACAATAATTGTGTTTAACTTTTATCCTGTAACTGCTGTAATGATTGTGCTTCTTGCATTATTTAATGATGCACCAATAATGGCTATTGCTTTTGATAATGTAAAGTATTCCAATGAACCGGAAAAATGGGATATGAGAATTATCTTGAGTATGGCTACTTTCCTGGGTTTAATTGGAGTTGTCAGCTCTTTCGGAATATTTTATATTGGACAAGAGGTACTACGATTGTCAAAAGAATCAATCCAGACTTTTATTTTTCTTAAACTGGCAATTGCAGGTCACTTAACAATCTTTCTGACGAGAACACGCGGTCCTTTTTGGTCAATCAAACCAAGTGCAACTATGTTTTGGGCTGCTGTTATTACAAAAATTCTTGCTACTTTAGTTGCAGTGTATGGATTGTTTATTTCTCCAATTTCCTGGGAACTGGCTTTATTTATATGGGGATACGCTTTAGCTGCTTTTTTAATAACTGATTTTTTAAAAGTAAAAATCTATAAGATATTAGATCATCGTGATATTAAATTCAAAAACTAAAATTATTAAAGGTTAAGTAATGGAAAACAAAAGTAAAAAAATAAAAGACACAGAAATAAAGAAACTGATCAGTAGTCTGAAAAGCAATAATGGTTTGGAAAGACAAAAAGCGCGTGAAGAATTAGTTAAGATAGGAAAAGACTCAATAGATTATTTGGCAGAGTTTGTCTCTTATCCCAAACATATCTATCGTTGGGAAGCTGTAAAAACATTGGCGGAGATAGGAGACGCGATTGCTATACCGCTGTTAATTCAGGCTTTAGAAGATGACGTAGTAGGTATCCGCTGGATAGCTGCAGAAGGACTTATTAAACTTGGCAAACAATCAATTAAACCGCTTCTTGAAACACTAACAAAGAAATCAGACTCCGTTTTTATTTTAGAAGGTGTTCATCATGTTTTTTATGATTTGCGTGATAAAGATGAACTCCCAGCCGGATTTCCGATAGAAAAATTATTATCTGCACTTAAAAATTCTGAATGGGCAGCGGGTGCAATACCATTAGTTATCGAGTTGTTAAGAAAATATTAATTAAGAGTAAGAAAGTTATATTGATTTAAAGTCTGATGAAGAACACTCTTTAACAGAGTCAGAAAGAAACAATGTTATTCTTCTATCAGTGCAGATAAAATTATTACTCTCTTATTATCATATTATCATCAATAAAATCTATCGGCAGCAGCGGCATCGGTATTCCATTATACTGCAATCGAAATTTCAGATCTCTAATAAACTGATCTTCGCTTACTTTTTGTTTAATTCTAAAAATATCAGGCAACAAAGAGCTAAGATCAAACCAGCCAGGTTCTGGTAATTGGATAATTTCATATTCTTTGTTTAATAATCCTGATTTTTGTAAGGCTATTTTAATTGCAGTATCAAGCCCGCCAAGGACATCAACAAGACCATTATTTAATCCATCACTGCCGGACCATACTCTTCCTTGTGCTATTTGTTCAATTTCATTAAATGATTTGTTTCTGCCTAAAGCAACTTTATCAACAAAACCTTTATACATTGTTTTGATAACAGTTTCAGATAATTTTAGTTCATCATCAGAAAAATCACGGTCGGGTAATGATATGCCAATCAAAGGAAGTACAGCACCAAAACCAAGATCAGCAAACTTTCCTTTTTTAACAAAGTCTGTAGATAACCCAATATTCTGTTTAAGAGTTTTATTGAAAATAAAAGAACCGATAACGCCAATTGAACCAGTTATTGTATTTGGGGCTGCAACAATTGTATCTGCATACATAGAAAGCCAATAACCGCCGGATGCTGCAACATAACCCTGCGAAACAATGATTGGCTTCTTTCCTTTCCCCTTTCTTAAAACCTCAGCAATAAGATCAGCCGCAAGTGCATCACCGCCCGGTGAATCTACGCGAAGAACGATCGCTTTAACATTATTACTATTTATTGCATCTTCAACATATTTAACAAGAGACCAAGCCTTAATTCCATCGTCCATACTTGTTCCGCCAATAGCATAAATTAACGCAACTTTAGGTTTTGGACCCCAATAATCATCCGGTAATACAAATTCATCAAGTGAACCGGCATTGATAAGACTTTTATTTTCTTTTTCATATTTATTAATAATCTCAGAAATATCGCTCCAGCGTGCAAGTGTATCGGCAAGTTTATATTTTATTGCATCATCAGGTAAAAATATACCGTTGCTATCAACAAGTTCGTTAAAATAAGAAGTAGAAAACTTTCTTGCTTCACAAATATCCCGTTGAGCCAAGCTAAAATTATCATCAACAAGCTTCTGCCTTTGCTCGCGGTCAGCATCGCTAAAATCTTCGCGTGAAAAACTTTCTACAGCGGACTTATACTTAAAATATCTGAGTTCATGGAATCCAAGTCCAAGTAAATCAAGTGTGCCTTTAAAAAAGGTTCTGCCCATCAGGTATCCTTCTAAAGAAATAGTTCCCATCGGATCAAGAATAATCTTATCAGCAACAGAAGCAAAATGATATAATTCAATTCCTGCACGATCAACATACACATAAACTTTTTTACCGTAATATTTAATCTCTTTTAATTTTTCGCGCAACTCCCAAAGCATTTCCTTGTTGATGTTTGCACCTGACAAGTTAATAGCAATACCTGAAACCGAGTTATCCTTAATCACGGCATCAAGCTGTTCAATTATATTGAATAAAGTATTAGAGTTATCAAAAAATTTAAATTTCTGATATTTTAGTCCTCCTGCCAGATTAATTTCAACAAAAGAATTATCACTTTTAAATACATTCAGAAGATTTCTGTCTCTTGCACCGAGTCTGATTCCATAAGTATTGTAAGAGTGCTTTGCATCGTTGTTAAAATGAGTTATTGTTGATATACCTAATGCTCCAAAACCAAGCTGAACTCCAACATTAAAAGCTTTAGCTTCAAAGTAACGCCCGATAATTCTAAGCCCATCAACCGGTTCAAAAATTGCACCTGCACTCCAATTAACATTTTCAGGAATAGTATCCTGAGTAAAGAGATAATCTCCAAACAAAGTAAGATTGTAATTACCAAACGGTCTTAATCCTACTCCAATAATTCCTTCCCGCTCATTATTTGCCGGAAGATTTCCGATTAAGCTGAATGATAAAAAGTTTACAGGTCTGTATATTGTCCCGATTGTCAGAACATTGGATCTGTCAAAATGAATTATATCGCCGGAAGACCAGCCATAACCCAAACCAAAACTAAAAGACGAAGAACCGAAAGCAGTAGAAATTTTGTAATCTGTTATTGAATAACCACTTTCTTTTCTATCAACCATACTAAAACCAAAATATGGCATAGAAGCAAACAAGCTGTAATTATTGAAATCATTAAAATCTGCATTAAGATCATTCCAGGTAAAAAGTAAGTTCGGTTGTTCTGTAAAGGATAGTATTGCAGGATTACTGTACCCTCCCAAGCTGAACAGGATAGTTCCCGGAGTTGCAAATTCCATATCATTCTGTGAATAATAAGATGGAAATCTAATCTGAGCCTGATTAAATGCGGCTGTTAATATAAAGATTGTAATATAAACGACTTTTCTAAACATATTTTTACCTTAATACATTTTGAAAATTGAATATGACAAATTAAGAAATAATGAACAATAAATGATTGAGACTAATTAAAAATTAGATTAGTCATTCCACTGCAAAATAATCTGATTATAAATAATACTTTTTATTTATTTTTGTTCGGTTAACAAAAATAGTTTTATGATTGAAATAAATGATTTACAAAAAAGCTTTGGAAGCAAAAAAGTTTTACAAGGCGTTAATCTTTCAATTGAAGCCGGTGAAACAATTGTTATTATCGGCAGAAGCGGCTGCGGGAAAAGCGTTTTAATAAAACACATTGTAGGATTATTAGAGCCGGATTATGGGTTTGTAAAAGTTGAGGGTAAAATTGTATCTGATCTTTCTCAAATAGAATTGTACGAGCTTAGAAAAAATTTCGGATTTCTTTTCCAGGGCTCTGCTCTTTTTGATTCAATGACAGTATTTGAAAATGTTTCCCTGCCGCTTGTTGAGTCCAAAAACGGATATACAAAGAATGATATTTTAAAAATTGTAAATGAAAAATTAGAGCTTGTCGGTTTAACCGGTATTCTTAATTTAAAACCATCAGAACTTTCAGGCGGTATGAAAAAAAGAGTTGCATTGGCTCGTGCATTAGTAACAAACCCAAACTATATTTTATATGATGAACCTACTACCGGGCTTGATCCTATAATGTCAGACTCAATAGATCATTTAATTAAAGACCTTGCTGATAAATTGAAGGTTACTTCTATTGTTGTAACTCACGATATGTACAGCGTTAAAAATGTTGCAAAAAAAGTTGCAATGATGCACGAAGGAGTTATTTATTTTACCGGCACACCTGAGGAATTGGTTAATTCTTCTGATAAAGTGATCGAAGATTTTATAAGAAGAACCGAAATTTAATAAATCTGGATCCCCTATGATCTTATTTTATTAACTACTTTATTGCCCATCTGAAAAACCCAACATTTGCAAATACTGATTCAGATTTGATTATTTCAATTAACTATCTAAAGAATACCGCATTTTTTTCCCTTTTCAAAATCATACAATTTAGGGCTCATTAATAATTTGTAAATGTCAAATATTTTTTTACTTTCGCTTTAAATAACTATCATTTTTTACAAGGAGCTGAAAATGGAATCAATTAGAGAGATTTTAAAAGGACGTGAAATTTTTACAGTCCAGTCTGATTCATCCGTAAAAGAAACTGTAAGCAAGCTGGCTAACAGAGGTGTTGGACTTGTTCCTGTTATGAAAGATGATATGCTAGTTGGTGTTTTTTCAGAACGGGATTTAGTTAAAAGGGTTATAGCCAAAGAAAAAGATTTAAACACAACCCTGGTTAGTGATGTAATGAGCACTAATCTTATTGTGGCAAAAATTGATGAATCAACCGAAGCAGTTCTTGCAAAAATGAAAGAGGCAAAGATCAGACACATTCTGATAATCGATAACGAGAAGCTTGCCGGAGTGCTTTCTGTTCGTGATCTTCTTGAAATTGATCTTCATCATTGCAGAACAACTGTTGAGGTGCTGCATAATTACATTTATTCAAAATAAGAATATCTTTTCAGCTAATTGTCAAAGGTTAGGCAAACCCGCGGCTTAAGGTTAAAAGTACTTTAAATAGTCTTTACTCATATTCATCCCAACTCTTAACCGGAAGAGTTTGGAGTGTATAGTTCTTTAATGCTTTAACAAATCTTTTAGCTATCTGAATATTTGTAAAAAGCGGAATATTAAGGTCAACTGCTTTTCGTCTGATAATATAATCGCTATCCAGTTCAACTTTTTCAGTTGTTTTCGGAATGTTAATAACTAAATCAATCTTACCATTTGCCATATAACTTAATATACTGGGTTCCTGATTATCAAGCGGACGAAACAGCACTTTAATATCTATACTACCATTTTCTTTATAGAAATCGGAAGTGCCTTTTGTACCGTAAAACTCTAATCCCATTGTTTGTAAGGCTTTTAGCTCATCAATAAGTTCAGCTTTATTTTTAGGAGTACCAGTAGAAAGCAACACTCCTTTCGTTGGAACTTTTTGTCCGATTGCAAAAAGACTTTTTAAAAATGCCTCGTTAAAATCATCTCCAAGACAAGCAACTTCTCCTGTTGACGACATTTCTACACCTGTAACCGGATCAGAGCCTTTTAATCTTGTAAAAGAAAATTGTGAAGCTTTAACCCCGACATAATCAAGATCAAATGAGGATTTATCAATGTGCGGTACTTTTTCACCAAGCATTAATCTTGTTGCAATTTCTATAAAATTAATTTTCAGCGTTTTTGAAACAAAAGGAAAACTTCTTGATGCCCGGAGATTACATTCTATAACCTTTACCTTATTATCTTTTGCAATATACTGAATATTAAAAGGCCCGGTTATTTTTAATGCTCTGGCAATTTTCTTTGTAATTATTTTTACTTTACGCATTGTTTCAAGATAGGTACGTTGCGGCGGCAGAACAAGAGTTGCATCACCTGAATGAACACCGGCGTTTTCAACGTGTTCTGATATTGCATAACAAAACAGCTCGCCTCCATTTGCAACAGCATCAACTTCAATCTCTCGCGCATCGGTAATAAACTTACTAATAACAACCGGATGTTCTGTGTTTAATTCAGTTGCTTTCTTCAGATAAAATTCAAGTTCGTCTTCTGTAAGCACAATACTCATTGCAGCACCGCTAAGCACATAACTTGGTCTGATTAAGACAGGATATCCAACTTTTTCAGCAAAAGTTTTTGCATCATCCAGCTTTGTAACTTCTTTCCATTCAGGCTGATCAACTTCAATTTCATCAAGTATTTTTGAAAACTTATGTCTGCTTTCTGCATTATCAATTTGCTCTGGAGATGTGCCTATGATTTTTATTCCTGCATTATGCAGTTTTACTGAAAGATTATTGGGAACCTGACCTCCCATAGAAACAATTATTCCATTTGGATTTTCTTTATCATAAATATCAAGGACTCTTTCAAATGTTAGTTGTTCAAAATAAAGCTTATCACAAATATCATAATCGGTGCTTACAGTTTCGGGATTACAGTTAATCATTATGGATTTAAAACCGCTTTTATTTACCTGATTAACAGCATTAACACAACACCAGTCAAACTCAACAGATGAACCAATCCGATAAGCCCCGCTGCCCAAAACAACAATCTGATCTTTTTCTCCAAGATGAATATCATCTTCAACTCCGTGATAAGTTAAATAAAGATAATTTGTTTGTGCAGGAAACTCTGCCGCCATTGTATCTATCTGTTTTACAACAGGGATAACATTTAATGATTTTCGATATGACCTGACTTCAAGCTCTTTTGTATTTGTTGCTTGTGAAATTTGAATATCAGAAAATCCGGTTTGTTTTAGTTCTTTCATTAAACCAAAATCAATTGATGTAATATCATTACCAGCAATTTCCTCTTGCAGGTCAACAATATTTTTCATCTTATACAAAAACCATTTTGTAATCTTTGTAAGCTCGTGAATTCTATCAACAGAATATCCTTGTTGTAAAGCCTGAGCAATTGCAAAAATTCTTTTATCCGAGGGCTCGGATAATTCTTTATCGAGATCGTTAAAACTAATATTATTACCAACAAATCCATTCATACCAACATCAAGCATACGAATTGCTTTTTGTAAAACTTCTTCAAAGCTTCTTCCTAAAGACATTACTTCGCCGACTGATTTCATTTCAGAGCCAAGCAATGTGCTTACTTGCTGAAATTTTTGTAAATCCCAGCGTGGAAATTTTAACGCTACATAATCAAGAGTAGGTTCAAAGTTGGCTGAGGTCTCTTGAGTAATAATGTTTGCAACTTCATTCAGTGCATAATCAAGTGCAAGTTTTGTTGCAATAAAGGCAAGAGGATAACCTGTAGCTTTTGATGCGAGTGCCGAGCTTCGGCTCAATCGGGCATTAACTTCTATTATTCTGTAATCTTCCGAGTTTGGATTAAGTGCATATTGTATATTGCACTCGCCGATAATCCCAAGATGACGTATTAGTTTTATACCAATTGAGCGAAGTTTAAAATTTTCTTTTGCTGAAAGCGTTTGAACCGGTGCGATAACAACACTATCTCCGGTATGTATCCCCATCGGATCAATATTTTCCATTGAGCAGATAGTAATGCAATTATCATACTTATCCCGAACAATTTCATACTCAATTTCTTTCCAGCCATATAATGATTCTTCGATCAATATCTGATTTGTAAAAGAGAATGCTCTTTTTGCTTTTTCAATCAGCTCTTCTTTATCGTTCACAATCCCAGAACCTAATCCGCCAAGAGCATAAGCAATACGAACCATTACAGGGAAACCAATTTCTTCTGCAGCTTTTACAGCATCATCAACGCTTATAGCTGTTTTACTTCGTGCTACTTTTAATCCAACTTCCGAAACTCGTTCAGCAAACAGCAATCTGTCTTCAGTATCTTTAATTGTATCAACCGGAGTTCCAAGAACTTTGATGTTGTATTTTTCTAAAATTCCTTTGTCATATAAATCAACACCAACATTAAGTGCCGTTTGTCCGCCAAATTGTAATAAGATAGAATCGGGCTGTTCTTTAATAATTATCTTTTCAACAAAATCGGTTTTAATCGGAACAAAGTAAACTTTATCAGCAAAATTTTCTGAAGTTTGAATTGTTGCAATATTCGGATTAACCAGAACTGTTGTTATTCCATCTTCTTTAAGAGCCTTAATTGCCTGTGAGCCTGAATAATCAAACTCGCCCGCCTGGCCGATTTGTAAGGCGCCGCTGCCAAGTATTAAAACTTTTTTAGGTTTTCCTTTTTTGATCATAGATCTTTCTTTCTAAGTGTAAGTCTGTTTCTTTTCATTCAATCCCACTGTGATAATCCTTAAATATAAAAACACTGCAATACGCAGAAAGCCGCTGAGCGGGTTTATTTTAATGCTCTGACGAACATATCAAAAATAAATTCGCTGTCATCTGGTCCTGGAGAAGCTTCCGGATGAAACTGAGATGCAAAAAAAGGTTTTGAAATATGAATTATTCCTTCATTGGTTCCATCGTTATCGTTGATAAACCATTCACGCCAGTCTTCAGTTAAAGTTTTCGAATCAACTGCATAACCATGATTTTGCGAAGTGATGTAGCATCGCTTTGTACCAAGTTCATTACAGGGTTGATTATGACCGCGATGACCATATTTTAATTTGTATGTATTTGCACCTGCGGCAAGTGCAAGAATCTGAGAACCAAGGCAGATTCCAAGAATTGGCTTACCAAGTTCCATAGCTTTTTTAGCATTAGCAATTGTAACTTTATTGAGTTTTGGATCACCTGGACCGTTTGAAATTACAATTCCATTTGAATCAGTTTTAGTAAAATCATAATCATAAGGAACGCGAATTACTGTAATATTTCTTCCAAGAAAAGCTCTGATTATATTGTTCTTTGTTCCGCAATCAACGAGAATAATTTTTTGTTTGCCGGCTTTATATTCAACGACTTCTTTAACACTAACTTCGCTTACAAGGTTTGTTTGATTCGGATCCTGAAATTCAATTTTACTTTTTTCATCAATTACAATTTTACCAAGCATTGTTCCTTTATCTCTTAACCTTCTTGTAAGCATTCTTGTATCAATTCCATAAATACCCGGAATTTTCTCTTCAATCATCCAATCGGATAAAGATTTCTCTGCACTCCAATGCGAATGATTAAAAGAATATTCTGAAACTATTACAGCACGGCATTGGATAATATCAGATTCAAAATTCTTTAATAACCCATATTCTTTTTCTTTGGGCGGAACTCCGTAATTTCCAATCATTGGAAAAGTAAAAACCAGGATTTGTCCTCTATACGACGGATCAGTCATTGTTTCAGGATAACCAACCATTCCGGTATTAAAAACAACTTCTCCGTTGGTATTTGCTTCATATCCAAAACTAAATCCGTAAAATTCACTTCCATCTTCAAGTATCAGTTTTGCTTTTGTTTTTTGTTTAGCCATAATTCTATTAAATATTTTCAATTACAATTCATAATTCCTGATAATAAAAACTCAATTTAAAAAAATAGCCACTCCTAAAGCGGCTAATCTTCAATTTCCAACAGCTAGTATTAAATAGTTTTTGAGCAAAGGCATCGTTATTTTTGTCTGTAAATATATAATAATCTTTTAAGAATTTAATAAAGAAAAATAATTTCATAGAGAATTATTGGCGGCATTTTGGGTCTTATTAATCAAACTAAAATATTCTTTCTGACAATCTTAATATTTCTCTTCATCTCATCTGCAACAGTTTTCACTCAGTCAGAAATTGATTCATTGAAGACTCTTTTATCCACTGCAAAAGGAAAAGAGAAGATAAAGCTATTAATAGAAGCCGGATATTTTTTATCATCTGAGAATCCTAATGAAGCACTTCAATATCTTGATAAAGCGATTGAACTTGCAAAAGAATCTGATGAAGAGTGGAGTCTTGCCGATGCATATTTTAACAAAGGTGTAGCATTATGGCATCTTGGCAAAATAGCAGAGTCTGACATACAATATGAATTAGCAATACCAATTTATGAAGAACTTAAAGATTCATTGAGTTTGATTAGAGTTTTTAATTCGCAGGCAATAAATCAGAATCTGAAAGGTAATGTTGAACAAACATTTAAGATTTTCTTTTACTCGCTCGATTATGCAAAAAAGGTCGGCGATAATGAAACAATAGTTAATACCCTTCTTAATATTGGTGTTACTTATGATAATAACGGCGATCTTGACAACAGTTTAAAATATTATCTTGAGGCTTTAGAAACAGTTAATGAAAATAACAAAGCCGTAATAGCTTTACTTCAAAGTTATATTGCAGAGGTGTATTTAACATTAAAAAACCATGTAAAGGCTGAGGAGTATCTTAAAAAAGCTCTTGAAAATTCCAAAGCTTCCAATGACACAAAAAGTTTAATATGGGTATACTCCAGCTTGGGAAAAATTGAACTTGAAAAGCAAAACAATAATCAAGCTGAAAAATATTTTAAGGAATCTTTGCTGCTCGCTGAAAAAACCGATTTTAAACTTGAGATAATCCATTCACTTACTGACCTTGGACATTTCTACTTAACAACCAATAAGCTTGATCAATCTGAAGAATACTTTAAGTCCGCATTGAAATTTTCTGAGGAACTAAATTCGCTAACTGATCTAAGTGTAATCTATGGCAGATTATCATCTTTATACGCAAAGAAAAGAAACTATAAAGACGCTTTTGAATATCATCAAAAGTATAAAACAATCAGTGATAGTTTATTTACCATATCTAACACTAAGATGATAGCTGATATAAAAACAAAAAATGAGTTGAAAAAAGTTGAGAGTGAATCAGAGATATTGAAAGTTGAAAATGAACTGCAAAAGAAAATTATAGATTTTCAAAGAATAATTGCATTGATCATTTCTTTGTTTACTGTGGCATCAATTATTTTTATCTGGGTGCTTTTAAGAAACAGAAATAATATTCTTAAAACCAGAAACGAATTATTCATAAAACACGAAGAAGTTAATATTCAAAGAAAGCAAATCAGTCAAAAGAATGATGAGCTTGCAAACTTAAACGCAACAAAAGATAAGTTCTTCTCAATAATTGCACACGATTTAAGAAATCCCATTGCAGCTTTTGTTAACATTTCAGATTTGCTGGAACACGATTTTGACAGATTAAGCAACTCAGATAAAAAAGAAATTGTCAGCCAGATGAATGTTTCATCAAAGAATCTTATAGTACTACTTGAAAATCTTTTGACATGGGCAAGGCTATCTAATCAAAAGATCGAAATGTATCCGGAAGAGCTTATTTTATCAGATGTAATTGAATCAGCAATAACTCCATATCTGCAATCTGCACAAAACAAAAAGATAAAAATAGTTACTAACCTTTCTAGCGAAATAGTTGTTAACTCAGATAAATTTATGATACAAACTATTATCGGCAATCTGATAAATAATGCAATCAAGTTTTCAAATTCATTGAGTGAAATAATTATTTCTGTAAAAGATAATAATGACCATTACACCCTTTCGATTAAAGACCATGGTATCGGAATTGACGAATCCCAGTTAAGAAATATTTTTTTACTTGGCGAAATGCAGACCGGCAGGGGAACTATGGGCGAAGCCGGAACTGGTTTAGGACTGGTACTTGTAAAAGATCTGATTGATATACTTAAATGGAATATTGAAGTTAAAAGTAAAATTAATAAAGGAACAGAGTTTTTAATAACAATTCCGGTATCTAAGGGCTTCTGATAGTAAATTTTTCGATTAAATATCAATTGATATTGATAATCCAATTTCAGATTTTTGCATATAAATCAAAAAAACGGAATCATCTGCTGTTTTGAGCAACAGTTTTACAACAATCAATTACAATATACCCAACCTTTTAATCGTGGTCTTCACTTTTAAATTAAATCAATCATATTATTATGCCGATAAAAAAAACTCCTAAAACAAAAAAAGAACCAAAAACTTTTGTCCTTGATACAAATGTAATTTTGCACGATGCAGAATCAATAAATATGTTTCAGGAAAATAATGTAATCGTACCTCTAACTGTAATAGAAGAACTTGATCAATTTAAACGCGGAAGTCAGGTTATCAATCTGAATGCCCGTCAGTTTGCACGAACTCTTGATTCAATAACCGGATCGGCTTTGTTTAATGGCGGCATTTCGATGGGCAAAGGGCGAGGAAAACTGCGTATTGCTATCTCTAAAGGAATTTCACCAGCTATACGCGATGTTTTCATTGATGATACACCGGATCATCGTGTTTTAAGTGTTGCATACGAATGGCAGAATAGATTAAAAAACAAATCTCAGGTTATACTTGTTACAAAAGACGTAAACCTCAGGATGAAAGCAAAGGCTCTTGGGATAATTGCCGAAGATTATACGACTGACAGAGTAAAAAGTATCGAAGAACTCTACAGCGGAAAAGCTATAATTGAAAATTTTGATGACGATGTTCTTTTAAATTTGTTTCATCCGCCGTATGAAGTAAACTCCAATAAACTTTTAAAGAAACTAAACGGCGAAGCATTTCCTAACAAATATTTCATTCTAAAAAATCAGTTCAGATCAGTATTGGCTCATTTAAACTCAACCCGGGAAAAACTGATTAAGATTGATAAAACTACTGTATATGGAATAACCCCAAGAAATGCCGAACAAACATTTGCAGTTGATGCTTTGATAAATCCGGAAATAAGACTTGTTTCCCTTACAGGTAAAGCCGGCACAGGTAAAACATTACTTGCATTAGCTGCCGCACTTTATGTTAAAAAAAGTTACCGGCAGATTTTTATTGCCCGTCCAATAGTTCCTTTAAGCAACAAAGATATTGGATTTTTGCCGGGAGATGTTGAAAGCAAACTTGCACCTTATATGCAGCCTTTATGGGATAATTTAAAAGTTATTCAGGATCAGTTTCCTGAACACGATAAACAACATACCGCAATTGATACTATGGTTAAAGATCAAAAGCTGGTAATAGAACCGTTATCTTACATTAGAGGCAGAAGCCTGCAAAGAATTTTCTTTATTGTTGATGAAGCACAAAATCTTACTCCGCATGAAATTAAAACAATTATCACACGTGCTGGTGAAGGATCAAAAATTGTTTTTACGGGCGATGTTTATCAAATTGATCATCCATACCTTGATGGACAATCGAATGGACTTTCGTATCTTATTGATAGATTTAAAGGACAAAAATTATATGCTCACATTAATCTTGAAAAAGGTGAGCGTTCTGAATTAGCTGAATTAGCAAGTAATCTTTTATAAAGGAATATTATGAAAAAAATAAAATTTGTTTTAGCCGGACTTATTACAATTACATTATTCAGCGGCTGTTTGCAGGTTGATACCAAAGTAAATCTTAATCAGGATGGAAGCGGAACAATTGAAGAAACTGTTTTGATGAAAACTGAATTTATTAACATGATGAAAGAATTTATTGCAGCTTTTGACTCCGCTAAAACAGAAGAGTTTAATATGTTTAATGAAGACATATTAAAAGAAAGAGTCTCTGATTTTGGAGAAGATGTTAAATATGTTTCGGGCGAAAAATTTTCAATTCCGGGTTATGAAGGTTTTAAAGCCCTTTATTCATTTACAGACATTAATAAAATCAAACTAAACCCAAGTCCCGAAGACAAGATTCCTTTCGGAGAAAATACTGCAGAATCTGAAGATACAACTACAGATAATGATTTTATAAAATTTAAATTTTCAAAAGGAAATCCCGCTGTATTAGAAGTTGATTTTCCGAAGCCACAACATAAAAGCAGCGATGATGTAGAAGATACTTCTGAATATGAAGATTCAACCTTTAATAATCAGGAGCTTGAAAAATTAACCGGTATGTTTGATGGACTGAAGATTTCTACTTTTATTAACTTTAATAATAATATTAATGAAACTGATGCTTCCTTTGTTGAAGGTAATACCATAACATTGCTTGAGGTAGATTTTTCTGAATTAATAAAAAACAAAGAAGTAATGAAAAACCTGCAAAAGAAAAAACCTGAATCAATGGAAGAGTTCAAAGAAATTGTCGGAGACACTAAAGGTATTAAAGTAGAATTTAAAGATAAAATTACTGTTAAATTTTAATCAAAAAAGGAGATGATATGAATAAACTAATTTTATTTCTGATAATGATAACTTCTTTTTCTGCTTTTTCACAAACAGAAAAATTAGGAAGAGAAATTACTCTTAAAGACAAAACCAGTATTTCAAAAATATTGGCAAACCCTGAGGAGTTTATTGACAAAACAGTTCTGGTAGAAGGCGAAATTCTTGATGTTTGCTCAATGGCTGGGTGTTGGATGGAATTAAAAAGTGATGCTGAAAATCAGAAAATCAAAATAAAAGTTAAAGACGGAGATATTGTATTTCCGGTTGAAGCGAAGGGAAAAACTGCAGTTGTAGAAGGAACTGTTTATAAAATAAATCTCACAAAGGAAGAAGCGTTAGAGTATTATGAGCACGTAGCAGCAGAACAAGGCGTTACTTTTGATCCATCAACGGTTACAGGACCAGTAACAATTTATCAGATTAAAGGTCTTGGAGCTGAGATTAATTGACAAATAACTTTAATTGATAATTAAGGGCTCTGATGAGCCCTTTCTTATTTCTGCACAATTCGTTTTAACCTTTATATTCTCTTGAGTAAATTTGATTAAAAAGATTATAAAAGTTTATGCAAGTTTATACTTACTCGTGGTTTTGGAAGCTTATTTACCGGTACGCAAATCTTGTTGTGTCTGTTTTACTTGTTTTCTACTTAGTATCATTGGCAATTAATCTTGATAATAATTTATTATTGCTGCTTCCATTTATAATTTCATTATTTCTGCTTTACTACATAAACAAAAATTATTTTATTTTTTATAAACTGGTACCATACAAAATAGAAGCTGATGAGCAGAAGATGATCTGTTCTGAGTTTATCTTCAGAAGAAAAACAATAACTATTTATTTCAAAGATATTGAATCTTTAACCGGAGGTATTTTTGATGCCAGATACAGAGGTTTAATGAAAGTTTGCGATGGGAAAAATAAAATTTGTATCGGATTTTTTGACAGGATGATAAATTCCAATAAACTGATTACAATAATTCTGAGCACAGTTGATAAAAAAATCTATGATGATGTGATTGGTAAATTAGAAGCAGTAAAGGTCAAACGGAGTAAAAAAGTAAAATGAAAGTTGCTGTTCTGCTTTCAGGTGGAGTTGATAGTTCTGTTGCTCTTCGTATTTTGAAAGATGAAGGATACGATGTAACTGCTTTTTATCTTAAGATTTGGCTGCAGGATGAGTTTTCGTTTCTTGGTGATTGCCCCTGGGAAGAGGATCTTGAATTTGCCCGGGCAGTCTGTAAACAAGCTGATACACAGCTTGAAATTATCAATATGCAAAACGAGTATTGGGATTCTGTGGTCTCTTACACAATTTCTGAAATCAAAGAAGGAAGAACACCCAACCCCGATATGTTCTGCAATAGATTAATTAAGTTCGGACAGTTTCTTAACAAAATTGATAATTCATTTGAAAAGGTTGCATCAGGGCATTATGCTAAAGCCGAAAAAGTGAACAATCAGTATTTATTAAAAACTTCACCCGATCCGGTAAAAGATCAAACTTATTTTCTTGCATACTTAACTCAAAACCAGTTAAGCAGGGCAATGTTCCCTGTCGGCTCTTTTACTAAAAGAGAAATAAGAGCATTAGCAGAAAAATATGATCTGCCAAATATGAAGCGGAAAGACAGTCAGGGAATCTGTTTTTTGGGAAAAATTAAGTTCACTGATTTTATCAAACATCATCTTGGAGAAATTGAAGGAGATATCATTGATATTGACAACGGTAAAGTAATGGGCAAACATAAAGGATATTACTTTTATACAATCGGTCAGCGCTCGGGTTTAAGATTAGGTGGCGGTCCTTGGTTTGTTGTTAGGAAAGATGTTCAGAATAATATCATTTATATTTCGCGGGAAAATTTAACTGAGCGTGCTCGAAAAACTTTTTCGGTTGGAAAATTTAACTGGATAATAAATGATACTCCACCTAACAATGGATTAAGAGTAAAAATAAGACACGGTGAAAAATCTTATCAATGCAGCCTTGAAGTAAATAATGACAAAGGATTTGTTACTCTGGAAAAAGAAGATCTTGGCATTGCCGCCGGTCAGTTTGCTGTTTTTTACAAAGATGATATTTGTATAGGCGGAAGCATTATTCTTGAATAGTGATTAATGAATTAATTGAACTGTCAGAAAATCTTTCCTTAGAAATCTTCAATAAATGATCACACTTACAGCAGATGTAAGCATATCTAATCCCAATTACTGAATCCATTTTTGCTATCCATATTTCTGAGATTGATTTATTACAAACAGGACAGACAATTTTTAAAGATATTTGCTCAATTTCTTTTTTCATTTCAATATCGGTATTAATAAATAAGACGTTCAGAAAGGAGAAAAAGTTACTAAAACAAAAAAAATTTTCTATTCGAAAATGTAAAAGCCTTTTTTATTCAGCTCTGTTTTATTAGAAAGAATAAATTTTAATATGTTCTCAACAGGAATAACTTTAGCAATTCCATATCGTATTGATTTATGTTTTTTTACAAACAAATCGCCTTTATATGGAACCACAGGATTATAAACAGAATGGCTGTTTAATTTTTGAGGATAAACAAGACTTTCTTCTTCCTCAGGAACCCACTGAACTATTCCAATTAACTCGAAGTTTGGAACACCATCACGAATAGCCAGTACAGGTCCTCCGCTAAATCCAGGATTAATTACTGCATCAACAAAAAATGAACCGTCACCTTCTTTTTTAGGATAGCTGGCAATTGCCTTAGTAATAATCTTATAATTAATCGGATATCCGAGCAAATAAACAAAAGTTCCCCACTCAACTTCTTTTGCATTTCCAAAAGGATAGTTAAAAACCGGATAGAAAACTTTTTGCTGTGCTCCATAACTTTTACCAATTAATGCAAGATCAGTCTCATCATCTATCGCGAGAATGTCTAGCTGGCTTCCTTCAGGAAAACCTGCAACATAAATAACCTGTTTTTCTTTAATAAGAATCGACTCGAGATATTGTGAATAGCTGCCGTTATCCTGTAATCGAAAAGAATAAACTGTATCTTTAAATGTAAGTGTATGAGCACAAGTGAGTAAAGCAACATTGCCGTTTGAAGAGTAAAGAACAACAGCGGTTCCGGCAGCAGAATTATCGGCAATTAATTCCCTTTCCGCCTTTTGAGAAAGTTTAATGCTCTTTAGATCTTCAACCGTGATATTTTCTTCCTGATGAAAAATATAAATTTTGTAGAAAGCAGTAGTGTTAATTCGTTGTATCGTTTCGCTTATTTTTTTTAATTCTTCAGAGGTAGATTTGTACGGAAACTCACTATCATATTTTCCATCAATAAGTGTCGGATAGATAGTCTCATAGGAAACTGTTGAACATCCGGCAGAAATCAGAAATAATATGCATATAAAGATTTTATAAAATTTCTTTTTCATATATTTCAAAACTTCACAATTCCACAATTCCATTATTTCATTAAACCTTTACCCTTCGTGTTTAACCTTGAATCCTTTCATCATCCATTTACGGGCTAATAATAATCCAATAGTGCTAACCATTGCAATACAGCCGTATATAAACCACATAGTTTCTGTATTCATTTGTTCCGGCGGTATGCCATCCGGTGCGTATGTCATCAAGAACCAGCCTGAATACAAACTGGTTACAACTTTAGTTAAGAACCAGGGAAATTGACCGATTCCCATATAAATACCGGTCATTCCTTTAGGTGCAATTTCTGCAACCCATTGTAAAAATCTTGGCTGCCACATTGCTTCTCCGATTGTCATCAAAATCAAAAAGGCAAAAACATTAAAAATTGTTGGACCTAACGTAAGAATGAATGTTGGAAATGCCATTACAAATGTTCCCAAGATCATCATTTTATAAGTATCGCGTTTTACTGTTAATGCTGCAACCATCGGAGTAAGAATGAAAATTAATAAGGGATTGAAGTTGGTAAAGAATTCAAAATTATCAGATACAACTCCTGTAAACGCCCGTTTATAATATACTGGGAGTGTTAACCAATTATGTGCAAATAATGTTTGAACAGGAATAAGTATAAAAATGAAATACATAAATCTTGCATCTTTAATCGGAAAATTCTTAAGATAAAAAAGAATTTTCTCTTTGGAAGATTTCTCTTCTTCTTCTTTTTTATCTGCTTCTATTTTTTCTTTGGTTTCAACACTTACTTCAAGAATTGTTTTTTCAATGGTCTTTTTAGTTAAAATTACTGCAACAATAATAATTCCCAAAACAGTTAGTCCAACATACACCCACATAACAGCAAGCATTCCTTCCCTATCGTTCTGAAAAGATTGTCTGATTGGCGGGGCAATAATTCCCGGAAGAAATCCGCCAAGATTCATGATTGCATATAACATTGCATAACCCATCGCAGCAGTTTTTTCGTTAGTAAACTGTTTAACTGCTGCATAACATGCCGGCTGATAAATTCCATAACCGAGTATAATTCCTAACAAACCAAGCATTGCTATCAGATGCGCTGATGACCATAATCCGGTATTGGAAGTAATATCGGGTACAAGTGTAAGGAATACTCTTCCAATTAACATAAAACCCAAAGAGTACAGAAGTGATTTTCTTACACCGATCCAATCTACTGTTGCGCCAAGGAATAACATTGCAAGTGTAATACCAGCTGTTTGAAATCCAACCATTTGTCCGGCTCTGATATCATCCAGTTTAATAAAATCTGTAAAGTAGATAACCAGATACCCAACCACACCAAAGTAAGTTATTCCTTCTAAAAGATAGGATAGATTAATTCCCCACAATGCTCTTGAAGCTTTAAATAAATCCTTAAATGGCTGAGTTAACTCTCTAATTATGCTTTTTGCCGTTGCAGTTTCTGTTGTTTGTTGTGCAGTTTGATTTTCAGACATATAAATCCCGGATAAAAGTATTTTAATTATTTAGTAAGCGGCAATGAAATTATAAATGTTGAACCAACATTTATTGTGCTAGTAAATTTTATAGAGCCGTCGTTTTTTCCTAAAAGTTCTTTAGCAAGCAGTAATCCAAAGCCGGTTCCTTTTTCACAGTTAGTACCTTCAGTTGAAAACTGTCTATCAATCTTAAATAATCTCTCCTGATCTTCAATCGCAATACCAACAGCATTATCTTCTACATATACCTCTGCAGTATTATCATTAATTCTGCATCCAACTTTTATTGTTCCGCCAATATTGCTGTATTTAATTGCATTTGAAATAACATTTCTTATTGCAGCTTCAATCATATTTCTATCTGCAAAAAGATTTATTTCACAATCGGTTTCTTTAATAATGTTTATTTGCTTTTCAGAAATTGGGCTAGAGTAAACATCAAGAATGTAATTTATGATAGTGCTTAAACTAAAATCTGTTTTCTCCATCAGGAAATTACCTGTCTGTAGCCGCGACCACTCAAGCAAGTTTGTAAGCAGGTTAAATAAATGATTTGCCGTGCGGTTAAGACTCTTTGCGGAATCTTTTATTTCTTGTTCAGTAAGGTCTTCAATATTATTGGCAAGCAGCTCAGAAAATCCTAAAAGTGAATTAAACGGATTCCGAAGGTCGTGCGATATAATAGAAAAGAATTTATCTTTTGCCGAATTTCTTTGTTTAAGTTCTTCCGAATATTCTTTTAATTTTTCTTCTACAATTTTTCTCTCTGTAATGTCTGTAAGTGTTCCAACTATTTTTGATTTGCCGTTAGAATCTTTTGAAAGAGACCCGCTGGAAACAGCCCAGGCAATTTCGCCATTTTTTTTAATAACTCTATGTTCAATACAATATGAACCAATTTTGCCATGTAGTAAATCACTAAGAAGCTCTTTCTTTTTATTAAAATCTTCAATAGGCATTAAAGAGCCCCAGCCAAGCTCTTTAACTTCAGTTTTTGTATATCCAAATATTTTGATAAACTGTTCATCCGCATCAATTTCCAAAGTTATAGGATCAATTTCGTAAACTCCGGCATTAGCAGCTCTAATGACTAGCTCATATTTGTTCTTAATATCTGCAATCTCTTTATGGAACCTGTGATTGTTAATACCAAGCTCAATTGCTCTTGTAATGTTTTTAGAATCAAAAGGTTTAGAAAAGAATGCTGTTGGATTAATAAGTCTGGCTTGTTCATATATTTTTTCTTCAGGAGAATCGGAAAGAAAAATAATCGGCAGGTCATATATCTTTTTTATTCTGTCAGCAAGCTCAACTCTTGAATTATTATTTATAAGATTTATATCTAATACCAGAGCAGAAGGTGCTTTAGCAGAAATAGAATCAAATAATCTCTGATCAGGTTCAGCAGTTAATACTGTATATTTTTTTGTGGCTAACTCTTTTTCGAGAATTTTTAATAAATCAATATCAGTAATTGCAATCAGGACTATATCAGAATCCATAAAACTCAATAAAGTTAAAACTTAAAATTTTCAGTGGTTAATCTAATAAAATATCAATCAACCTGCTTTTAAGGTTTAATATATTTTTGAAAATTGTAATAACTTTTTGGAATTATATCTTCTTTCTGAATTTTAAGCCTTCCAACCCCTGTAATCCGCCTGTATGAATTGCGATAATTGAAGAATTCGTTGGGAAATAATCTCTTTTAATCAGATCAAATAATCCATAAAACATTTTACCGGTATAAATTGGTTCGATAGTTATATTATGTTTTTTCAAAAAAATATTGCAGAACTCAATAAGTTCTTTAGTTACCTTTGCATATCCGCCAAAATGAAAATCCAAATTTATCTTCCAGTTCTTAAAATCATCAGCATCAAAGTATTTTAGAAAAGAGCTGATATTTTGATTCAAAAACTCACCGCTTTTTAGTACAGAAAAGCCTAATGCAAATGCATTTTTATTAAGACCCAGTATTAAACCTGCTAATGTCCCTCCGGTACCGCAGGCAGAGCATACATAATCAAACTTTATATTTATTGATGATATTATTTCAGCACATCCTTTTACAGCCAAATGATTTGATCCGCCCTCGGGGATTAAATAAAAATCACCATGCTTATTTTTCCATTTTTGGATTAATTCATGATCATATTTTTTTCTGTAAGATGCTCTATCAATGTATTCAAGATACATTCCATTTTCATTAGCAAATGACAGGGTAGGATTTAACGGCAGATGCTCTTCTCCTCTTATAACTCCGATAGTTTTGAAACCAAATTTTTTCCCTGCGGCTGCTGCGGCGTGAATATGATTTGAGAAAGCACCACCAAATGTAAGAAGAGTTCTAAAGCCAAGTTTCTCAGCTTCAATCAAATTATATTTTAGTTTATACCACTTATTACCAGAGATATACTGATCTGTAAGATCTTCACGCTTTACAAAAACTCGAATTTGCTTTTTTGTAAAGAGATCATCAAATATTTCTATTAAAGGTGTATTGGGATTTAATAAATTCATTTTATTCGGTTTTTCCAATCAGAAACTAATAAATTTATCAATCAAGTCCTCAATGATCTTGATGCGTCTCAGGTTATTTTAAGCGATCCAATCTCTGTTCAATCAATTCTTTGTAAAGAATTTTTGTTGATAGTAAATCATAAGCAGACGAAAGTATTATCTTTCCATCTAAATTTTTTAATAAAGAAAAATTCTTTAAATGCATATCAGCATTGCCAGTTATGAAGCAAAATAATGTTAATTGAAAAAATCTTATTACATCATTACCAGCATAATCAGAGTGTTTTAAGATTGCTTTTCCAACTTTTTCCATCGGACTGCTGTATTTTCTTGCTGTTAGCATCTCGGTTATTTGCGCCATATCTTCAAGATGAAGTTTTTCAGATTTTAACCTGTCAAATCTTTTACTGATATATGCAAGTTCACCAGATCTTAATTTGATCAATAAATGTTCTGCTGTTTTGATTCCTAATAATTCTGAAGGATACATTGTTAAATCCTCTACTTCGGGCATCTCAGGAAATTGCTCAACAGGTGGTTTTAAAATATAATTTCCCCATTATCCTACTATTGTTAATCTATTTTTCTCTTTTTTCTTTTACAAAGTTTGATAGCTTGCTCATTTTATACCTTTACGAGTGTAATTATATTTATCAGGAGCTGAAATATACCTGTATGGGTATAAATACAAGAGTTTTCTAAGAAATTATACCTGAGCGGGTGTAGAATATAATAGAGAAATGATTGGAATTGATTAACTAAGGAAAATTTTTAATGCTTTTATAAAAGCAAGGACTCGTTTTGATGCTCTGCAATATTATTGCTTAGTGAATTTTCTAATTCTTACAACTATAAAAGTTCCTTCACTAACATTTGTTATTGGAATGCAAATTTTATTTAAACTGAATACTCTACTTTTAAATGGTATGAACAATTTTCAACATCATTCACACCATAACAAGCCAAACCTTACACCATTTGCATCTTAAGGCATTTATACTGATTGGCTTACCGCAGTGTGGGCAGAGTTTAGTTTTTGTTTTTTTTGATATCATTATTAATCCCATTTTATACTCTCCAGTCCCCCAGGCTGGAGAAAAAGAATATTGGGGGACTTCCCGTTTATCCTTAGTAATTTTAATTTCAGATGTAAATAAAAGGACTAAGGGTTAACAGCAAGGTTAGTAAAGGGGTTAATTTCCGGTTAATTTAAAAATATTTTTTAAGATTTGATTAGTTCTTCAAAAGAAAGAGGAAATTGTTCATCATACAATCTTTTATATTCGGCAACAAATAAGTTGAAGGAATTTTTAGCAATGTGATGTCTTCCGATATCGGATAAAGTTTTTATCTTCAATTTGATAGCTTCCTGCTCTACTGAATCAAATAATAATATTATATCACATAGTTTAATACGATTATCAAAATCCTGAAATATTTCATTGTCATCAAAATATTGTTTAAGAAATGTTATTGCTTCATTATTGATTGCAAATTTTATGGAATCCAGCCAGTCGTAACTGATTCCTTTTAAAAATTCACCGCCGCCGAAAATATTTGATATTGTTTGAAAAGATTCATCCTTGAATTCATTAATATTTTGTTTATTGGTTTTTAATTTTAAATAATCTAAATAATCACAGCCTGCACCATTACTGAATCTAATAATCCATAGCTTCTCAGAAAATTCCAGGTCTATACCTTCAACTGATGACAATGCTTTTCTAAGCCTGTTAATTGCCACCCCTCTGTTTGATTTAACACTTTCGGGAGAAGAATCGGGCCAGATGATCGAAGAAAGTTCTTCAGATGTAATTCCGCTATGATGATTGCCTAAACTTCTTAATAATATCAATAAGAATATTTCCTTAAGCTTAGGAGAAAGTGATTGGAAAATTTCACTTCCATCTTTATCATAAATCCATAATCCACCAAAAAGATTAACTGAATTTTTATTCCGTCTGACAATAAAATTATAGCTTACTTCTCTATTAGCGGCTTCTGAAACGCCAGTATTTAATTTTCCTTTTTTCAGAAAAACAAAAATTGTTGTGCCGGCAATTAAAATGAATATTGGAATAAGGAACACGAGAAAATTATTTTCCCCCGAATCATTATTTTCAGTGTATAGTTCAGCAGTTTCAGAGATTGGCGGATAGCTGATTGAATACAGTTCAACTTTTGCAGAATCAAATATTACAGATATAAATTCGTTAGTTGATTTATTGTAATGCAGATAATGATACACCCATTTGTCGGTTCGAGAGCTCCAAAAGTTATCTTTGATCCTGGATATGGCTCCTGTATTGAGATTCATTTTATTTAAATAAATATTAAAATAATCATCTTCATCAGTTTTTGATAAGAAATAAACTGTGGAATCTTTTTATTCAAGTAAAGATAATTTGCCAAAACAACATAATTTATTTTTTGTCCTTCGGGATATTTTAATTTCTTTAAAGTTAAGTCATTAAGATTAAGCAGAAAAAAATCATTTAAATTATTAAATCCATCTTCCTGCTTTCCCGACTTGTTTCCAAGTCCGCCATAAATTAAATATTCCCCTTCATTAAAACCCTTACCAAATGCAAACCATGTACGCGGGTTCATTTCATTCTTTTTCAGGTTAATCTTTTCCCATTTTTTTAGATAAAAGTTGTATTTGAATAAATCATTTTTTACAGAATACCATCCGTAACCACCAAGTAAATAGAGATTACCTCCTTTGGGATAGATAAATTTTGCACTGCCAAAATAATGTCCGCTATAGTTTCTTGAATAATCAATTACCGTCCACTTCTTTTCTCTTAAATCGAAAACAGAAACCTGACCCATTCCATTCATAAATGAGTAAAGGACCTGATTGCTGTCATCATAAAACAATTCATTCCAATAACCCGGACTTATCGAATCATATTTGATAACAGAATCTTTACCCGATATGAGGTTATAAATCAGCAAATCGCTTTTACGATCAATAAAAAGACGTGAATTAACTGAATCAAATGCAACGCCTAAACAATTAAGCAGTGAGTCAGATATAAAAAAATCAGTAATGTGTTTCCACTTCTGATGATCCTGATAAATCCAAACAGGATTAACGACTGTCACTTTAATATTTTCAAATCTATCGTATAAAGGATTTTCCTTAAAAGGGTTTAATTCCCACTGATATTTTATCTTATCATTTTCACTAATTATAATATTTTTTACAGCTATAGCCGGCACATCATAATCACTAAAGTCTTTTAAATCCTTTATGCCAAAAACAAATTTAAATTGATCTTGATTTTTTATCGGATAATTAATTTTATCTATGGAATTATTACTCCAGTATGCTCTTAAAATTTTATCTTTTCGATCAATTTCCAATTTAAAATTAAACCATCTGTTTCTTGTCAGTTCATTTCGGGGGATTTTAATCTCTAAAGATGTTTTATTAAATGGTTCTGTAATTTGTATGTACGAGGTATCTTTGTTTTTAAATGGTACATAGACTACCCGTATTTCATTTCCTTTTTCGTCTTCAATTCTGAGTATTGGTCCAAATCTCTTAAAGTCCCAAAAAGAAATATCGAAAGAGATGTAAAAAGAATTACTTAATTCTAATGGCTTTCCTTCATTCAGAAAAATTGATGTTTTCTGATGTTTGGATACATTTTTGGAATTGAATTTAATTCCCGCCAGATCGTTTGTTTGAGAATATCCGAAAGATACTCCAAAGATTATAAGGAGGGAAATTATTGGCAGCCAAAATTTTTCAGGTACCGGAGTTTTCAAATTTCTTAAGTTAATATTAAAAAATTTTTTTCTATCTATTTGAATTCTTACGATTTCTTTTTTACTCAGCTATAATTTACAAGCTATAGTATAACCCGCCAGAGTTTTACAATTTATATGATCAATGAATACTGTTACTGTAATAATTCTTTAATTTTATTTTGCAGCTCATTTAACACTATATCAAATCTCTCACCCGTTTTTCTTATCTTTATTTCACATTTGTTTTCCTTAAGCTTTTTTTCACCTACTACTATCTGAATGGGCATACCAAGCAGATCTGCATCATTAAATTTGAATCCAGCTGTTACATCGCGATCATCAAATAAAACATCTATTCTTTCTTGATTAAGATCATTATAAATTTTTTCACAGGTATCAACTATATCCTGCTTCTTTAAGTTCAATCCAATTAAATGAACAAGAAACGGTGCGATAGCTTTATCCCAGATAATTCCATTTGCATCGTGATTCTGTTCAATAGAACAAGCCATAACACGCTCAACGCCTATTCCGTAGCTTCCCATAATTATCGGATGCTCTTCGCCTTTTTCATCTGTAAAAAGAGCTTTCATTGAGTCTGAGTATTTAGTACCGAGTTTAAATATATGCCCAAGTTCAATCGCTGGAAAAACTTCAAGCAGCCTTTCGCAATCGGGGCATCCTTCACCTGACTTTACTATTCTTAAATCTGCGTATTCAACATTTTGTATGTCTCGAATAAAATCTATTCCGCCAATATGAAAATCATTTTTATTAGCGCCGCTGAACATATTGTTTGCATTCTTCAAACGATTATCAGCTATTATTCTTCCATTAAAACCAACAGGACCAATTGAACCTGCATCAGCTCCTGAAATTTCTTTTAGTTCATCAGGATGAGCCGGGCGTACAGCACCACCAAGCTCTTTCTCTAATTTAGTTTCGTTTACTTCATCATTACCGAGCATTAAAACCAAAATTGGTTTTTCGTTGTGGATATATATTCTTGATTTTGCGCATTGTGTTTCATCAATCTTTAAGAATTCACAAAGCTCATCAATACTTTTAACATTTGGTGTAGAAATTTCAAAAACACTTTTACTTTCACTATCTCTTTCAACTCCATCAACTCTTGAGCTGGCAACTTCCACATTTGCTGCATAACCACAGGATTTGCAGTAAGCAACCGTATCTTCACCTGCCGGGGATTTAACCATAAATTCTTCGGAGCCGGTACCACCCATAGCACCGCTTGATGCGCCAACAACAAAATACTTTAATCCGCAGCGATCAAATATTTTTCTGTAAGCTTTATCGTGCAGATCATAGGACTTATCCAAACCTTCCCAGCTCGTATCAAAACTATAGGCATCTTTCATCAGAAATTGCCGCCCCCGGATAACACCGCTTCTTGGTCTCGGTTCATTTCTGAATTTAGTCTGTATCTGATACCAGATCTGCGGCATATCTTTGTAAGATTTAACAACATTGCGTGCATGAAAAGTCATAATCTCTTCATGGGTTGGAGCTAAAACATATTCACGATTTTTTACCTGAAATAAAGTATCACCAAAAGCAGCAACACGATTCGTCTCTTCCCAAACTTCTTTTGGATTAAGTGCGGGCAGATGAAATTCCTGTCCGCCAATTGCATCCATTTCTTCGCGGATAATTTCGGATATTTTTCTGATTACACGATATCCAAGTGGAAGAAAAGAATAGATTCCTGCAGAAAGCATCCTGACCATTCCTGATCTTAACATTAAAATATGACTTGCTACTAAAGCATCATTAGGAACTTCTTTAAGTGTTGGAACAAAATATTTACTTAATCTCATAACTTTTTTTCTAAACAATTTTTGTTTTTTGTGAAATTTTGAGGCTTAAAATACTGATTTGAACAGGCTTATCAAAGCAAGTAAAATTTTATAAAGAATAATAGGATTTGTGATAAGCTGGAATAATTTTTAATAATTATTTTTTTAAGTTACCGCCTGAATTTTAAATCATTTATACTCTCGAAAGATTATTATGGAACACACATCAAATGTCGAAATACCATTGTTAAGTATTTTACCGTTCGTTTTAATGCTTTTATCAATTGCCCTTTTCCCTTTGTTCTGGAATCACTTTTGGGAAAAAAACCGTAACAAACTTTTGGTCGCTATTATTTTAAGCATTCCTGTTTTAATCTATTTACTGCTAAATGGATTTACACACGAACTAGAACATGCAATAATTTTCGATTATGTTCCGTTTTTAATTTTACTTGGTGCTTTATTTACTATAACCGGCGGAATACTTTTAACCGGTGATATTGAAGCTAAACCAAAAATTAATACTTTGTTTTTAGGAATAGGTGCTGTGCTTGCTTCATTTATGGGAACAACAGGTGCTGCGATGCTATTGATTCGTCCGGTCATCCAGACAAATAAAGAAAGAAAATACAAGATTCACACAATTTTATTCTTTATCGGTATTGTTGCCAACTGTGGCGGCTTATTAACTCCGCTTGGTGATCCGCCGCTGTTTATGATGTACTTAAGAGGAGCACCGTTTACATGGTTTTTTCATTTGGTACCTGAATGGTTCATTACAAATTTACTATTGCTTATTATTTACTTTTTTGTTGATTCTCATTACTATAAGAAAGAGCCACATTCAGCTATTGTCAGCGATAAAACAGATATCCGCCCGATAAAAATTGAAGGTAAAAGAAATTTTATTTTTTTAGCCGGAGTTGTTCTTGCAGTTGCTTTCATCAATGAGCAATATCTTTCATTCATAAACATTAATCCTTATTTCAAATTCGTTCGTGAGGCATTTATTCTATTAATGGCTTATCTGTCATTATTATTTACACCAAAACTTCTAAGGACTTCAAATAATTTTACCTGGCATCCGATAGAAGAGGTAGCTTATTTATTCCTCGGTATTTTTATAACGATGGTTCCGGCGCTGCTCTATCTTGAAATAAATGCAAAACATCTTGGAATCCAATCAGTTGAACAGTTTTATTATTATACCGGACTATTAAGCAGCTTTCTGGATAATACACCAACTGCTGTTACATTTCATTCGCTTGCATTAGGACTCGGAATAACAGAAGGAACTTTGGTTGCAGGAATTCCTGAAATTCTGTTAAAAGGAATTTCGACAGCCTCTGTATTTTTTGGTGCTATGACATACATAGGGAATGGACCTAATTTTATGGTAAAGGCTGTTGCAGAAGAAAACAATATTAACATGCCTGATTTTTTCAGTTATATGTTTAAGTTTTCTATTATTATCTTATTACCGATATTCATTATAGTTCAATTGCTGTTTATATAACTAAGTACCGAATATGAATCTACAATCATTTAATCCATGGCATAATGTTAGTCCCGGCAAAGATGTGCCAAAAACAGTAAACGGAATAATTGAAATTCCAAAAGGCTCAAAGGGAAAATATGAATTGGATAAAGAAAGCGGTTTATTAAGATTGGACAGAGTCCTTTATTCGTCTGTACATTATCCTGCAAATTATGGTTTCATTCCTCAAACTTATTGTGATGATAAAGATCCTTTAGATATTCTGGTAATATGCTCAATTGATGTTGACCCTTTATGCATTATCGAGTCAAAGGTTATCGGTGTAATGCATATGCTTGATGATAACGAGCAGGATGATAAAATAATAGCTGTTGCAAATAATGACATGGCGGTTAATTATATAAATGATATTTCAGAATTACCTCCGCATACAGTTATTGAGTTAAGAAGATTTTTTGAGGACTATAAAAAACTTGAACACAAGCAGGTTGTTGTAGAACAGTTTATCGGCAAAGAAGAAGCATATAGAATTGTTAATGAAGCTGTAGAACTATATACGAAAGAAAAAAACAATCTGATTAAATAACTATAGGAACCGAGATCGCATAAATAGTTTTATCTGTTCACAAATCAGTAACAAATAAAATTTAAAAGACAAAATACAGCCGCGAATGCACTAACTGTTTTACTATTCGTGAACCCGCGGCGATAAGAATTAATTATTCTTCAAATACTCTCTTAGCACATACTGTAAAATACCCTGATTCTTATAATATTCTATTTCTATTGCTGAATCTAATCTTGCCTCAACTTTAAATTTAGTTTCCTTTCCCGAAGAATGAATTGCTTTTACATCTAAAATTTTATGTGGTTTTAAATTATCAGCTAAACCATTTATACTAAAAGTTTCAGTACCATCTAAACCTAATGATACAGCATTCTGACCATCTGTGAACACTAATGGTGCAACACCCATTCCTACAAGATTACTTCGGTGGATACGCTCGAAACTTTCCGCAATAACTGCTTTTACCCCCAATAGAAAAGTTCCTTTTGCCGCCCAGTCACGTGAAGACCCCGAACCATATTCTTTACCGGCAAGAATAATTAACGGCGTATTATCTTTTTTGTATTCCATCGCAGTATCAAAAACATTTTTTACTTCACCTGTTGGAAGATATCGGCTGAAGCCGCCTTCTTTATCGGCAATTTTATTTTTAATTCTTACATTTGCAAATGTACCACGCATCATTACTTCGTGATTTCCTCTTCTGGAACCGTAAGAATTAAAATCTCCTTTAGAAATTCCTTTGCTGATTAAATAATTACCTGCGGCTGAAGTTTCTTTAAAAGATCCGGCAGGTGAAATATGATCGGTTGTAACAGAATCTCCTAAATACAAAAGTACTTTTGCATCTTTAATATCCGTAACGGGGTCAGGTGTGGCTTTTAAATTTTCGAAGAACGGGGCTTCCCTGATATAAGTTGAGTTCAGATCCCATTCAAAATTCTGATCAAGATTAACCTTCAGATTTTTCCAATCTGCTGAGCCGTTAAAAATAACATCATACACTTCCTGAAAATCATCTTGCTTCATACAGTCACTGATAGTCTTTTGAATTTCATCTCTTGAAGGCCAAATATCTTTGAGATAAACTGGCAGACCATTTGGATCAAAGTCAATTGGATCATTAATTAAATCTATATCTACCCTGCCTGCTAAAGCATAAGCAACTACAAGCATTGGAGACATTAAAAAATTCATTTTTACCTGTGGATGAACTCTTGCTTCAAAGTTACGGTTTCCTGATAGAACAGAAGCAACAATCAATTCACCCTTATCAACTGCTGTAGCTATAGCAGGTGGAAGCGGTCCTGAATTACCAATACAAGATGTACAGCCATAACCAACAGTATGAAAACGTAAAGCTTCAAGATCAACATTCAAACCCGAGCGCTCTAAATATTTGGTAACAACTTTTGATCCCGGAGCTAAAGAAGTTTTTACCCAGGATTTGGTTCTCAATCCTTTTTCGATAGCATTTCTTGCAAGCAACCCCGCTCCAACCATTACCGCAGGATTAGAAGTATTTGTACAGCTTGTTATCGCTGCAATTACAATACTGCCATCGCTAAGAACAAATTCTCTGTTCGATTCTTTTATCCTTACCGAGTGAAGATGGCTGCCGTCAAGAATAACTTGTGAATGTGTTTCTCCGCTGATTGGTACTTTACCCAAAGTAAACTCTGTACCTGAACCGCCTTCAATGAGCATTGCATATTCAGCTCTTTCATTCTTAGGCTGATATTCGCGGCTGAACTCAGTTTTTAAAATCTCTTTAAATTTTTTCTCTAAATTTTTAACAAGTATTTTATCTTGTGGTCGTTTAGGTCCGGAAACCGTTGGCTCTAATGTTGATAAATCCAGCTCAACTATTGAAGAATATTTGATGTCTTCATTTCCGGTTCTCCAAAGAAGATTTTCCTTGCAATATTTTTCTACAATTTTTATTTGCTCTTCAGAACGGTTGGTAGAATGCATATACTCTAAAGTTCTATCATCAATAGGAAAATAAGTTACCGTGCAGCCGAACTCAGGCGACATATTACCAATAGTAGCACGATCAGTAACTGTCAGATGTTTTAAGCCGTCTCCAAAAACTTCAACAAACTTTCCAACTACACCGGTATCCCGAAGAAGTCTTGCAATTGAAAGCACCAAATCAGTAGCGGTGCATTCATTTGGAATATCACCGGTAAGTTTTAAACCAACTACCTGCGGACAAGTAAAGAAAATCGGCTGACCAAGCATTGCAGCTTCTGCTTCTATACCGCCAACACCCCAGGCAATAACACCGATACCATTAACCATCGGCGTATGTGAATCGGTACCAACTAAAGTATCTGGAAAGAGCCAGCCATCTCTTGCAATAACACCTTTAGCAAGATATTCTAAATTTACCTGATGACAGATCCCCATTCCCGGAGGAACAACAGTAAAATTGTTTAATCCTTTTTGTGCCCATTTTAACAGCTCGTAACGCTCTTTGTTTCTTTCAAATTCCAGCTCAACATTTTTATCGTATGCATAATCAGTTCCGTAATAATCCACCTGGACTGAATGATCAATCACTAAATCAACGGGTATGGCTGGATTAATTTTCTGTCCATCTTTTCCATGTCGTACAAACTCAGAACGTAAAGAAGCCATATCAACAACAGCCGGCACTCCTGTAAAATCCTGCATTAAAATTCGTGCGGGCATAAAAGGAATATCTTTATCAACCGCTTCTGGGGTCCATTTTAACAATGTTTCTACGTGTTCATCTGTTATGCTAAACCCGTCATAATTTCTAAGCACATTTTCTAAAAGAATTCGAATACTGAATGGTAAATGATTTACATCCCCTGTTTTAAGATTTTTCAAGGAACAGTAATTATACTTTGTTCCGTTAACTGAAAACTCTTTTAACGATTTTGCTTTTGAATACTTCATATATAATTATTGATTTTGTGTTTTGTTTCTAAAAAGAATAGTTTAAAACCGATGATTATTTATCTAACTCTGCAACTTACAAATAAATAGATATTTTTCAACATATTTCTATCTTAGAATTATTCAGCATCAATCAGTAAGTTCTTAATAATGAAAAAAGAATTTTGTTGCAGATAATATATACTTAAGAGTAGCAGATTATTTAAAAATTATTTAAATGTATTTAAGGAAAGATGAACAAACCACTTTATAACTATTTCACAACTGACCACAGAAGAATTGAATCATTGTTTGATAAGGCAACTGAAAATCCAAACGAAGTAGATGCTGAGCTTTATCATCAATTCCGGACAGGATTATTAAAGCACATAAAAATGGAAGAGAAAATACTTTTTCCGGCTGCACAAAAAGCAAATAATAATGTCCCTTTACCTCTGCAGGCAAAGCTTCGTTTGGATCATGGTGCTTTAACTGCATTGATGGTTGTGCCGCCAACTCACGATGTCATAAAAGTAATCCGGCATATAATGGAAAAACATGATTTACTTGAAGAAGAACCGGGCGGTATGTATGATGTTTGTGAAAAGTTAACAGAGGCTGAAACACAAAATCTGCTTGAGCAGTTACAAAATACTACTGAGGTACCTGTACATCCGCATAACAAAGCTGACTTTGCATTGCAAGCGGCTAAGAATGCTTTAAGTCGAGCAGGTTTTGATTTTGATTTGATAGCAAAACACCGGAAGTAAACAAGAATTCATTTTTAGGAAAAACTGAAGAGTTGATAAATCTATAAGACTACAATTAAAGAAGAAGCGGGCTTATTTTATTTTGAAAAGACTAATTGTTATTAGATTGATGTTTACCAATAATTCTAAAGAGACTATGAAAAGTTTATTATTGAAAATACTTACTGCACTTTCAGTTAAAGACTAATAAAATCATCCGCCAGTATCAATAAGTGTTTTATCTTTTGCACTTCTTTGAGGAACCACATAAAGACAAAGAATAACAAGCAATGTAAACAAGACAAGTCCCAGATAAACATTCTGCATAGATGTATTTATAGCCCCGCGCAAAAACTCTTTAGATGATTCTGCTAAATTGGGTGAATGGAATGTTCCGATAATATCTTTTATAGAATCAGGAATATCTGATGGTTTATTTTTCATCTGCTGTAAGAATGAATTGTTGAAGATTGCACCAATGATTGCAGCACCAAGACTCTGTCCGAGATTTCTTGAAAACATATTAGCACTTGTTACTACTCCTCTCTGCTGCCATGCAACCATTGATTGAATCCCAACTAAAGAAGGTGTTGAAAGCAAACCAAACCCTGCACCGAGCAAAACCTGATCTATAACCAGTAAATAAACAGGCTGAGGTGCCGGAATAAAAAGAAATCCGGCAAACGCCATAAGAACAAGAACTGCTCCAATAATTGAAGTATCTCTGAATCCAATCCGCATATACAATTTTCCTGAAAGTGCCGAAGAAGTGGGCCAGCCAAGGCTCATACTTGCCAATATAAAACCCGATGCAATGGTTCCGATTCCAAGTGAAGTTTGTGCAAATGTTGGCAGAAAAGTTTCGGGTCCCATCATCACGATTCCCATACCGGCCATAGCAAGATTAGTAAAAGCTAATGTTTTATTTTTCCATAACCATCGCGGCATAATTGCATCGGCTGTATTCCTTTCTGAATTAATAGTCCAGATCGTTAATGATAGAATTGTTATAAGAAGACCAAAACTCTGAAAAGAAATCCATGACCACGCCTGTCCGCCTTCGAGTAAATAAATAAATAACAGAGCTAAGGTAACCAGTATAAGAACAGCTCCTTTATAATCAATAACAGGTTTTACAGGTACAATTTTCTCTTTGAAAAAAGTAGTGATAAAATAAATTGATAAAGCACCTATCGGAAGGTTAATTAAAAAAATCCAGCGCCAGTTCACATACTCTGCTAATGCACCGCCAAGGGCAGGACCTACGATAGCGCTTATTCCCCAGATACTTGAAAGATATCCCTGAATTTTTGCTCTTTCTTCCACTGTATAAATATCACCAGCAATAGTGTTTACTGTAGCCATAATAGAACCGGCTCCAAGTCCCTGCATTCCGCGGAATAGGATAAGTGATTCAATATTCCATGAAGCAGCAGAAGCGGCTGATCCGATTAAAAAAACATTGATTCCAAAAATTAAAATTTTCTTTCGACCAAATAGATCAGTTAACTTTCCATAGAGTGGAATAGTAACTGTTTGTGCAAGCAGATAAATTGAAAACACCCAGGAGAATTTTGTAAATCCACCCAAGTCAGATACAATATGCGGAATAGCAGTTGAAACAATGGTTGAGTCCATTGCTGCCAGCATCATAGTAAGCATTAACGCAACAAGAATTAAACTGCGCCGCTTTGGTTTATTATCAATAGGAGAATTATCAGACATAAAAAAACAAATTAAATATTATTACTAATATTATCAGAATCGGAAATATTTTTAATTGATTGCAAACAAATACAATTGAAGATTGACATCCATCCCCTTAGTACTATTAGTTTTCAGGAAACTGTTAAAGGACAATGACCGTCCTTACTCCTGCATCAAACTTTTCTAAAGCATCAAGTGTATCATTAATAGCATCTTCATCCAATGGGATAGTCCGGCTTACAATTTGTGAAGTATCAAGCATTTTCTTTGCTGCAAAATCAATCAGTTTAGGAAGCTCCTGCAACAGATGATCATTTGAGCCGATTAATTCAACTTCATTCCCAAGTATTTCGCTGTAAGTATTTACAGAAAGATTTTTATTTGAAAGACCAACGAGCACCACTCGTCCCATTGGACCAACAGATTGCAGAGCTTGTTTTTGTGTTTGTATTAATCCGATCATTTCTATTGCAACATCAACACCTTTATTTGCGTTTAAATTTTTAATCTCTTCAACAGGATTAGTTGTTTTTCCGTTTATCGGAACAGCACCATACTGAGCAGCAAGTTTCAATTTCTTTTCATCAATATCAATTGCAAATACCATTGATGCACCAAAAGCTTTTGCAAGCTGTATCGCAGATTGCCCCAAACCGCCAACACCAAATATTGCAACTTTATCACCGGGTTTTATTCTGCTTTTTAGTAAAGCGTGATAGGCAGTAGCAGAAGCACACATCAAAGTAGCTCCTTGTTCAAATGGAATTACATCCGGAAGATGAATTGCATTACGTGATGGAACCGCAATGTATTCTGCATAACCTCCATCTGTATGATGTCCTATCATTTTACCTTGTTTACAAAATTGCTCGTTGCCCGTTGAACAGTAATAGCAATCACCGCAGGTAATAAGATAATGAAGACAAACTCTATCTCCGGGTTTAACATTTGTAACTTCTTCGCCCGTTTTCTCCACTATACCGGCTATTTCGTGGCCTAATGTTAGCGGAGTAAAACTCACTGGTGAAATTCCTGCACGATAATGCGCATCAGAATGGCAAATGCCTGCTGCTTTTATTTTCACTAAAATGTCGCGCTTCCTTATTTCAGGGATTGGGATTTCCTGCAATTTTAAAGGTTTAATTACCCCTACAAAACGAACTGCTTTCATAATGCTTTCTGAATTATATAAATTGTAAAATAAGTTTTGATGTTAACTTATTCATTTAGTGATAAAGATAAAATGTTTATAAAAATATTTTTTTTAATTAACTCAGAACAATCTGGATTAATTAAAAATATTTATTAATAATTTCTTTCAGACATAAAAAAGTATGGAATGTGCTTGATGAAAAAACACAAACAATCAGTAACTTTAAATAAAACTATGAGATAATATGTTAACCTATGTTCATACATTTATTAATATGCTTTTTATAAGTATTGTTGCGTTGTTTCCTGTTATTAATCCTATTGGATCAGCTTTAATTGTTAATCCATATCTGTCACAGCTTCCGGACTCTGACAAAAAAGCTGCGGTAAAAAAAATTGCCCTTTATGCTTTTTCGATTTGTGTTGTAGCTTTATTTGCCGGTAGATGGATACTTGAGTTATTCGGTATCTCAATTCCTGTAATACAATTAGCCGGCGGCATTGTGATTTGTATATTAGGTTGGGAGTCACTCTCTTCACGTGATAACACTAAAACCGAGGCAAAAGATTTAGAAAGTCTTACTAATAACAACTATACCAATAATGTAAAAGATAAACTTTTTTATCCTATCACTTTTCCGATTACAACCGGAGCCGGAACTATCTCCGTGCTTTTCACACTAAGCGCACATAGCTCAAATGCAGACTGGTTAAGCTATCTGATTAATAATGCAGCAATGCTTTTAGCAATCATTGTAATGTGCATCTTAATATATTTTCTTTATGGACATACAAAGAATATAGTTAGAAGATTAGGTAATGAAGGACAAACAATTGCAAATCGTTTTATTGCTTTTCTTATTTTTTGTGTCGGACTGCAGATCGCAATAACTGGAATCAAAAATTTATTTTGATTTTTTCATAAATTAATTTGTTTTTAAAAGCAGGTAAAATCAAAATGATCTTTATTAAGTTAAATTCACACAAACCATTTGTTCACTTCTAAATAATTCGGATCTTTTACAAAAAGTGAGTTCCAATTATTACCAGACTGTAATTCAGTTGCAATTACTTTGAGTATATTCAGAGAAGCTAACATTGGTTTACCGCCGACACTAACTCTGTTTACTTTTAATTTTTTCAGCTCGTCAATTTTTACCGTATCATTAATCAGAATATTTAAAGGCAGTCTGATTGCCTTTTTTAATTCTTCAACTGTTTCTATTTCTTTTACAAAAGGAATAAATATCCCGTCTGCACCCGCTTCTTCAAATGCTTTAGCTCTTTCAATGCAGGCTTTAATTTTAGTTTTTAAATCTCCCTGTACCAGCTCAATTGCATCCGTTCTGGCATTCAGAAATAAATTAACTCCTTTTTGTTTAGCAACTTCTTTAACTGATTTTATTTTTTTTATCTGAAGATTAATATTAATCATTGATTTGGTTTTAGAATCACCATCTTCGAGATTAATCCCAACTGCACCAGCTTTAATTACATTTCCGATAAACTCTGAAAATTTATCAAGATCATTTCCATAGTATCCTGCTTCAATATCAGCAGTAAGAGGAATATTAACGCAATGCGACATACGGTCTATAACCTCAATCATTAAATCCGGCGGAATGTGTTCACCATCTTTGTATCCGCAGGACCAGGATATACCGGAACTCGTTGTTGCAATCGCCTTAAATCCGGCAACTTCAAATATCTTTGCAGAAGCACAATCCCATGCATTTGGCAGCACAAGCATTTCATCACTATGATGTAATGCGTGAAATTTTTCTGATAATTCATTTTGTCTGATATGATCAAATCTATTATTCATTATCTGACTCTATTTAATTTTAATAACGACTTCAGTTTATTAAACAAATCATTAAGGATATTTTTAATATCTAAATACGTTTTATCCTTTAACCAGCAATTTATCATCTGCGCTTTGCCCATACATTCCGGGAACAGGAACATCTAACAACCGAAGATAAACACTTAATTGTGCTCTATGATGATAAAGATGACTCAAGCCCATATTACGAATAGCAGCAGCTTTAGAAGTATCTATTATAATATGCTCGCCTCTTCGCATAATCCAATTTACATTTAAATCATCATCACTAACTGAAGTTAAAGCATCAATGGATTGGCTGGTTCCTTCTTCAAATTCTTTTAATAAATCCTGAGTACTATTTACTTCTGGTTTTTTAATTGAGCTATCAGCCATATCCAGATACTTAGTGGTGATAATCTGAGCCGGTCGTCTGGATAAATTAGCTGTATGTACCGCCAGTTGTTTTAAAGTCATTGATTTTTCGTGAGGACGCCATTCAAATTTTTCAGCAGGAACACGCCCTAACATTTTTTTTGTGTTAACAGCTTCCTGTTGAATTTCTTCGATTAATATTTTTGTTAGAAACATAACTTCAACTCCTTATAATAATTTTAATTTCAGAAAATAGATTTTAACTCTATTTCTGTTAGACTCTGATATCCCAAAAATATTTTCTCAGCTATTAGCATTTTTATCATTCTAATGATTAAGAAACACAATGCTGAGATTTAGTCTAAAGTAATTAAAATTACTTCTTTGAGTTGTGACGATACAGACATCAAAACATAGCAGCAATCAGATCATCAATATTGATGCTGCGAAAGTGCTGTTCAATCGGATATTTAGATAAGATATCTCTTAAGTTTTTTTCTTCGTGATGTATGTTTATTAAAGCATGTTCAATGTCCTCGATTCCTTTTTCAGAAAAGAAATCACCGAAGATTTTTGCTTTTTCAATAATTCCGTTTTTTACTTCAAGATTCATTTCAAGCAAGCCGCCTTTTGTGCGTACTGACTTTTTAAAATTATATTCAGGCGATTTCCCAAAATTCCATTCATAAGTTGCATACTTTTCATCTCTTAACTTTTGAATCTTTATTTTATCATCTTCAGTAAATTTATAAAGGCGTGCATCCGGATAATTTGCGAGAACATAATCCATTAATTTCTTAGTAAACTCTTCAAGACTGATTTTAGTTTTTAAATGCTCGGAAATGTTTGTAACTCTTTTAGGAATGGACTTCACGGCTTTATCAATATATTTTACCGGGTTAATCCGCAATGCTTCACTAATATTTCTCATTTCAGAAGCAAAAAGAATAGTTCCGTGATGTAAGATTTTGTTATTGTAAATGTGTGCTGCATTTCCTGAAAATTTTCTTCCATCAATCACCAAATCATTTTTCCCTTCAAAGCGCGCATCTATTCCAAGACTTCTTATAACTTCAATAATAGGGCTGGTAAACTTTTCAAAATCTGATAAACTGGTATCCTTACCTGATTGTGTAAAAGAGAAATTCAGATTGCCAAGGTCGTGATAAACAGCCCCGCCGCCGGATAGTCTTCGTACAACTGAGATGTTATGTTCTTTGACATATTCATAATTTATTTCTGAAAGTGTATTCTGAAATTTACCTACGATAATGGCGTTATCGTTGCGCCACAGCATAAAGCAATCTTCTTCAATATACTTTAATATATATTCATCTGCAGCAACATTAAAATATGGATCAGTTGATTCATGATAAATGCAAAGCAATTGTAACCTCTACTTTATAATTCTTTTAATCTCAAAGCCACCAAAAATATTTAAAAATATTTTTTCAAATCTAAAAATTAATTATGATCTTAAAAATATTTAAAGCAACTCCTGAAAAATTATTACTGATTAAAACCGGAGAGTGTTACCAAAGGCATAGCTGACGGTTGATAATTAATAATCTTACCATCTTGACTCCAATCCAAACAAGACACTGAAAGTAATTAAGGACGACTTTTGCTCAGTTTGGAATGAACATAACAACAATTTTTCGCAATCCGCTAAATATTATTTCTAAATAATATGATGAATGATTGAACGATTGAATTTCCAACTGATTAAAACATATTATTCTGATTTTATCTTGATAACTCTTACTTTCCAGACATCAGGTCCGCTTTCTAAATATTCCCATCTAAAAGGCTCTTTACTCTCGGCTTCCATCTGATAATACAATGGTTTAGGATCGTGATCATTAAAAAATTCAAATGCTTCGCCCGGTTTTATATCTGCAAAAGCTTTGTAAAACATTTCGTGCCGCTCAGAAGGCGGATAAGGGCGCACATCAAATTCATTTACAACTGAGTAACCGGTATCTCCAAGACCACTGTTATCTTCTTTTCTAATATGAATTACAAATTCATCGGAAGATTTACTTTTAGATATCCAGCTATATCTACCCTCAAACTTTTCTTTAAAAATGTTTTCAATTTCCTTCATATCTTCTTTTGCAACCAGTTCCATTGTGGTTCCCTCTTCCATCATACCATAGCGATGGAATACAATCTGCTTCCATTCTTTTTTATCAGCTTTGCGAAGATCAAGAAGCGTTGCAACATTTTTCATCTCACGTTCTTTTGAAGCTTCAGTACGAGTAACCCTTACCTTCCATTCTCTTCCGCCGCGATTCAAATATTCCCAGCCGACAACATCGCCATGGATTGAGCGAAATTCATAAAATAATGGTACGGGATCATGATCATTAATAAAGATAAAGCTTTCACCGACTGGCAGTTCTTTGAATATTTTTAATAACAGCTCGTGTCTTTTAATCGGAATAAGCGTTCTTACATCAAGTTCTTCATTTGATTTCATTTTTTTCAATCTGATTATTTATGTAAAAATTTTTTTGTCAGTTAATTAATATCAAATATAAAATTGATTTTTAATATGGCTTAAGTACCATAAGTATGATTATGATTATGAAAATCAGGTTCTCAATTCTTTCATAGAAGAACAACTTCTTTGAAAGCGCATAATATTCTTCAGGAATTTCATCACCATTATAATATTTCAACAACTCTTTAATCGGTTTTGATCGCGGTGTTAATAAGATTGGACCGAAAGCTAGTGCAATGATGAATAGAATTAAACTTATTATATACCAAGCTGCTTTAAACAGATAAGGATTAACAAATCCCAATCCCAAACCGGAAAGAAGCAGAAGAGTACCGCCAACCATTACAAAATTATGCAGTCTGTTCCGGATAAAATATGCATGCTTTAATTCAGTCATATTAGCTGCTTTTGTTACGATGTAAATCATAACAAAACCGGGTCCCATCCCAAGTATGGCAGATAATATATGAACTATAACAAGAAACTGGTAAAGTGTAAAAATTTAAAACTCCAAATTATTTTAATTGATCTGAACTGCTGATCATAGTAATTGCAGTTACTCTAAGCTACAGTATTAAAAACAATTTTCATTTGACTTAAAACAAATTTATCGAATTAATTTTTTCTATATACTGCAGTTATCCTCTTCACAAACACCATCGCTTTGTTTGTCCATGATATCAAATTCAGTCTTACTTTTCTGATAAGCCTGTCGTAAGGCTTCTACAAATGTTCCAACAGGCTGTGCACCTGAAACTCCATATTTTTTATCAATCACAAAAAACGGAACTCCATGAATACCTAAAGCTTGAGCTTCTTTAATATCTTTCATCACCTCTTCTGTTTTCTCGTTGCTGCTTAATAATGCTATAACTTCAGTTCTATTCAGCCCAATATTTTCTGCAAGCTCTTCCAGGACGCTGATGCTGCCAATATTTTTGCCATCAGAAAAATGAGCTTTGAATAAAGATTCTTCAATCTCATTTCCCTTCTCTTTTTCCTGAGCAAAATGAATCAGACGATGTGCCCTGAAAGTATTAGCCTGTATAGAAATATCCTGTCTGAAATCAATTCCAACTTCTGATCCTTTTTGCTTAAGATAATCGAACATACTTTCAATCTGCAGCTCAGGCATCCCTTTGTGTTTAATTAAATACTCGGTTGTTGAAACAGAAAGTCCTTCAGCAGGCAGCGAAGGGTCCAATTGGAAACTTTTCCATTTCACTTTTATTTTTTCTTTAAATGATAATTGTTCCAAAGCTTTTTCAAAATGTTTTTTGCCAAGGTAACAAAACGGACATATTACATCCGACCATATTTCTACTTTCATTGTTCAGCTTTTAAAAATTATTAATTATACATCTCTATAATCTGAATTTAATATACAATTAATTATCTATCTAAAATTTTTCTGACTCACAAACAGTAAAAAGTATTTTCAATGTGGATTACTTCACAGGTTTTGTTATCGGATCAAATGATTGTGAGATAACTCAAGAAATACAATTCTCTTTCTTTACTTAAATTATTATGTTGCCGTTGAGTACAAATGAAACTCTTCTCAACATAATTAAAAGAGCATAACTTACTAATTATTACAACTTGATAATGTGTACTAATTGAATATTAACAATAATGAAAGGATAATAATCATGAAAAAACATAATGCTTATGCTGTTTGGAACGGTTCTTTGAAAGAAGGAAAAGGAACCTTAACAACAAAGAGTAAAGTTCTGAATAATCATCAATACTCTTTCAAGACTCGTTTCGAAGATGGAGCTGGAACCAATCCGGATGAACTACTTGCAGCATCTCACGCAGGCTGCTTCGCAATGGCATTCAGTCTTATTCTTGGTCAGAATGGATTTACACCTGATTCAATTGATGTAAATGCAGAAGTAACTATGGATCCGGAAAAACTTGCGCTAACTGGTTCTCATTTAACGGTAAAGGCAAAGATTCCAAACATTGATCAGAAAAAATTTCTGGAAATTGCTAATGCTGCTAAAGAAAACTGCCCGATCAGTAAAGCACTTAGCCTTCCAATTAGCCTGGATGCAAGTTTAGTTTAATTAAGATTCAAATATGATTTTAGATGCCTGATAATTTTTATTTTAAATAATCAGGCATTCTTTTGCATGCAGAAATTTACATGACTCGAGGATGAGTTTTGACCAATTCGAATTTACATTAACAACAGTTCATCAGGATTTCTGTTAATAAATTATTTATAAAACCATTCCAATTGTCGAAGGTGAATTACTAAGAATCTGATTTAAGATGCACTATCTGCGGTGGTTTTCCCCAATTAGGTGGCACATCATCAGATTTAAGCAAAGCCATTGAAGATGTTGTTCCGCCCAGATAATCCACAGCATTCAGAAAAACTATTTTTTTAATTTTATAATATCTTATCGCATAAGAACACATAATGCAAGGCTCGTGAGAAGTGTATAAAATACATTCGGATAAATCGGTTAAATTTAATTTTCTAATCGCAATTCTGATTGCTTCAATTTCTGCGTGACATGTAATATCATTTTTGCTTTTCACAGCTTCCTCAGCCTCACTTATTATTTTATCATCTTTTATAATAACAGCACCAACAGGTGAATTGCCTTTTTTTGCAGCTGCTTTTCCGAGTGCCTCACATCGGTTTATATAAAACATATCTTCTTTCATTGTTGTAAGACTTTTTTGATTCAAAAATATCAGATAAAAATATACTTTTACTAAATGAGCTTATTTAAGCATTATCCTGAGTCCTGATTTATGATTTATTTTCAGAACAGGTTTATTTATGCATTTTAAAATTGAAAAACATAACTCCGAAACAAGTTTGGAATGATATTATAATCATTCTGAATAACTCAGGTTAATAATTATGAAACTATCAGAGTAATCTTACTTTTTAGTAAGTGCCGATCCTTTGTGAGCGGCGATGTGATCAGACTTATCGCTTTTGATTTCATACTGCGGATCATCTTTTGAAGCATGGTGAGTATAACCTTTGTAATTAAAGTCTTTTGTGTGCACTTTTATTATCGTTCCGTAAACTCTTCCAGCTTCTGAGTTCCAACTGACGTGATCACCTATTTTAAATTTAGTTTTCATGATAATAGAAGTTATTTGTCAAATAAATTTTCTTCTGAATAAAAAACCCGATTTCCTGCAACCCGTGCTGGTGATGTATAAGGATGTTCTTCTGCTTTTCCTTCAGCCATAATGTGCAAGACTTTCCAGCCTTTTACTTTTAGATAATCAGAGACCATTGAACGATGACACCGCCACCAAAGGGCTTCAGAACACATATAGGCAGTTGTCTGCTTAGATGCAATAGCTTCTAATTTTGCTATTCCTTTTTCAAAAGTTTCAGTTTCCATGTAATCAGCATAAGCGCGAAAAGAATCATTATGCCAGCGAATGTTTTTAGAATCCTTCTGAACTTTTCTTCTTCCACCCAATTCTATTAAATGTGTATAATTTATTCCGTTTTCTTTTAATGCTATTTCCAAATTTTCTTTATTAAAGTGCGGAAATTTCCTTGAACCGGGAAAACTGCGAATGTCAATCAAATATTTAATATTAAAGTGTCTTAGCATTTTTACAAATTCATCTATACTATGTGTAGAATGTCCAATCGTATATATGATATGTTCTTCTGATGAAAACATTTGCCTGTTAACTGTTTAACTAACTTAACTTATCTTTTTAATGCTGAAATATATTTATCAATATATAACTGTTTTTCTTTCGATTTATACTGTTGAATAAACCTTGGATGCTCCAGCACAATCAGCTCTCCGAACATTTTTTGTTCTTTGTTTATTATCTGAATAAAGTCAGCGTTTTTTTTTCCCAATATAAAAACCTTTGTTATATCCAATCCAAGATTAATATGTTTTTTAAGTGAGGCAATCATAAAATCTTTCACACTATCAAAAAGATTTTTATCATCATAATAATTAACATTAAGCCACTTCCCGTTCTTTGTTTTCCTGACTATTGCTAAAGGGAAAGGTGAATTGATATAAAAATTTTTATAAAAGTTCTTCACTCCGCCAAATGCTTCAATCATTTCGTACATAAAAACTGAGGAAACTTCATGACTGTAAGCCGAGCGCATCGGAATACCACAAACTAATTCCAGGCGCTTTGTATCAGTAAAGGGTACTCCTGTAATGCCTGCCCCATGTCTGCTTGGATTTATTCCGATAATAAATTTCCTCTGTTTGTTATCATTATAAAATTTATAATAAAATTTTTGCATTACCTGCATTGTTTCCGGATTATCTAAAAATGGATTCAACACTTGAAAATCATCAGGGAGTTTTCCTGAATACTTTAAATCTTGGTTAAATGCAATAGCCTTTTCTGCAAAAGTTTGTAATTGTTTCATCTGTTTATTTTGATAAATACTTCTTCTATTAGTTTAAATATAGTGTAAGTTACTTCTGTATTTATAACACCAATTAAACTTTTCGTGATTAATCTAACACTTAGAGCTTTTCGGCAAATCATAAAATGATTTTAGTCATATAACACTTTTTCTATTTCCAGACAATTTTGTCCGAATTAAAAATTTCGATATGTTTGTACACAATGTCATTAAATCATCCACAATTTTATTTGAATTTATATTCTAATTAGTTATGCAGAATTCTCTTCTATTGTTATTTCTCATTCTAACAGGAATTATCATAATTATATTTACTTATGTATTTCTGTCATCAAAAAGAGATGAACAAATTCAAAACGGTATGCAGAATGCATTACAAAAACGGTTCTGGTTTATACTGATTCTGTTTATAGTATTGGCAATATTTGCATCAATTACAATTCCGAAATCACCATACTTTATTTTTGCAGATGAACAACCCGCAAAGATCATCCATGTGGCTTCAAAGCAATTTTATTTTATAATGTCTAATCAAGCAATAAATCCTGATAATCCAACTGGTGAAACTTCAATTGATATTCCGGTTGATGAGTTAGTAGAGTTTAGAGTTACAAGCTTTGATGTAAATCATGGCTTTGCAATTTATAACTCTGCAAATGAATTAATTGCTCAAACCCAGGCAATGCCTGGTTATGTCAACAGACTGCGTTGGAAATTTACCGAACCTGGCAATTATGATGTATATTGTCTGGAATATTGCGGAATGGCGCATCAGGTGATGAAAACTTCTTTTATTGTTAAATGAGATTATTATGGAAAACATTTTATTAAAAAAAAATACAGCTTTTTGGATTATAACTATACTGGTGTTGTTCGTATTAAGCATTATACTTGGCATTATCATGCGATTAAACCAAGGTGCGGTTATTAGTTTATCCCCTGTCACTTTTTATACTGATATGACCATTCACGGACTTACTATGATTGGGATATGGTTTGTTGCGGGAATGGCGGGGATAAACTTTATTATGGAACGATATGTTAAAACAAGCTATTTGGCAAATCTGCTGGCTTTGGTTTTAACAATTGCTGGCATACTAATGTTATGGACTTCGACACTTATTGGAAATTTTCATGCCGGTTGGACTTTTCTTTATCCTCTGCCATTTAAAATAATGTGGAGTGCTTGGGCAACACCTTTATTTTTATTTTCACTAACAACTTTTGGCGTTGGCTGGTTGATTTGGTGTTTAAGTATGGTTACAGCATTGTTAAAAAAATACTCGATACCTCAGGTGTTTGCATGGCAGCATTTTAAAAAAAATCCTAAAGTTGAAACTCCTCCTTTTGTTTTGATCTCAATGATAAGTCTGGTTGGTATAATTACCTGTTTAATTGCAGCCGTGGTTTTGTTGGTTTTACTTTTTTCAGAGTATTATTCAAACGGCAGCTTTGTGAATGATGCGCTGTTGATGAAAAATCTAACCTATTTTTTCGGACATACACTCGCTAATGAGATGTTGTACCTGGGTTTGGCAATTTTATATGAATTGTTCTCAGAGATAAGCGGTCAGCCAAAATGGAAAACTACCTGGTATGTTGCATTAGCCTGGAACTTTACTTTGATCTTTATATTGACAGCATTTTTCCATCACTTGTATATGGATTTTGTTCAGCCTGAAGGATTTCAGATTATCGGGCAGATTGCATCTTACTCAGCCAGCTTACCGGCAGCAGGAGTAACTGTATTTAGTGTTATTGTTTCAGTGTTTCGGAAAAAAATTAATTGGTCATTACCAAATCTTTTATTTTTCATCGGAGTAGTCGGTTGGGTAATTGGAGGAATAGGCGCTGTTATTGATGCTACTATTTCAAATAATTTTGTTTTGCATAATACACTTTGGGTGCCTGCTCATTTCCATACATACAATGCTTTGGGAAATGTGCTTTTTAGTCTTGCTTTCTTTTATTGGTTTTCTAAACAATATACTAATAGTAAAACTAATGACAGGTTTTCCACACTTAAACTTTTATTTATTGTAGTGGGCGGGATAGGCTTTTTATTAGCTTTCTATGTAGGCGGCGCTGATTCTATACCAAGAAGATATAGCGACTATCCCGATGCATTTACAAGTGCTAAATTACTTGCAACTATAGGCGCTGCTTTTGCTTCAGTTTATCTGGTTGGAATTTTAATTCTTTTTGTAAATATATCTAACAGATGTTTAAGCATTTTATTTTCTCGTTCCTGATTTTTGTTTTTGCCGCGGTCAGTATCGTTCAATCTCAAACACCTGCTTGGAGTGAAGAAACCAATATTTATGATAGTATATCAAATGCTCCGTTAAAACTAATAAACGGAGAAGATATTTATCTGCATCAGCTTGCCGCTAAAAGACCATTAATTGTTGCACTGATTTTTACCAGATGCACAGGTGTATGCAGTCCTTTACTTTTTCAGTTGATGGAAAATCTACAACATATCACTTCCGGCAGAAACAAAAACTATTATGTTTTAGTAATTAGTTTTGATCCGCTTGATTCATTAAAAGATATGAAGTTGATGGCACAGCGGATTGAATTAAATGATAACGAACATTGGCAATTTGCTATAACCGACAGCATTAATCAGCTTAATGCTTCTGTTGGATTTAATCCGGTATGGAACGATGAAATTAAACAATTTGATCATGATGCACTTTTGGTTGGCGTAAATTCAGATGGTTACATAACTAAAAAATTAATCGGACTCCGAAATGAAAAAGAAATTAGCTTATTGATCAGCAGTATTAACAATGTTTTTTCACCCACCTATCGTTTACCAACTCCAAATAATCTGTTTTCCTGCTTTAACTATGATCCTGCAACCGGGAAAAACACTCCGGGTTTAGGACTTTTATTTATCGCTCTCCCTGCTGTTATATCATTTAGTCTGGTAATTGGAATACGCTTTTGGGTAAAGCGAAAAATAATCTAAACTTGCAAAGGCACACAGCACTTAATAAGTATAAAAATTACAACTTACTTTTCAAATAATTCTGTTTTAAGACTCTAGTATTTTCTAAACGACTTGTTCAATCAAATACACTCTATCATTTCTCCTTACCAATGAAGGAGTTTTAAAAGTAACTTCATCGCCGCGATTTGCAGTTTGACCCTCTTTATCATTAACAACAATTTTTTCAAGTTTAAGTTCAAGAACTCCGGTAGTTTCGCCCATAATCAACAACTCATCTTCAATTTTTATCTGACCTGATTCAATCAGTATATGTGCAATCCCAATTTCTTTAAAGTAATTAAGAACTTTACCAACATAAGATTTTCTGGTCGTCGCTTTACTTCCTTCAACTCCGGCATATTCTTCAGAGCTTGGGACACTGAAATAAAATCCTGATGAAAAACCTCGGTTATAAACTTTTTCAAGTTCTGTAAGCAACTCTTTTTTCTTTGCAGCGGTAAGCTTTCCTTCAAAGTAAAGATCAATAGCCTGACGATATGCAGATACAGACTTTGCAACATATTCAGGTGCCCGTTTTCTCCCTTCGATTTTAAAAGAGTCAATGCCCGCTTCAATCAACTTATCAATAAATTCGATTGTACAAAGATCTTGTGGAGACATTACATAATCCTCACCAATGAGAAGTGATTTTTTTGCAGCGGAATCATAAACTTCATACTCTCTTCTGCACGGCTGAACACATTCACCGCGGTTTGCACTCTTACCAAAAAGATGGTGACTCATAAAACATCTTCCACTTATTGCAATGCACATTGCTCCATGGATAAAAGTCTCTATCTCTAGATCGGTCTTTTTACGAATTTTTTTTATCTCTTCAAGTGAACATTCACGCGCAAGAACTATTCTTACAGCACCCATTCTTTTATAAACATCAGCAGCAAGTGAATTTGAAATTGAGCTTTGAGTTGAGATACAAAACGGCATCTGATGTTTAAAACATAAGTCAGCCGCTGCTAGATCAGAGCAGATTATTCGATCTACTTTGTTTTCTTTTGCTGCAACAATTATTTCTTCAAGTTCTTCAAGTTCTTCTTCAAAAACAATTGTATTTAATGTGAGGTATGTAGTAACATTATTTTCTTTGCAGTAAGAAGTAAGTTCTTTCAGATCATCAAGAGTAAAGTTTTTTGCTTTTGCACGCATATTTAGTTTATCCAAACCAAAATAGACTGCATCAGCACCGTTATTTACTGCTGCACGCAGCATCGTCCAGTCTCCGGCAGGCGCCATTAACTCCGGAGGTCGGCTGGGGATTGGGAGCCGGCTGTCTGTTATGTTATTTGAATCATTTCTCTTTTGAGTTTTCATCAAGAAAGTTTCTATAAGAATTTTAATTAACAAAAGACTAAGTCAAATTATTCAGCTTTTCTGCAATAGATAACTTCAAGTTCTTCAGATTTTTCTGATTAATAAGAGCAGATATTAACCTATAAAAATCGCGCAACAATTATCTTCAAATTTCCTAAGCTTTTTCTTCCCAGACTTTTGCAACTTCAACAATTGTTTTAACAGCCATTTCCATATCCTGAACCGCAACCCATTCGATCTGCGAATGGAAACTCTGCTCACCGGCAAAAATATTTGGCGTTGGTAATCCCATAAAAGATAAACGAGAACCATCCGTACCTCCGCGAATCGGATGCATAATCGGTTTTATTCCAAGTCGTTCCATTGCCTCTATAGCATATTGAGTAACGTGTTTATGATTGTCGAGAACTTCCTTCATATTTCTATATTGCTCAATTACCTGAAACTCAAGCTTTGAACCTGGGAACTCTTTAACTGTATCTTCAGCAATTTTCTTTAATAATTCTTCGTACTCCTTAAGCTTTGGTGTTTCAAAATCACGAATAATAAATTTCAATGTTGTTAATTCTTCATTCCCGTTAAAAGCACCGCAATGAACATAACCTTCACGTCCTTCTGTGGTTTCAGGTGAAAGACTATCCTTAGGAAGTTTTTCAATAAAACGGGATGCAATTTTAATAGAGTTTATCATCACATTTTTTGCATAACCGGGATGGATATTTTTTCCGAAGAATTTTATTACAACAGCATCTGCAGAAAAAGTTTCTGTTTCAAGTTCGCCTCTGCATGATCCATCAATAGTATAAGCATACTTTGCACCAAGTTTTTTCAGATCAATCTTTTCAGTTCCCCTTCCCACTTCTTCATCCGGTGTAAAGCATACTTTGATATCGCCATGTTTTACTTCAGGATGAGTTAACAGATAATTGATTGCATCCATAATTTCAGCAACACCTGCTTTATTATCAGCGCCTAACAGCGTTGAACCATCAGTTGTTATTAAGTCGTATCCTATCACTTCTTTTAAATACGGATTTTCATCAACTTTAATTACCCAGCCGCCATGTTCAAGTTTAATGTCTCCACCCTGATAATTTTTTCTTATCATTGGCTTAACATCTTTTCCCGATACAGCTGGTGATGTATCTACGTGAGAGATAAAAGCAATTGGATCAACTTTTTTATTTGTGTTAGATGGAAGAGTTGCCATTACATAACCCCATTCATCCATATGTGCATCTTTTAATCCAATCTGCTTTAATTCTTCAGCTAGATCTTTTGAAAGAATTTTTTGTTTTTCAGTTGATGGAAACGAAGTGGAATCTTCATCAGATTGAGTATCGTATTTCACATACTTTAAAAATCTTTCAACACAAGTAAATTTATAATTAGAGTCGAACATAAAACCTCCGGTATTTAAATTTGAGCAAAAATTTCTGTTTGCATAGTACAATAATATTTTATTACAAAATTAACTTTAATCTTTCTGAAGGCAAAAACAAATTATGCTTTGTTTAAGGAATAATGCAGCTTCTTTTGTAATTTAACTGCAACAAAACATTTATTTGATATGAAAAAAATCATTTTGCTTCTGCTCTTTTTTATAATAGTAAATAATTATCCGCAGGACCAAAAGAGCTGGATAAGAATAAACCAACTTGGCTATTTAACTAAATCAATTAAAGCTGCAGTCTTTATCAGCAAAGAATTTAAATTACCTGAAAACTTTTCAATAAAGGATGCGCTGACAGAGCAGATAGTTTTTACATCGAATAAAATAAAATCTTTCGGTACGCAATGGTCTTTTAATTCAACAGCAAGATTAGATTTTTCTGAGTTTGAAATACAAGGCGCGTTTTATATCGAATGCAATGGAATTAAATCCCCTTCTTTCAGAATTGATGATGATGTGTATAACGGAACTGCTGATTTTCTGCTCAACTATATGCGTCAGCAAAGATGTGGTTACAATCCCTTTTTAAAAGATTCCTGTCACACTCACGATGGATTTATAATTTATCATCCGGCGCTTGATTCAACTTTTATCAATGTTGTCGGCGGCTGGCACGATGCTTCTGATTACTTGCAGTATGTTACAACATCTGCAAATGCAGCTTATCAGATGTTATTCGCATATTCAAAAAATCCGGAAGCATTTGGCGATAAGTATGACAAAGATGGAAACAAGGCTTCAAATGGAATTCCTGATATTCTTGATGAAGCAAAATGGGGAGTTGACTGGCTGATGAAAATGAATCCCGAAAAAGATGTTATGTTTAATCAGATTGCTGATGACAGAGATCATCGCGGATTTAGACTGCCAACTGAAGATACAACAAGTTATGGAAAAGGATTGGAAAGACCTGTTTATTTTGCAACCGGAAAGCCGCAGGGAGTTTTTAAATATCAGAACAGGGCAACGGGACTTGCTTCAACTGCAGGCAAGTTTTCTTCTGTGTTTTCTTTAGCCGCAGAATTGCTTGGTAAATATTATCCTGAATTGTCTGAAACATTTTATCAAAAATCTAAAGATGCGTATATAACCGGAAAGAACAATCCCGGAGCTTGCCAGACGGCACCTTGTGTATCACCTTATTTTTATGAAGAAGATAACTTTGTTGATGATATGGAACTTGCTGCTGTGCAATTATTTAATGTTTCGGGTGATGATAATTATTTATCTGATGCAATTAATTTTGGAGTAAGCGAGCAGATTACCCCGTGGATGGGAGCTGATACTGCAAGGCATTATCAATGGTATCCTTTCGTTAATCTTGGTCATTACTTGTTGGCTGAGAATGATCTTAATGCTTCAAAAGAAATTTTTTTATCGTTTATGAAAAGAGGAATTGATTCAGTTTATCAGCGCGGTATTGATAATCCGTTCCAAATAGGTATCCCGTTTATCTGGTGTTCTAATAATTTAGTTTCCGCAATACTTACTCAATGCAGATTGTATAATGAGATTTCGGGTAATGAAGACTATCTTGAAATGGAAGCTTCATTACGCGATTGGCTGTTTGGATGTAATCCGTGGGGCACAAGTATGATAGTCGGATTGCCGGCAAATGGTGATTATCCATCTGATCCTCATTCTGCTTTTACACATCTTTATAATTATCCGATTACTGGCGGGCTGGTTGATGGTCCGGTTTACGCAACTATCTATAATAAACTTATTGGGATACAGCTTTACAGCCCGGATGAATATGAACAATTTCAAAACAATTATGTTGTTTATCACGATGATTATGGAGATTACTCAACTAATGAACCAACAATGGATGGAACAGCAAGCTTAACTTACTACTTGTCAGCGCTTCAGAACAAAGGGAATAAATCTTATGATAGTTTTGTTATCAATCATGGCGGAATTATTAAAACCGATACTACACAAAAAGAAGTGCATCTTATTTTCAGTGCACACGAATTTGATGACGGTGCAAAAATTATAATGAAAACTTTAAGAGATGAAAATGTTAAGGCAAACTTTTTCTTTACAGGAAATTTTGTAAGATCTCATCTTGAATTAATAAAAGAATTGAAAAACGATGGTCATTATGTCGGTCCTCATTCGGACAAACATTTGTTATATGCAGATTGGGAAAAGAGGGATTCCACATTGATCACAAAAAAAGAATTTCTAACTGATCTGAAAAATAATTATAGGGCTTTAGATCAAGCTGGAGTAAGTAAAAGTCAATCTTCAATTTTTCTTCCTCCTTATGAATGGTATAACGATACGATATCTGTCTGGGCAAATGAAATTGGTATAAAGATAATCAATTTTACTCCGGGAATCATTTCAAACGCAGATTATACAATTCCTTCGATGGGGAAACAATATCGTTCAAGTGACGAAATCTTTAACAGTATTATCAGCTTCGAAAATAAATATGGATTAAACGGGACAAATATTCTAATCCATTTCGGAACAAGCCCTGAACGAACCGATAAATTTTATAACAGACTTGAAGAACTTATCAAAAATCTAAAATCTAAAGGCTATAAATTTGATTTGATAAAGATTTAACACAGAATCTAAAATCCTCTTTTTAACACTTTATCCATATCGGATTTTATCATCAGCTTTACCAGATCTTCAAACTTTGTTTTTGCTTTCCAGCCAAGTAATTTTTTTGCTTTTAACGGATTGCCTATCAACAAATCAACTTCTGTAGGTCGGTAATAATTTTTATCAACCGTAACAACAACTTTGCCCTTCTTAAGTTTTGTGGTAAAATCATATTTATAAAACTTAGAGTTTTTTCTGTAATCAATCAAAGCTCTGGCTTTGTTGAAATCTACACTGCTGATAACACCTTTTTCATTAATTCCTTTTCCCTTCCATTCCAACTCAATTCCAAGGTGATTAAAACTATGTTCAACAAATTTTCTAACGGTATTAGTTTGACCGGTTGCAAGAACAAAATCCTCAGCTTGCTTATACTGAAGTATTCTCCACATTCCTTCGCAATATTCAGGAGCATATCCCCAATCTCTTTTAGCATTAAGATTTCCAAGCGAAATACTTTGCTGCATCCCGGCTGCAATTCTGGATGCAGCACGAGTAATTTTTCTGGTTACAAATGTTTCACCTCTTCTCGGTGACTCGTGATTGAACAAAATTCCGTTACAGGCAAACAGATCGTAAGCTTCGCGATAATTTACAATTATCCAAAAACCATAAAGCTTTGCAACGCCATACGGTGAACGAGGATAGAAAGGCGTCTTTTCAGTTTGTGGAATTTCCTGAACTTTACCATACAATTCACTTGTTGATGCCTGATAGAATTTTACTGTTCTTAATCCTACTTCTCTTATTGCATCCAGGAATCTTAGCGTGCCAAGTGCATCCACTTGTCCGGTGTAATCAGGAACTTCAAACGAAACTTTAACATGACTTTGTGCAGCAAGATTATATATTTCATCAGGCTGAATTTTTTCAAGTAATCTGTTCAGATTGCTTGTATCAACAAGATCGCCGTAATGAAGAAACAATTTCTTATTAAGAATTTCAGGATCGTTGTAAAGATGATCTATTCTTCCGGTATTAAAAGAGCTGCTTCTCCTGATAATTCCGTGAACTTCATATCCTTTTTCAAGAAGGATTTCTGTTAAGTAGCTTCCATCTTGTCCTGTTATTCCTGTTATTAATGCTCTTTTCATATCTTCAACTTTTGATTAAAATAATGGGACATTGATTTAACTGATAAAACCGATTTAAATTGATTTTCTAACCCGTGAAAATCCCTTTGATCAGTTCAATCCGTGTTCTATTCACTAAGCAAATTTACTTAAAAACCAGTTATAAGTCTTATCAATTCCATCTTGCAGTTCAGTCTTATACCGCCACCCTAGTGAATTTATCCGCGAAACATCCAGAAGCTTGCGAAGAGTTCCATCCGGTTTTGATGTATCGTGATTAATACTGCCTTTATATCCAATAATCTCAGCTATCATTTTTGCAAGATCATTAATAGAAATATCTTTTCCGGTTCCGATATTTAAATGAGTGATTCCTTTTCCATAAAGATCTTCTGAGTTTACATTCTCCATTAAAAACAAAATCGCACCAGCAAGATCTTCTACAAATAAAAATTCACGAAGAGGCTTGCCTGAACCCCAGATTACAACTTCCTTTTCATTTTTTACTTTTGCTTCATGGAATTTTTTTATAAGTGCCGGAAGAACATGTGAAGTCTCAAGATTAAAATTATCGTTTGGTCCATAGAGATTAGTCGGCATTGCAGAAATAAAATTACATCCATACTGACGATAATAATTTTCACACAATTTAATTCCGGCTATTTTTGCAATTGCATAAGGCTCATTTGTAAATTCAAGAGTGTCAGTAAGCAAATACTCTTCTTTCAAAGGCTGAGGAGCTAGTTTTGGATAAATGCACGAACTTCCGAGAAAAACAAGTTTCTCAACTTTATTTAAGTAAGATGAATGAATAAGATTTGATTCTATCATCAGATTATCATAAATAAATTCTGCTCGATAAGTATTGTTAGCTAATATTCCACCAACCTTTGCTGCAGCAATAATAACAACTTCCGGTTTTTCTGTCTCGAAAAATTTTAAAACATCTGATTGGTTTCTTAAATCTAATTGTGAGAAGTCTTTGGTAACAATGTTTTTATAACCGGATGATACCAACACTTTATAAATAGCTGAGCCAACCATACCATTATGACCGGCAATGTAAGTCTTTTTATTTTTCAAGTCATTTATCAAAATTATAAACCATAATAAATTGAGAAATAAAACTCATTTAATACTTTATCAGCAAAACTTAAATCATCTTGCTGCAAAGAAGAATTTGTCCTTTGATATTGTAATTTTCCAAACAATTCGTGTGTGTATTCATACTTTATTTCAGCTCCAAAGTAAGAATAGTTTTTTCGCAAGCCAAATAAAAACGGCGGCTGCGGCTGAATAATGTACTGCTGCTGAACATTTCCGTTTTCACCTTTACGGATGTACTGAGCCCATACTGTAGCCTGCAGACCTCTTATAAATCTATAGTTGAGTGATCCATAAATCAGATCAGAATTGTGTCCCATCCAATGACCAAGCAAATATCCAGAGCTTTGATAATCTGTTGTTTGAATATAATGCCGGTAAACGAACGGATATATTTTTGTGAATTCAATTGTTGCAGTCAGATTCTCTATCGGCAAGTCAGTAACCGAACCACCAAGAGTAAACCCAAATTGATTACGCTGTTTGTATGAATCAAATAAACCGCTGATTGTTATTTCATCAATAAATAATGTTCCGTACAAATGAGTATTTGTTATGTTACCCCTTGAACTTATTCCAAAAAACATTTGCGCATTGCTTCCGGCAGCGTTTAACTGATGGCTTAGCTGATGATCTGCTAACCGGAAAAACATTATTGGCATTAAGTATAAAAGTTCAAGCTTTTTATCATAAACGATCGATTCTCCAAGTGAAATATCCAATCCTTTTAGTGGTGTAACTGTCAATGTGTGGGAAGCAATAAACTTATCAATAAATGAAAAACTGATGCCGCCTGATAGATTATGAATTATTGTGTTAGAGTCCAATACTGTTGATGATAACCAGCCGTGCAAATAATTAAACCTGAGCCAATCAACAGGTTTAACATCCAATCTTATAAATCCGAATGAGGGAGCTTTTTGTGATAGAACCAGCAATCCGCTTTTACCATAACCCCACTCCATTAAATCTTTACCAACTGCAAACGATCCCCAATCCCATTCAGTTGCAACTACAGCGTTTATTTTACTATACTCCATTTTATCCGGAGGAAAAACCGGGGTAGTTAAATCCGATTTTGCTTCGACGCCTGTTATTGGTGTAAACTGTTTTAACTTATCTATTGTTTTACCGGTTTCAGTATTGTCTCTGAAATCAAAACTAAACCCGATATATTTATCAATGTAGCCGTAAGTGGCAATTCCATTCCATATATGGGTTAGCTTTTCATTGTCACGAGTACCAATTTGTAAACCAAGTATCGGGCTTATATTTAATCTGAAGAAATTATTATTAAAACTGAATAGCCTTAATCTTTCTGATTTATCATATCTGAAAAATAAAATTCCTGAAGAATCTTCCTTAATATTTTTCAGCAGATCAAATTCAAAACGAAAATCTTTGCTGTAAAAGTCTAATTCATCCTTCTCCAATGAAGTCAGTTTATCAGATTTTCCGGTAACTTCAATTAGTTTTTGAGCGATATATTTTCTGCTAACAGGTCTTATCTGATCGTTAAACTCAATAACAGATTTTTGGCTAAGTCTTGCGAGGAATGAATAAATATCTTTGTGCAGCGGCTCATAAACCACCTGTGCAAATGTGATAAAACTAAATAGCAGTGACAGAAATATCTTTTTTAACATAAGATACTTTTACTTATTGAAAAACTTTTTTAAAGTTTCAACTACATACACAAGTTGATCATCACTTAACTCAGGGAATATTGGTAAAGCTAAGGATTTATCTGCCGCAAATTCTGATACGGGAAAATCTCCTTTTTTATAACCAAGCTCATTAAAACATTCCTGTAAATGAAAAGGAACCGGATAATATATTTCTGTTCCGATTTCATTTTTAGTTAAGAATTCTCTCGCAGCATCTCTGTTTTCAATCCTGATGATATATTGATTGTAGATATGATAATTTTTCACACTTGCTAAATCATAAACAGCTTTAGGCAGCAACACTTTATTTTTAGAATCGAAGGATGTTTTTCCTGTTTCTTCTGCCAGGCCGGCGTCCTTAAATAATTGTGTATAGCGATTTGCATTCTGTCTTCTTTTCTCAGACCATTTATCCAAATGTGGAAGTTTAACTCTCAACACTGCTGCCTGTAAAGCATCAATTCTGAAATTACCGCCGATTACTTTGTGATAATATTTAGGTTCACCGCCGTGCACTCTTTTAATAGTAAGGATTTTTGCGAGCTTATCATTATTAGTTGTAATCAAGCCTCCATCACCATAACAGCCGAGATTCTTGCTGGGAAAAAATGAAAAGCATCCGATATCACCTATTGTTCCAACAAATCTTCCATCTTTATATTGTGTGCCGATTGCCTGAGCAGCATCTTCAATAACGATAAGATTATGAGATTTTGCAATCTTCATTATTTCATCCATCTCAGCACTCTGACCATAAAGATGAACAGGGATTACAGCCTTTGTTTTTGCAGTAATTTTTCTTTCAAAGTCTTTTGGATCAATATTAAATGTAACAGGATCGTTCTCAACAAAAACCGGAACAGCAAATAATCTTGAAACAACTCCAGCAGTTGCAAAGAATGAATATGTTGGTACGATAACTTCATCACCGGGTTTTATGTCAACAGCCATCAGAGCTAATAGAAGAGCATCAGTACCGGATGAAACACCAAGTGCATGTTTACAGCCAAGATAGCTGCAAAATTCTTTTTCCATACTTGTTACTTCAGGTCCAAGAATAAAGTACTGTGATTCAGCTACTTTTATAATAGCTTCATCAAGCTCTTTTTTTAATGACTGGTATTGAAGTTTAAGATCTAACAACGGAACTTGCATATAATTTCCTTTTTGAATACAAATTAATAGATGAAGTCTTTATTGATTTCTTTGAATAACTTTGCCTGTAAATCCTTTTCAGAAACAAGCGGAGCGTTAACTTTCCAATCAATGTTCAGCTGCTGGTCATTGTATAAAATTGCTCTTTCGAGTTCTTTACAATAAAGTTCAGTACATTTATATGAAAAAATTGCTTCGTCTGATAAAACAGAAAAGCCATGAGCAAATCCGGGCGGAATCCAGAGTTGGGTGTGATTTTCTTCAGTTAATTCTGAAGCAAAATATTTTCCAAATGTAGGTGAACCAAATCGTATATCTACTGCAACATCCAGCACTTTGCCAGAGATTACCTGACACAATTTACCCTGTGCTTTGTTGCCAATCTGATAATGAAGTCCCCTTATAGTATTCTTTTTTGATTTAGAAATATTATCCTGAACAAAATGGAAATCTATTCCAGCTTTATGATAGACATCTTTATTGTAGCTTTCAAAAAAGTATCCTCTTATATCACCAAATACTTTAGGTTTGATCAAAAATAAACCGGGAAACTCTGTTTTTATAACCTCCAATTACTTATCCCTCTTTCAATATTTTTTCAAGATAATCTTTATATAACGATTTAGGAATCGAATTAGTTAACTCTCTAAACTGCTCTTTATTTATAAATCCTTTATTAAAAGCAATCTCCTCAATACAAGCTACTTTTAATCCTTGTCTGTCTTCAATTACTCCAAAAAAGTTTGATGCTTGTAATAGTGCTTCTGGCGTTCCTGTATCCAGCCAGGCAATTCCTCTGCCTATTTTTTCTACGTATAGCTCACCTTTTTCAAGATATATTCGGTTTACATCGGAGATTTCCAGCTCACCGCGAGCAGAAGGTTTTAAATTTTTTGAAATATTTACAACATCACTGTTGTAAATATAAAGTCCGGGTACAGCATATTGTGATTTAGGTTTTAATGGTTTCTCCTCAATTGAAATTGCCTTTCCTTGTTTATCAAACTCAACTATCCCATACCTTTCGGGATCTGTTACCTGATAACCAAAAATTGTAGCACCGGTGTTTTTTTCTATTGCTTCATAAAAAAAAGTCAAATCGCCGTAAAAGATGTTATCACCAAGAACCAAACAAACATTATCATCACCAATAAATTCTTCTCCTATTATAAATGCTTCTGCAATTCCATTTGGTGCTGGTTGAACTGCATATTGTATGTTCATTCCTATTGTGTTACCGCTGTTAAATAACTGCTTATATAATGGTATTGTTTCTTCATTCGAAATAATTAAAACATCTTTTATTCCTCCGAGCATCAGGATAGAAAGGGGATAATAGATAAGCGGCTTATCATAAATTAATGCTAATTGTTTGCTGTAAACTTTTGTTATCGGATATAATCTTGAACCTGAGCCGCCGGCTAAGATTATTCCTTTTGTTATTTTTTTCTTACTCACATTATTACTTTTTGGATAATTTATAACGGTGTAAATATAAAAATAATAAGTTTACGATTCTTAATATTTTACCAGGAAAACAGCAAACTTCTCTATAAAAGTCTGCCGCTTAGTATAAAAATTGCTACTGAAAAATAAATTACTAATCCTGTAACATCCACAAGAGTAGCAACAAACGGTGCAGAAGATGATGCGGGGTCAAAACCAAATTTTTTTAATATAAACGGAAGCATTGAGCCGGTAATTGTACCCCACATTACAACACCAACCAGAGAAGTAGATACAGTAAGCGCAACAAAGAACCAATGCTCTCCATAAATATGCGAAGCCATTTGCCAGACAAAAATCCTTAAAAAGCCAATAACTGCTAATATAGAACCCAATGTCAGTCCTGTTATAAGTTCGCGCCTGATAACAAAAAACCAGTCTTTAATTGTAACTTCACCAAGTGCCATTGCACGTACTACAAGCGTTGCCGCTTGTGAACCTGAGTTACCGCCGCTGGAAATTATCAGCGGAACAAACATTGCCAGTATAACTGCCTTAGCTATTTCGTCTTCAAAGAAAGCCATTGCTGAAGCCGTAAACATTTCTCCCAGAAATAAAACTGCCAGCCAGCCGGCACGTTTTTTTATCATCTCTAATAATGGAATCGAAGAGTAAGGTTCATCAAGAGCTTCCATAGCTGCCTGCTTGTGCATATCTTCTGTTGCTTCTTCTTCAGCTATGTCAAATACGTCATCAACAGTTACTATTCCTATCAGAATTCCGGCTCTATCTACAACAGGCAAAGCAACTCTATCATATTTTTTAAATGCTTCAACAGCAGTTTCCTGATCATCATAAACATGTAATGCAACAAAGTTTTCTGTCATCAAATCAGATACTGTTTGATTTAATGGTGCAAGAAGAAAATCTTTTATCTTAATATCATCAATCAACTTTCCTTTTTCATCAACAACATAAACTATGTTTAATGTTTCTTTGTTTTGTCCGTGTTCGCGTATGTAGTCTAAAGTTTCCTGGATTGAGTATGAAGGTTTTACGGCAATGTAATCAGGCGTCATCAGCCTTCCAACTGAATTTTCCGGATATCCGAGCAGTTGTACTGCAATTTTCCTTTCATCAGGTGAAAGCAGCTGAAGTAATTGTTTGGCAGCAGATGCCGGTAATTCCTCAAACAACCAGGTACGGTCATCGGGATCCATTTCGTTCAGGATAACGGCGCTTTCTTCTTTACCCATTAGCTTCAGCAATTCCATCTGAGTATCAAAATCCATATACTCAAATGTATCAGCAGCAAGTTCTTTAGAAAGCAAACGAAAGATGATAACCCGGTCTTTTTCTGGAAGATCAATAAGAAGTTCAGCAATATCGGCTGGAGTCCACTCTAAAAGAATTTCTTTAAGAATGCTAAGCTGTCTCTCCTCTATCAGAGACTGGATTTCAGGTTGTAAAAGTCTGCTTAGCATCAGAAAATCCTTATTTTAGGAAAAACAATTTGTTTTTACATGTAAATTAATTTTGTTGACTTAATTGGTTTGCAAAAATAGTTTGAATATGTGCAAATCCCAATTAAAAATTTTGTTATTATAGATCAGAACTAAAAAAATATGCTGAAAATTATTATTGATGAAAATATTTTGTTTGCCGAAAAAGCTTTCAGCCATTTAGGAATCGTTGAAACTGTTCCCGGACGTTTTATTTCAAATCAACTTCTAAAAAATGCTGACATTCTTATTGTTCGATCTATCACTAAGGTTGATGAAGGCTTACTTAGAAATACTAATATAAAATTTACCGGTACTGCAACAATCGGAACAGATCATGTTGATTTGAATTATCTTAAAAAAAACAAAATTGCTTTTGCAGATGCACAGGGCTGTAATGCTTTTTCTGTTGCTGAATATGTTGTTGCTTCACTTTTTTATCTAAGTGTTAAATTTAATTTTAACCTTAAAGATAAATCAATCGGAATAGTTGGGGTAGGTAATGTTGGCAGCAAAGTCGCACATTTTTCAGAATCTCTTGGGATGAGAGTTTTCTTAAACGATCCGCCGCTTGAAAGAGGCGGAGATCCAAGAAAATTTGTTTCGCTAAATGAAATCCTTAAATGTGATATTATCACCCTTCATACTCCATTAAATCTTAGCGGTATTGATAGTACTTTGCATCTCATCAATAAAGATAAGCTTGACAAACTTAAAGAAAACACTATTCTTATTAATACTTCACGCGGAGCAGTAATAAACAACAATGATTTAATTGAAACCCTTAGAAATAAAAAAATAATTACTGTTCTTGATGTCTGGGAAAATGAACCGGAAGTAAACCTGGAATTATTAGATAGAGCGGATATTGCTACGCCACATATTGCAGGATATTCTTATGAAGGAAAGGCAAATGGAACAATCATGATCTATGACTCACTTTGTAAATTTCTGAATGTTGATAAACAATACGATTTTCAGCTCCCTGTACTACAGAATCCTGTTATCGAAATAAATTTTTCTACACGGTTTGAGGATTCCATGAATCAGCTTATATCTGAAATTTATCCGATAGCTGATGATGACAAAAGGATGAGAAAAATGGCAGGAATGAGTAGTTCAAATATTATAAATGAGTTTGATAATCAAAGGAAATACTATCCGGTAAGAAGAGAATATAATAACTATAAAATCAAAAGCACAAATCTGAATGAGACGATCAAATCAGTTTTAGCAGAATTAAGATTTAAGATTATTTAATATAAAATCTTATTCCTTTGAACCATCTAATTTAAACTCAACAGGTATTATCATCTGAACTTTAACTCTTTTGCCTTTTTGCAGCCCGGGTTTAAATCTTGTGTAGTAAACCGATAGTCTTGCATTCTCATCACAACCATAACCAATGCCCTCAACAACCTGAGCAGAAGAGACTTCGCCATTCTTTTCAATAAAAGCCATCACTTTTACAGTGCCTTCTATTTTATTCTTTTTCGCTTCGATTGGATAAACAAGTCTTTTGTAAATAGTATGCATTCCTCCAATCGGCTCAGGCATAATTTCCGGGCTAAGCAGATATGCAGGATCATCATCCATATTTATCTTATCATCTTCAATGGGTGGAAGATTAAGTTCGTTGGCATCTTTCTTTTTATTGCTTTGTCTTTCTTTCCATTCTGCTAAAAGTTTCTGATAATCTTCTTCCCGATATTCACCAACAAGTAAAAACTCCTGTCCTTTTCTTACTCCATCTTCAAAGATCACATCTTCGACTACATTACCAAGTGAATCATAATAAGCTGCGGGTCCATCTCTTTTTCCATCTTCAATACTATATAGTTCCTTTATTTTTCCATTTTCATAATATACAGTAACCGTTCCAAACACTTTGTCATTCACATAGTTTCTTCTCTCTTTAAGATTACCGTTTTCCCAGTAAAATAAAGCTTCTCCCTGCCGCTGATCGCCATTATAAACCACAATCGCTTCGGGTTTTCCGTTTGGGAAAAACGTTTTTACAGTATCCTGCTGAGCAAACAGATTATTTTGAATAATTATTAATAATAATAGAAGAAAAATCTTTTTCAATTAATATCCGTTAATTTTTTGAGGCAAAAGATAATATTTAATTTTGAGTAATTAGAGGCATTATTATCACAACAATAAAAATTGCAATTGCAATTCCGAAAAATAAATATCCCACTTCAGCATCATACTGAAGCAATCCGATTTCACCAAGCAGGTAATGCCAATCGTGATAAACTCTGTTTCCGCCAAGCAAAGGTAATCTTTGAGCCTGGGCATCAGCAGCATAAACAGATATGTTAATAAAATTTTGTCCAAGCCAGAGCAATGAAAACTGCATCCCGGTTCTGTACTCGCTTCTGAAAAAATAAAAGAAAATAATTGAAGGAAGAATTATCTGCATTAAAGTTCCGCCAAGAGTGTAGATATATTTTCCAAAAAATTTAAAGAAAAGATGTCCTGCTTCGTGAATTACAAGATCAATATTATCCAGTAAGCCATATTCTCCCCTATTCAATATCCAATAAATTGCAATCGGGAGAATAATAATGCTCGGGATCCATCTTTTAATTTCATCAACTTTGGTGTGAGGTTTTGATTTCTTCAGACTTTGTTCAATTTCTTTTTTAAACTCGTTATCCATTGAATTGCATAAATAAAAAATGATAATTAACTTGGTATTGAAATTAACTAATCCATACTAATCGTTCAAAATATAAATTAAAGGAAGGGACATTTATGAAAAAAATCTTATTTGTGTTGTCTATACTGGCAGTAATGACACTCTCAGTATATGCACAAGGTTTCAAAACACCACGTCCAAGTCCGGATGCAACTGTTTCTCAGTTTGTGGGTATTACAAAAATTACAATTGATTACAGTTCACCAGGTGTTAAGGAAAGGGTAATCTGGGGCGAACTTGTTCCTTTTGGACAGGTTTGGAGAACTGGTGCAAATGAAGCAACAACAATTACTTTTTCTGAAGCAGTAAATATTAATGGAACTGAGTTACCGGCAGGGACTTACGGTATCCACACAATACCAAATAAAAATGAGTGGGAAATTATTTTTAGCAAAGATACAAAGGTTGATGATAGTCCGGCTTTTAATCCGGATAAAGAAGTATTAAGAATAAAAGTAAAACCCGAATCAAATCCCTTCACTGAACGAATGGCATTTACAATTACTGATGTAACAGATAATTCTGCAATTGTAAATTTGATTTGGGAAAAACTTAAAGTTCCATTTAAAATCAATATCAACACTCAGGATTTAGTTTTGCAAAACGCCCGCAATACCGTTGACTGGCGAACACTTTCATCAGCAGCAAATTACTGTTTGCAGCAAAATATAAATCTTGATGAAGGTTTTAACTGGATTCAGGCATCTACTTTGATTACTCAGAACTATTCTAATATGAGTTTACTGGCACAATATTATGCAAAGATGAATAAGAAATCTGAGGCAATTTCTACAATGGAAAAAGCAATTGATTTCGGCAGCAGATTGAAAAATCCGCCTTTTGATTTTGAAAACATGAAAAAATTATTAGCTGATTGGAAAAAGTAATTCTTTGTAATTGTAATTATGCGTCTTTGCATCTGATTATTAAAGGCAGAGACGCATAAATATAAACTTATCCATAAAAGGTTTTTCTTTTATTTGAACTTGCCCTGCATTTATCACTGCAGCAATATTCATTTATAATCTTACATTCATGGCAGCATACAATAATTTTATCGCAATCAAGATTATGACAATTAATATGATATGCTGTCGGCTTGCCGCAAAAGTGGCAGTTTGCTGTATATTTAAGTTCTTCTTTTGTATTTGGTTCAAATACTCTCCTGTCATCGAATACAAACATACCGCCTTGCCAGTAAGTATCTGGAAATTTCTGAATATAGTTTAAAATACCGCCGTCAATCTGATAAACATTATTAAAGCCCTGCTCTCTCATATACGCTGATGCTTTTTCACATCTTATACCGCCGGTGCAGTACGTAATAATTGTTTTGTCTTTGTATTGATTTAATGACTCAACAACCTTGGGCCACTCTCTAAAATGAGTTATCTGTGGTGTGATAGCATTTTTAAATTTCCCGATCTTGCTTTCGTACCAGTTTCGTGCATCAACAATTATAAAATCTTTTTTATCTTCATAAAATTTCAGTAATTGTTCAGGTGTAATTTTTGGTGCAGTATGCTCCAGTGAAGTGCTTTCTAACCCTGAATTAACAATCTCTGATTTTACTCTGACGTGCATTTTAGTAAAAGCTATTTCATCAGTTGGTGTTTCTTTAAACCAAATGTCTGAAAACATCGGATAGAGGGATAAGTGGTTTTTATATTTTTCTATTTTGTTATTATTACCAAATATCGAACCATTAATTCCTTCTTTAGCAAGATAAACTTTTCCTTTAAGTTCGTTTTCAATACACCAGGAAAGGTGTTTCTTTGCTAAAGCTTCCGGATCATCAATAGTTACATATTTGTAAAAAGAGACTATCCTGTATTTACTCATATTAATTTATACTCAATTATAAGATTCTGTTTGTATAGTTTTAGTAATTATACTTCTAAAAATTTAAAGTGAATTTTAGTAATCGGTGCTACAAATATAATATTTTAAGAATTACAGATAAGCGGAATAATTTTTTTACGGTAAGATATTTTATCAGTTTATTGATATTGAGAATACTTTTTGATTTGAGAGTCATTTTCAAAATTAACACTAAGATCAAATGTAACAGAAAAAACAGACCCGATACTCTTTTCACTTTCAACGTTAATTTCAGCTTTATTTAACTCCACATATTTTTTTACTAATGCTAATCCTAATCCATTTCCTTCAAACTCTCTTTTGTATCCAACATCTTCCTGAGAAAAAGGTGTAAATAATTTTTTACGGTATTCTTCACTCATTCCAATACCACTATCACGTATTTCAACTCTTATTTTATTATTATTCTCATATCTTACAAATACCTCAACATAACCTTTTAATGTATATTTAATTGCGTTATTAATCAGGTTTTGAAATATCTGATTTACAGTATATCTATCAGCAACAATTAATGAATTAACTATTGAATGAGTAAACTTCAACTCAAGTCCTTTATCGTCACTTAAGGATTTAAATTCATTAATCAACTTTTTAAGATCTTCTATTAAATCAAATTTTTCAAAAGTTGGTTTGTAATTTCCGCTTTGAACAGAAGACATATTTAATATCATATCTATTGTTCTTTGTAACCGCCTTCCTGCACTTTTAACAGAATCAAGAATAATTTTCAATTCTTCGTCCTTGCTCGAGATTTCATCAGCAAGCAATGGTATTGAAGTCAGGATAACATTAAGCGGAGTCCTGATCTCGTGTGACATCTGCGCAAGAAAGGCTGATTTTAATCTATCGGATTCTTCAGCTTTCCTTAGTGCTTCAACAAGTTCTTGCTGAACTCTCTTTATTTCAGTGATATCTAAAAGCTGCATCACATAATGTTTAACTTTATTCTTTTCATCCAGAACCGAAACTAATTTTACTATAACATTAATCTCTTTTCCTTCTTTTTTTAACAAAGTTTTTTCTGTGTGGATATCGGCAATTGGTTTTCCATTATATTCAAGTGATTCTATATCAAAACCTTCGAGGTCATTTTTTTCAAATAAGTATTTAACAGGAACCCCGATTATTTCATCACGTTCAAACCCAACAGTATTACAAAAAGATCTGTTAACACTTATAATTTTCCCTTCTGTAGATATAATAACTATACCGATAGGAGCGTTCTGAAATACAAGTCTGAATTGTTCTTCGCTTTTTTGAAGCAGGATTTCAGCTTTCTTTCGTTGGTTAATTTCAAAATTTAACTCTGCAATTTTGTCTTTGAATACATCGTGTAGTTTTTTGTTTAATGATTCAACTTCACCGCTTGATCTATCAAGTTCACCCAGCAGAATATTAACACGGTCTTCAAGAACTCTCAACTCATTTTTTTTGCTGATCTTTTTGCCTTTTAGTTCTGCAGAAATATTTGCCGAGTCAAGTGCTTTAAATATTTTTGCTAAAGGTCGGAAAGAAATCGAGCTTAAGAAATAAGTGAAAACTATCCCAGCCATCAGAATTGATAAACTGAATAATGCAGTCAACATTCGATTTTTAAGAATCTTATGCGCATCGTCGCCCGAATCAAATCCAACATAGATTTTTCCGGTAACTTTCTCCCTCTCAACAGGCAGTGCAACTCGATACACTTTTTCGTCCTGAGAAATCCCTTCCTTCTGAGATTTAGAAAGTACATAAAGGTTATTTTCAGCAATATCTAAGTTAATGGCATCTAATACTTCTCCGCTGGGTTTTTCAATAACTAAATAAACTGCCCCATTTAATTGAAGTAAATTAGAAATCGCTTCTTTATCAGTAAACTCTTTATCAGTAAAAGAACTCGGGCTTTGTTTAAAAAAGTTGATAAACACATCAGCTTTATAGGCATATTTTTCGTTTATCTGGTCTTCAAATTTTCTGGTAAAATATACAAAGATGAAGACTGCTACTACGATAAAGAACAATGCAAATTCAATTGTGAGCCTTAATTGCAGTTTTTGAGATTTAGATCTCATTTACTCCTGACTGTTAATTTTAAGAAATTACACTTTATAAGGAAAACAATAAACCTAATAATTACAACAATTAAAGTGCCGTATTATTCTAACTATAATATAAGAAAATTAGTTATTTTCGGAACAGATTACTGTAATTATTTTAGAATTATGTCAATTTTTAATCAATCTTGTGCAGATTGTCGGTGATTAACACTCAAAAAAGTAATTCTTATCTTTCACTTTTCAGATTATTATCTGCTGCTTAGTACACAAATTTGTGGCGTAAATTCTGAACTGTTATTTAAGCTTAATGTCAATTCCAACCGGACAGTGATCTGACCCCATAACATCCGGCATAATAAAAGCATCTTTTACATTATTCTTAAAATTATCACTCACAAAAAAGTAGTCGATTCTCCAGCCAACATTTCTATCGCGGGCACGTGTTAACTGATCCCACCAAGTATAATTATCCGGTTCGTCATTAAACATTCTAAAAGTATCCTGATAACCATTTGAAATGAACTTATCCAACCATTCTCTTTCGATAGGCAGAAATCCGGATACATTGGAATTTTCTTTTGGTCTGGCTAAATCAATTTCTTTGTGTGCAGTATTAACATCACCACAAATAACAAGATTTTTTCCTTTCTTAACCAGCTTATTTGCATATTTCAGAAATGCGTCATAAAAATCCATTTTATATTGTAATCGTTCCTTATTCATCTTTCCATTTGGATAGTAAATGTTAAGCAAAACAAAATCTTTGTAATCCGCTATTATAATTCTTCCTTCATCATCAAACTTTGGAATGCCAAAACCATGCTCAACTTTAATCGGCTCTTGTTTGGTGTAGATTGCAACACCACTGTAGCCCTTTTTAACTTTGGAAGAAGTGAAATATGATTTATATCCGTTTATATTTAACAGTTCTTCAGAAAGTTGTTCAGGTGCAGCTTTAGTTTCCTGCAAACAAAGTATGTAAGGATCTTCAGTCAAAAACCAATCAACAAACCCTTTTTTTTGTATTGCACGAATGCCATTAACATTCCATGAAAGAATACGCATAAAAACAGTCCCTTTAATTTTTTAATTAACTATAAAAATATTCTCCATAACTGAGTAACAAAGAAAGTAACAGTTAATCCTAATAGTATTGGGAGAAAGGTTGATATAACAGTCCACTTTACACTTTTAGTTTCTTTATAAATTGTATAGATAGTAGTTGAGCAAGGATTATGAAGCAAGCTGAAAAGCATCAGATTGATTCCTGTTAATAATGTCCAACCGCCGGCGTGGAGAATTTGTGCAGTATCAGCAGCAGAATCTAACTCAAACATTACCCCGCTACCACCGCCAAGATTGGTTAAACCAAGGTTAGCAACAGTCAGCATTAATACAGTTGGTATTACAATTTCATTGGCAGGAATAGCAATTATATAAGCAAGAATAATTACTCCGTTAAGTCCAAAGATAAAAGCAGCCGGGTTAACCCAGTTTATAAAATGATCTGCAAGAGAAATTCCATCTACTGTAATATTAGCTACCAGCCAGATAACCATTCCTGCTGGCAATGCAAATACAACTGCTCTCCACAAAACAAAAATTGTTCTATCGATAAGAGAAGTATAAAGTGTTTGCAACAATCTTGGCGGACGATATGGAGGAAGTTCCAGGCTAAAAGCTGATGCCTCGCCTTTTAATAATGTTTTTGATAATCCCCATGAAACAATTAAACTGAATGTAATCCCTAAAACTGCAATAAAAACAACAGCAGCAGCAGAAGCAATTCCAGCCAGATAAGCAGGAGCAGCAGCTCCAATAAAAATTGTAGCAATCAGTATTTGTGTCGGCCATCTTCCATTACACAATGAAAAATTATTTGTAATTATTGCAATCAGTCTTTCACGCGGGGAATCAATTACTCTTGTGGCAACTACACCTGCGGCATTACATCCAAATCCCATTGCCATAGTTAGTGCCTGTCTTCCGTGAGCTCCTACTTTTTTATAAAGCGGGTCCATATTAAATGCAACACGGGGTAAATATCCAAAGTCTTCTAATAAAGTGTAAACCGGAAAAAATATAGCCATAGGCGGAAGCATTACACTAACAACCCAAGCCATAGCAAGATATGCTCCATCAATTAACACACCGCTTAACCACCAAGGCATAAATGAATCTGTAAAGTTTTTGAGTATTGGATGTAAGCTGTCAACAAGGACCGAAGAAATTAAAGCAGAAGGATAATTTGCACCAACTATTGTAATCCAAAAAACAACAGCTAAAATTAAAAACATAATCGGAAAACCGAGATATTTACTGGTTAAGATTTTGTCTAAAGTTCTATCAAAACTAAATGCCTGTTTTTTATCCGGATATTCTACAACTTTATTAGCAATTGAAGTAGCATTTTCATAAATAGATTCCATCAATGTATCGTGAAGATTATCTCCAACCTCCCAGCGTAAATTATTTGCTGTTACCAAGATCGATTCTTTTCTTAATTCACCGTTATTCATATTGTTTTCCAAAATATTTTGGCTGTTCTTTCAGCATCATCACTCAATACTTTTATTTTGCATTTCTTTGAGTATTCGGAGTTATGTAATAAATATTCTCTATTCATTTTCTATACTTGCAAGTTCTTGTCTTTTAAGATTACCCAAATCGCCATTTCGAATTGCATCCATAATACTTTGATCTCCTTCAAGTAATCTTAAAGCAACCCACCGGAGATTTGGTAACCCGGAAAATTCTTTTTCAATTTCATTACTTAATTTTTCAATCGCAGTATTAAGCTCTTTTGAGCTGCTTTTAATCCTGTATGGTTTACAAACATATTTACCTGAAGCAACATCAGAAATCATATTTAACAATTCATTCATACCCTCACCCTGCCGAGCCGAAGTAACAACAACGGGAATACCAAGTTCTTTGGCTAATGTTCTGTCATCAATATTAATTCCATTTCTTCTTGCTTCATCCATAAGATTAAGACACAATACTGCACGATCAGTTATTTCCAATATTTGTAAAACAAGATTCAGATTTCTTTCTAATCTTGTAGCATCAACAACAATAACTGTAACATCCGGCTGCCCGAATAAAATGAAATCACGTGCAACTTCTTCATCGGTGCTTGTAGATAGAAGTGAATATGTACCCGGCAGATCAACTAGTTTAAATTTTTTATCATTAAACTCAAATCCACCCTCAGCTCTAGTAACCGTTTTACCGGGCCAATTACCAGTATGCTGTCTTAAGCCGGTAAGGTAATTAAAAACAGTGCTTTTACCGGTATTCGGATTTCCTGCAAGTGCAACCACAAAATCGAAACTGCTCATATCAATCCCGAGCTTTTTCAGATTGCCCATATTATGCACAGGACAATTAGCACAATTACTCATTTCTAACTTATTCAATTTTCAACCTCATTATTCTCAATAAATATTCTATCAGTCTGCTGTTTACGTAAAGCTACAATTGTTCCTCTTACTCTGTAAGCAATAGGATCATTTGTTAAACTTTCAAGTTCGGCTTCTATTTTTGTTCCCGGTACTATACCGAGGTCCATCAATCTTCTTCTTTGCTGACCTCTCAAAGACTTGGCTATCCCAAGTATTGTACCTTTTTCTCCCACTTTAAGTGAAGAAAGTGTTTTAAAATTTTCTCCAATTTGTTTTTCAAGTTTTATAATTCCCACGGTAATATTTTTTGCAATTAAAGGTGATAGTACACATTCTTCTCCGTTCGCAATAAATTTAATTCGTCTATCTGTAATTGATAACATTCTTATCTGCATACCAGCATATAATCCTTCGGCAATAATCTGTGAATAAATTGCATAAGGCTCATCTTCAATGTGAATAATATTTGCGAACTCACCTGCCTGCATTTCGGTAAGAAGTTTACCTCTTCTTAAAGGTAAATCACCTTTAGCAGAAGGGATTGGATCTCCGTGCGGATCGAAAACAGGATTACCAATTTGTGCTGCCAACTGATTTGCCTGCTCAGGGCTTAATGTATGTTCAATCTCTTCAGCTTTAATGTGCCATTCATCTTCTGAAACACTTGTTTCATCGGCAAGATATTTTTCCCACAAACGATGAACACGAATAACACGCAGCGCATAGGATCTTCCGTCAGGGGTTAAAACTAATTCGTTCTTTTTTGCATTTACTAATCCAAGTGCTTCCAGCTTAGAAATAATATCAGTGGCATCATCAGCTGAAATTGAAAGATTACCTGCAACACCGTTTAAAGTACAGACAATCTGATGATATTCGCAGTTATATAAATACTTTAATGCATCTTCTATTAATATTTTTTTACTTGCAATTTTTGATCGTTTGACTTTTGCAATTATTCCTTTTGCAGGATAAAATAACATCGTAATAAAAATAATTACTGCAATGCCGATTATTAAAAGTGTTATTGGTTCATTCATGTCTTTACTTATTTAATCTTTTCTACAAAAATATTTGATGCAACTTTATTACTTAGATTTACATCGTTTCTATTAATCTTAATTAGTACCGAACCGTCAAAACCCAGTTTATCTTTTATTTTAATCTCTTTACCCAGATTGATCCCAATGTTGGTTATATAGGATAACAGATTTTTTACATCGTCATTTACCCGGACAACTTTTGCAGAATCGTTTTTATCCAACTCTGTAATTGCAACAACTGTTTTTGAATCTTTAATTTTTCCGCTCTTATCAGGGATAGGATAACCGTGTGGATCTATTTCCGGATAGCCTAAAAATTCTTCCAGCAGGTTGATCAACTCATCAGATGAAGCATGTTCAAGCTTTTCGGCTTCATCATGAATTTTATCCCAGCTCATACCAAGTGTTCTGTGCAAAAATACTTCCCATAACCTATGGCGTCTCAAAATACTTTTTGCATAAAATTCACCATCATCAGTAAGCTTAATACTTTTGTATTTTTTGTAATCAATAAAACCATCCCGCGAAAGTTTTCTTAACATATCTGTAACTGCTGCATTGGATATTTCCAACTTTTCAGCCAGTAAGTTTGGTTTAACTTCACCGTCATTATCAAGGTTTCTGTAAATTGCCGTCAGATAGTCTTCCTGAGAGATATTAACCATTTAAGTTCTTCTAATTATTATTTTAAGTGTGCTTAAAATAGAAAAATGTGAATATAAAAGGCAAAGTTAAAAACTCTGCCTTCCAACTATATCACACCAGTTCCTTCTTTAAATAATTTTCTAACTTATGTGGCAAATCAATGTTTCAAACATTTTTTTACTTTTTAATACTTTATCAGAGTTTTCAGCAGATACCTGTCGCTAACGGGTACTGGTATGGTTAGTTGCCGAGTTCGAAGCACCTTCCTATCAAGTTACAACTACTTTTGATACGGGCTACAACAGCTTGAATACGCACTAATCCAGCAATCGACTATACCGCAAATTACCCGCTGGCATATTTATCGTATTTGCAGAATATCATTTTTGTCAAAAGGAACAATAGGATTATATGCTACTTCCCCAAAATAGATGTCAGAGTCGGCAAAATAAGCATGTAACCTCCCCAAAAAACTTTTTGAGGTTCTTTTGCGATAGTTGCACCTGCTTTGCGAGCCAACTCAATCGTTTCGTGAACTTCTTGTTTGTTTTTCAGATTGAACGCTAAAGTCATTCAACTAAAACCTTGTGCAATTTTAGGTGGATTTGATTCGTTAATATCTTGTGCTAATAAATCTAGTGGATACATTCAAACTATGTCTCAAAAGTGTTGAAAATGATAACTTTCGGACAATCTTCAATTCCCTTAGTTTGAAATCCCAATCCTACTCGATAAAACTTTACGGATTTTTGTATATCTCACACGCCAAGTGCAATAATATTAATTCGATTCATCTTACAACTAATTTTATTTTCAGTCTTACATCGCTTAAATGTTCGTAACTGGCGTTTATAATTTCTTTCTCAGATAAACCATGTCAATCAGTTGTATTCCGTCTTCAAACATCGGATGATCGTAATTATCGGTAAAAAAATTCTTGATAAAATGCGATTTCTCAAATCCTAAACTTTCATAAAATGACAATATTGCAGGAGTTTCACCTGTACCAACGAGCATTGTTTTATAGTTGTCTTTGTAATAGTCTGAGACGAATTTTATCAATGTTTTAGCATATCCTTTACGCTGATATTTTTTATATGTCGCTATGTTTTTCAATTCGCAGGTTTCTTTGTCTATCTCTACAACAACACAAACTGTCTTCAAGTCGTTATCATACAACGCAAACATATCGCCACTTTCCAAATATCTATCAATCATATTCTCTTGCTCGTCTGCCAATAGCAATAAGTCAAGATATTGCTTCTTGTTATGGATAATTTTTTCTATTCTCATAATTTTCTCATTTCCTCAAAAAACTCATACAAAAATATTAAAGTAAACTGCTTTCATCTTATTAACTGTGTTGTCGCCCGCATTTACTTAGTGGTATGCGGCTTGGCGTAGTAGCTGATATTTAGTACAGTCGTTCAATCGAAGAACAGAAGTTGAGTTTAGTACTTCCGTTGATACGAAGCCGTTCAGCCCGCTTTTGGCAATACGATGTTGGGCGTAGTTTTTTTGTCGAATTTATTTGAAAGCTTCACCAGCAATATATGTGTCAAAATATTCCTGGAACTTTTTAATTTTTTTATTTTCGATTACGACTATATGCACAAAATCTGATTTGTATATTTTTTGTGTCTTAAGAGCCTTACATATCATACGTCCACTAACTGCAACAGAGTTATTGTCAGTTAGAAATCTTTCCAAGTGCAACTCCAAAACTTCTTCTGCTTTTTTTCCGATGGCTATCCATTCTAAAAACCCTTTGTGCCCATGTCTTGTTCCTCCTGCAGGATTATAAGGGTTATCAGGTTCTCCCCATTCAACATTCTCATGCAGTAAATCCAAGATTTTGTTTATTTCCTTTGCTGCAAAAGCTTCATAAAGTGATTTGACAATTTCAATATTGTTATGCGGTTCGTCCATTTATTGGAATTTTGATAAGTTAAGAATATTTGATTTTCAGATATAAAATTACGCCCAACGTTTTTGCAGCTACCCGAAGGGCGGGACTTTTACCACAAAACTTGATTTGGCAAACTAATGTTTGTTTAACCACAAAACTGTCTTTGTAACACGAAACCCCGCCTTTTGCCAAACCGATGTTATAGCCAGTGCTTTCTTTTCCACCCTGCAGTTGGGCAGGCATACTCTTTGGCAAGCTTTGGTCAGTGCGGATGCATTGTATGGCTTGCCAATGTGTATGACTGCGAAGGGTTGGCTTATAATCGTGGGTCAACATCTTCGCTTTCTAATGCTAATACTCCAAAAACACTTTCATGTATTCGTCTTAATGGTTCTTTTTTCACAAACCGTTCCAGTCCTTCAACGCCTAAAGCAAATTCTCTAATTGCTAAAGATTGTTTTCTAGAAAGTCCACGGTTTTTTAGTCTTTCAATATTTTCAGGCAGGTCGTACTCGGGTCCGTAAATAATTCTTAGATATTCGCTTCCTCTACATTTCACAGCAGGTTGTAAAAGTCCTTCTGTCCCTGTAGAAATAAAGTCGAACGGTTTTACAACCATTCCTTCTCCGCCTTTTTTAGTTAATTCCATCCACCAGTTTACAGCTTCGTCATAGCTTGTCTGGTCGTTAAGGTCAACAATTTTGTACGGTGTTGCCATAAATAGTTTGGTGTCACCCTTGCAGATTTTTGCAATATTTTCCATGTGCCATTCATTTGTTTTGTCAACGTGAACTTGTCCTTCGGTTGCCAAAATATGAAACGGAGCTAATTTATAATCGTCAATAGTGTCAACTGTCCAGCAATAGTTTTGATATGCTTTTACATATTTTGAAATCGCATTATTCTTTACCGCAAATTTTTCCAAAGAAGGTAAAGCATCTTTTATTCCTCTGTCAAAAGCTAATTGTAAAGCCTTTTCAACTTCAGGCAAAGCTCCACCAGCGGCTGCACCGACTGCTGCATACTGGTCTTTTAGCAAAGCTTGTGCTTTTGCAGACCAAGGCATTAATTCAGCATCTAAACAAACCCAGTCTGTGTTGAATTTTTTCCAGAAATTTGTTTTGGTCAAACATTGATTTACTCTTCCAACAAATTCCTTTTCAATTTCAGCATCGTTGAAAAAGTTTCTTCCTGTTCTTGTATAGCAAATTCCGATACCTTCATTTTGAACTCCAAAACGTTTTGTTCCTGATTCTTCGTCTTTACAAATTACCAATACAGCTCTTGAACCCATGTGCTTTTCTTCGCAAACAACTTTTTCAATTCCACGCTTCTTGTAGTAATTCAAAGCTTGGGCAGGATGTTCTAAATATTCAGGAATATCGCTTGTCGCACAAGGCGACATTGTTGGTGGAAGATAAATCAACCATTTCGGGTTAATTGCAAATCGGTTCATTATTTCCAATGCTGCAATAGAGTTTTCTTCTCGAATGGTGATGTTATTTCTAAGTCTTGTTTGTACAATACGTTTACCAATAACATCTTCAATATTTAATAAATCGTCATACTCTTGTTGCGAACTAAGTTTGTTTTGATTTTCATTAAAGTTGATTGGTCGTATAGGTTCGCAATAAACCATTTTGGCTTTTACAGAAACTAGTTCTTCTTCGGGATAACGTAAAGCTGTTAACTTACCGCCAAACACACAGCCGGTATCAATGTCAATAGTTTTATTTAACCATTCTGCTTCGGGAACTGGTGTATGTCCATAAACAACTTTTGCTTTCCCACGATATTCTTTTGCCCAACTATGTCTTACAGGTAAACCAAATTCATCAATTTCTCCTGTTGTTTCACCATACATACAGAATGAACGAACTGCCCCTGAGCCACGACCTTGCATTTCTTCTTTAAGACCAGCATGAGCAACAACCAATTTACCATTGTCAAATACGTAATGACTGATTAATCCATAAAGAAATTTCTCTACAGTTGATTTGAATTGTGCAGTTTCAGTTTCTAGTTGTTTAACTGTTACTTCTAATCCGTGCTTTAATTGAACCTGCTTTCCATTTAAGTATTTCTGTAATTTCAAGTCGTGGTTGCCAGGAACACAAAAAGCAACACCTGAATTAACCATACTCATTACCAAACGCAAAACACTTGGTGAATCAGGGCCACGGTCAACCAAATCGCCAACGAATATTACTTTTCTGTTTTCAGGAGCTAGAACGCTAAAGCCAAAATTATTTGCAGTTTCATCGGTTCTCTTTACTGAATAACCCAATTTTAAAAGAAGTTCTTGCAATTCGTCAAAACATCCGTGAACATCGCCAATGATGTCGAATGGACCCGTTTCATCTTTTTTATCGTTGTAAAGTTTCTCTCTTTTGATTTCAAGAACTGCATCAACTTCTTCGAGTGATTTCAGAACATATATTTGTCTAAAACCTTCGTCCTTTAATCCTCTAATTGATTTCTTTAATTGCTGATTTTGCTGACGAATTACATGTCCTCCGAAATTTCTGTTTGGTCTGCTTTGATTTCTTTCTTCACAAACTTTTACAGGTAAATCAAGAACAATAGCAACAGGCAAACAATGATATGTTCTTCCCAATTCAATTAGTCCTTTGCGAGATTCCTTTTGGACATTTGTGGCATCAATAACTGTTAGCAAACCACTTTTCAATCGTTTGCCAGCGATGTAATACAAAACATCAAAAGCATCATTTGTTGCTGACTGACTGTTTTCATCATCCGAAACCAATGCACGGCATTCATCAGAAGATAATATTTCTGTTCGTTTAAAATGTTTTTTGGCGAAACTGCTCTTTCCTGAACCCGAAACACCAATTAAAACAACAAGCGATAATTCGGGTACTTTAATTTCCATAAGTAAATATTGCCATTTGTGAAGGAGCTCCTATGTTTTCTACTTCGTCTCCGATAGGGAAAAGCTCCACTTTATAATTATATGTTTCTCCAATTTTGTTTGACCATTCTCTGAATTCATTTCTTGTCCATTCAAAACGATGGTCATCATGTCGCATTTCTTCAGCATCTAATTTGTCCCACATTACATTGAACTCTTGATTTGGAGTTGTCAGGACAACAGTTTTAGGTTTAGCAAATTCGAATAGAACTCTTTCAAATGCCTTTAACCTGTTTAAGTCTAAATGTTCAATGACTTCAACAACTGCTGCTGCATCAAATCCTTCCAATCGTTGGTCTTTGTATGTTAATGAGCCTTGAAACAAATTAATTCTTTCTTTTTGTTTCGGGGACATTTCTTCAAAATGTAATCGTTCCTTGGCTTTAATTAATTCATTGTAAGAAACGTCCATTCCAACTATTTCAGAAAATTGTTTTTGTTTTATCAATTGTCTGATTAATTTTCCTTCTCCACAACCTAAATCCAAAACACGTTCTGCTCCTGATTCGGTTATTTTCTCTGCGACAAGTTTTATTCGTTTGTCGTGTAATGTTTCTTTTCTTTTTTGCTTTTCTGTTTTTTCAACTAACTCATCGCTTAAGTCTCCAATTTCTTCGCCTTCACTTAATCTTTCAAGGGCTTGTCTCGATAAGGAATTTAAATTGATTAAGTAACGCCTAATTATTTGTTCTTTCTCAGGATGCTCTTTTAGCCATCCTTCACCTTTTTGCAAAAGTTTTTCAATTTCATTTTCACTTACAAAATAATGTTTGTCGTTGTCCAAAGTTGGAATTAAAACATAAAGATGAGATAACAATTCCTTTGTGGTTATTGTATGGTTTAACTTTAAAGTGAAATATTTACTATCGCCCCATTCAGGAAATTTAGAATCTAATTGATGTCTTATTAATTCAACTTTGTAGCCAAGCGGCTCAAAGAATTTGCGAATTAATATTTCTCCACCTTTTGGTGCAGGAATAACCGCAATAGTAACTTCAAATGGAAGTTTGACATCAACCAACTCGGGTTTGTCTTTACACTTTCCATTCATTGCAGATGAAAACGCTTTTGATAAAGCAACACTCATAAATGAGGATGCAACATAAGGTCGGTCGTTTACATAGTGTCCAAGAGCAAAGCCGTCACCACCCAAATTTCTTGCTCCACGAACCATGTCAATAGGGTCAATGTCAAGCAAAACGCTTATAGTTGTTTTCTCTTCACTTTTTTCAGGATAGAACACATGAGCTTTACCAACTGATAATTCCAAAGTTTGAAATTTGTCGGGATGCTTATGTAGCAAATAACCTAAGTCGGTCGCTGGTTTATGAGTGGTCGTAATGTTTAAAATCATTTTGTTAATATTATCGTTGTCGTGCGGTGGCAAAATTCAAGCTCTTTTGGTTGCGAAGCGTTCGCCCGTGCGTTGGGGCAACCAAATGTGCTTGAATGTGCGGTTGGCATTTCGTCTGTCATTTTATGTTTGGTCTGTCCGTCCTTTAGCATTGGCTATAACGTTTTTCGGCTTGGCGATGTGGCGGATTTTTAGCACAAAAGTTCAATAGAATTACTGCTGTTGAACCTTGCACAAATGTCCAATCGAAGCCGTTCAGCCCCGCTTTTGGCAATACCTTGTTGGTGGCTGCTCTATTTCTATTTACTGTCTTGTTCATCTGATTCTTCTTCATAAGCTTTGTGATATGCTGGTCCAAAAGTAATGTCGTAACCAACTCTATTTATTACAATCTTATTTATGCAGTCAACTGTAACTTTTTTTTCATTCACTGGTCGTCCGAACAGAGCCAAGTTTGGAATGCTTTGTGATTGTGCGTAATCCTTTAATTGAGGAATACGCCTTATTGATATTCCATAAATGGTTTCAAACGGAAACGCACCTGTCCTAATGTAGCTAAAATAGGAAGGGTAAATTATTCCGTCAAAACCTTTCTCCTTTGCTTTGAGTGCAATTTGTCGGCAAATGTTGTATGAATGTTTGCCTGCCAAAAACAGAAAATGAATAGCAATGTCAATACTTTCAAATTCCGTTATATTTTCCTCATCAAGTAATGTGGACAAGTCAAGCACTTTTAGTTTATGTGTCGGCACTAATTTAGCCACAAAAAGATTGTCTTCAACTGTTGTCCGACATTCGTGGAGACAAAGTTCTAAGTCAGGAGAGCCATAAAGAACAGGGAAACCAATATCGTCAAATCTGTTTTTACCTAAAAACTCATCAGGTGCAGTGTCATACTCACTGAAGTTGTGCGAAATTTTAGGATTTACTCTTACCCGATAAAAATATTCTTTGTCTGTAAGTTCTCTAATGGGATATGTGGTCAGAATTTTTTCAACTATTTCGTTTCGTTCGTTCTCATTTTGAAGCGACTTCAAAGGCTCAACTTCTCCAAGCATCCAAAATCTTGGACCGTAATAAAACATTCCTATTTCACCTGCTTGTTCAATTAGTTTCACATCGTCTACAAGCCAAGGAGAAACATCTATATCGGTTTTATTGAAGTGTTGCTGATTAAATTGAATTAAAGGTGCACCACCATATTCTTGTTTAAGAATTGTGCCTCTAACAAAAAATCTATAACACAAGTCCTGAACTAACCCTTTTGTCAATTTGTGTCCGTTGGTTGAATTGCACTTTGGGCATTTGTCTTTGTTGTCAATTCCGATTTTGAAAGCATCGATTTTTAGCCCTTCATCACGAAAACAGTCAGAGCAAAGAAGAATGTTGGTGTCTTCCATTTCTTGTCTGTGATTGTTTCCTTCAAATGCCATTATTGTTTTATATGCTTTTTCAAAATCTGCCATTTTTGTATGTTTTGATTGATGTTAGTGCTGTCGCCTAAGAGTTGCCACCAACTTATTGTTTACCGCAATAATAAAAATTTTAATTTTACTTTGCAACTTTACTGCAGGTAAACAACACTTCTTTATACACAGATTAGTAGTTCACAATTATCTAAAATTAAAAATCCATTCGATGATTTATAAAAACTGTTAAGCAATTATTAAGGTATTCTGCCTGTTAAAAGCTGTCCGAGCGACTCCTTTGGAGGGATGATGGGCATCAATGAATTGAGATATAACGGTTTGGCGCTTGGCGCAGTGGCGGATTTCGAAGCACTAAACTGTCAACCAGCACTGAACTTGAATAGTAGCACAAAGCTCCAAGTTTGCACAACTTGTCCCGCTTTACAGGATCAGCCCGCTTGACGCAACCGCGAAGCAGCACCGAAGGTAAACCCGTGTTAGCGGCTGGCTTCATTAGTTTCATTGGGATATGTCTTGTTGTATTTACTTTTTTTCCATAAAATAATTGTCAGTAAAATAGCAAAGATCCAAAGCAAAACAACTAAAATTATCATTGGGAAATTTGGAAGAGCTGTTGCAAATATGGAAATTGAAATGTTGTAAGAGGCGTGTAATATTATTGAAAGAAGAATACTTCCATTTGTCCCATTGTATAAAACCGTATATAGCACTGACAAAGGAATTACGAGTAACAGATATTGAAAAAGATAGACTGCTGCAAATGAAATTCCTTCTGAAAAAGTAGATGTAAACACTGTTTGCCAAAATAGTGTTCCTGTGTGCCAGAATGCCCATAATAAAGCAACGAACAAACTTGAAACTAAAAAGTTGTATGGTTTGTCCTGAAATTTACTTAACGCAAATCCACGCCAGCCTATCTCTTCCGAAAGTCCGCCATTGGTTAAAGCTAATACTAAAAAGACAAGTCCTGTTGCAAAAGTCCCTGTGTGCATAAAGGAAACTAATTGAGTAATAAGTCCCATTGAAGGAGTAAAAGCTTCCGTTCGATTAATAAAGTTGGTATCCCATTGACTCAATAGCGAAAAGTCATAGGTTGTATTGAACAATAAAATATCAATTCCAATTGATGCTAAAATTAAAATTGGAGTAACCACTATAGCAAAGAAATACCATTTAATACTTGTCTTCCATATCAGAAGGCGTTTAAGTAAACTTGTAGTGTCAGTCTTTCCATAAATTAATACCGAAATAATTATTGCAGAAAGTGATGGTCCAAATTCTGCAAGCCAAATAATTTCGGATGGAATATTTAGATTCAACAATCCTGATTTTGAAGCAGCATAAGGAACCCAGCCTGCCCAGGAGATTAGAACAGATAATGTGAAGAAGGTTAAAACAGGATATTTTCGGGCTACTGATTTCATAAACTTCTGCCTTTTATGTCTAATTAAACATTCGTTATTTAGTTAATAATATTTTCGTGAAGCAGTCTGTCACTTAAGCTTGCAGCTAACGATTCTGGACTTTGCGTTCGGGCGGGGTTCCGAGCACAAAACTGTCAATACACCACAAAAGTTGATGCGGAGAACCAAACTTTGATTAACCACAAATGTGTCTGCGGAGCACTGAACCGCCACTTTTGCCAAACCCGTGTTACCGGGTCGTTGTTCTTCTTTCAAGCTCGTTAAGTTCATTTGTCAGTAGTCGCTTTGCTTCATTGATACTGTCTTTTTTTAATGAAATTCCCATTATTAAAACTGTGTTTTTTACTTCGTTAATTACGTTCTTGTATTTTATTGTTTCCAATTCTAATTGGTCCGATGGATAACAAAGGAATCCATATTTAAAGTCTGTATTGCTAAAAGAAGTATAAGCCATAATTTGGTGTAAATCGTGTCTGTGGTCGTCTTTCAGGACTTCGCTATTGTCAAACTTGTTGTAAAGGTTTGATTTGTATTTGGCGTCTATGAATACCAATAAGTTATCTTTTTGATAAATAGCGTCTGGTTCAATGTGTTTTAGTTCCCACGAATAATGCTTAGAAGTTCGCGAGTGGAATTTGAAATTTGCAAATAATTTTCCTCCAGTCTCTTTAGCAACTGCTTTGAAAATGTATTGAACGAATTTTTCAAATACATCTGAAAAGTCAACACGCCAAGCAGTACTGTCTACAAGGTTAAAGTTTAAAATTCTATTAGCTTGTTCCTTGCAAGTTTTCACAGTAGGATTGTCGGAGAACCTGATAGCGATTTTGTTGGTTACTTTGGGTCTATGATGATATAAACGTTCTTCAAGAAAACTCAATTTTGTGCGCAAAGTGTTCTTAATTCTCTGTGGTGTATTGGCTGAAAGTAGTTCACTTTTACAAATGTCAAAGACATATCTAATTTCAGAATATTCGGTATGGAACTCACTTAAAACATTTTTCCTTGCCGGAAATCTCAACCTATTTTCTACCTTATATTCGTTATTGATATATTTTGTCCAATTAATTTGACCAGTAGGCTGATTTGAAACCTTTTCAATATTGTCAAACTTTCTCCAAGGTCTTATTGTCAGTTTTTCAAGGACTGCTATGAATTTTGCGGCCTCCAAATATAAAGGTGGTCTGAAATTCTTACCTGATGCTAATGGTAAACTATCAATTACCTCTGGGCTAATTTCAGTTCCAAGTAGGTTTAGAATTTCGATGTAGTCCTCAAATCTGTCACGTCCGGTAAACCTGGGCATAACAACAAAATCACCGATTTGCTTTCCCGTGTCAGAAGCTCTTAATGGAATAGAGCCAATGAAACCAGATGAACGGAATGTTAGTGCAGTGCTTTGGTCTGAGCCAATTATATAAGGTTGAACACCAAGAAAATTAAATTGCTCGGAGTTGTAGTCTATAAATTTCTGGAGATATTGACCAATTATTCTTTTATCTGCTGATTTAAACCACTTTTTTTGTAAAGCAATTCCACTCAACTTTTTTGATTGTTCAGTTAAGCAAGGGATTTCACAAAAAACATCTAATGGCTTTGTCATTCGAAAAGAGATAGATTTATTCTTGTCGAGAAATAGTTGTTAAACTCTTCTTTAGCATTTCGTAATAGTCCTTCTTGAATATACTCTTTAACCAGTGGGAATATTTCATATCGAATACGATTTTTCATTTCTTCTTCGGAGTCAGCAATGAAGTAGCCTTGACCGGGTTGTAAGTTTAATTCAGTGCTTGAAGCATACCAATCAAATATCTCTTGAATTCTTGCAAAATCCTCTTTGAAAAATTGGTTCGATTTAATTGCCTTTGGTTTTAATGAATACCAAGCAAATCGTCTACGCAATGCAAAGTCAACTACCGCCAAGCTTCTGTCAGCTGTATTCATAGTTGCGATTACAGAAAAATTATCTGGGAGTTTGTTAATCTTGAAACCAGTAGAAATTTCAATTTCAACATTGGATTTGTCCATCTTGTGTTCAAACAAATAGAAAATAGGGCCTAAAACATTCGAAAGATTTGCTCTGTTTATTTCGTCAATTATCAAAAGAACTTTTTCATTCTCGTGGTCTTTCGCATACTTCAAAGCTTCTGTAAAACTCCCCAAATTTTCTTTGTATCTAAGTTCTTTATTGTTTAAGTCTGGCCGAATACCAAAAATAAAATCCGAAAAACTTGTCTCTGCATGGAACTGGGTAAAAAATGTTTTGGCTTTAATTTTTTCTGCAACTTCTTTTGCTGTTCTTGTTTTCCCAGTACCGGGAGGTCCTTGAAGTACAATATATTTTCTTTCGTTCAAAAGATTTTTTATTTCTTCTGCTTCATCAATTGTCTCTGCTTTAAGGAAAGGTTCCAAAGCTTCTGAAATAGCTTTGCGGTGGTCTTTGTTTGAAGGCCAGTCTCGAAGCTTTGCGTAACCAGCTACAAATGCAGCAATTGTTTTCTTGCCTTCTTCGCTTTCCGGGTCATCAACAATTTGGCAAGCTGGTAAAACTTTGGTGTAAGTTTTAATTGTGTTTTTTATGTGCTGTAAATCTAGACTGCCAGTGATTGATTTTGGTAGACTAGTTTCTATGTCTGAAAAGTCAGATTTACAAAATCCCCTTTCATCAATCAGCTTTGAAAATAATCGTCTAAGTCCTGGATAAGTTGCAAGTTCGTAGTCATTTTTGAAACCACTAGAACCAATACCCAAACAAACTAACCAAGGTTGATCTTGGTCGTTTGGAAATATAGTTAATGAAAAGTCGTGAAATGGTCCCGAAGCTTCTTCTTCTGGATGAATAAAACCAAAATATGCTCCGTTGTCTTTTAAAGCTTCTTGTCCAGTGTTGTTGCGTTCAACGTAAGGTTTATTAAATTCGTTGTCAGTCTTGGCACCGAATTGTTCAGCTTTTTCTTTTATGAACTGTCTAAGGTTTTCTATACTCATTTTCTTTGTTTGTCTGTCGTTTTACAATGACCGCTAACTTATTGTTTACCGCAATTATAATAATTTTAATTTTATTTTGAAACTTTACTGCAGGTAAACAACACTTCTTTATACACAGATTAGTAGTTCACAATTATCTAAAATTAAAAATCCATTCGATGATTTATAAAAACTGTTAAGCAATTATTAAGGTATTCTGCCTGTTAAAAGCTGTCCGAGCGACTCCTTTGGAGGGATGATGGGCATCAATGAATTGAGATATAACGGTTTGGCGCTTGGCGCAGTGGCGGATTTCGAAGCACTAAACTGTCAACCAGCACTGAACTTGAATAGTAGCACAAAGCTCCAAGTTTGCACGTCACCCCGCCTGACGCAAAACCCGTGTTATGTGTTCGGGCAGTTTTTAATTCCATATTCCATTCATCTCAGTTAGAATTATTGGTTTCCCGTCAGTTACCACAATTGTATGCTCGTGTTGTGCCATAAAACCACCTTTGTTACCAACCATAGTCCAACCGTCTTTTAATTCAATTGCATAATTTGAAGATGTTGAAATAAAAGTCTCAATTGCTACTACTGAATTTTTCTTAAATCGTCTTTGGTCAAATCGGTTTCGATAATTCATTAACTCGTCTGGTTGTTCGTGTAAACTTCCACCAACTCCGTGCCCTCCAAGGTTTTTGATAACTTTAAATCCCCTCTTCTTTGCTTCCGTTTCCATTATGTGTCCGATGTCAGCGACTTTGACACCACCTTTAATGTTATAGATTGCTTTATGTAAAATTTCTTGCGAAGCGTCTATTAGTTTTTGATGTTGGTTAATGTCTTGTCCAAGAACAAACGAACCTCCATTGTCCGACCAAAAACCGTTAAGTTCTGCTGAAACATCTATGTTCACTAAATCGCCTTCTTGTAATATTCTTCTTTCGGACGGAATACCGTGGCAAAATTCATTGTTAACGCTAATACAAGTCCAACCTGGAAAACCATAGGTCAAATAAGGTGCTGATTTTGCACCAAAGTATGACAGAATTTTTGCTCCATAGTTGTCTAATTGCTTTGTTGTCATACCGGGTTTAGCATAGTTCCGCATTTCCTTCAAAGTCAAAGCAACTGCTTCACTTGCTTTTTTCATTCCGATAAGTTCATCTTGTCTTGTTATCGACATATTCGTCTAATTAGTTTGTTCGATTGTTGTTTGCACAGTCGCTCGTTGCCTGACACATAACGCTTTGCGCACTGGCGCAGTAGCGGCTTTGAAACACTAACCTGTCTAGACGCGCCATGTTTATTAATTGCACTACTGTTCATATATGCACTACACCCGCTATTGCGCCAGTGCGCTGTTAGGCAATCGTTGCTTATGTCCTGCTTGGTCTGTTCGGTCATTTTACATTCTTGTCCACCTGTCTTTAAAAGTGCGGTGGGAGAGATTTTATTTGATTTTTTCTTGTCACTGTGCGTTGGCGTTTGGCATATCTTTTTGTTTGCGGGTTGGCTTAGCTCTTTTGCCCCGCAGGAACGAGGAGGCAAATGTGCTAAATGTGTGTCGGCACAAAAAGTATGACAAAAATTCAAAGGGATTCTATGAATTCTTTCACATTGTCCCAAGTCCACTCTTTACAATTTACACCAGTCATATTGTCTGGCTTGTCCGCATAAGTTGCTTCTTTAATGTAAATACCCAACATTTTAATTTTTTCTTCTTTAGCACAATCGATTTCCCACAATTCACCCGCTGCTTTTTTAGTGTTCTTAGAAACTAATGCAATGAATCCATCACAGCCTTTAATTCTTGTTCTGCAATTTGTTTTCCATTTTTCGTCAAATGGTTCTTTGACTGACATGTCAACGAATTCATAAGGAACCTTTGCGTTTTTAGCTTGACCCGTGAATAGGATTTTAGTTGTTTCATCTTCTATTGCAAATGCAACGAATACTCTTTTGTTTGCCATATTTATTTGGTTTTAATTAACAATAACATTTGGGGATTAACTGATATAGATGATAGCCGAGATAAAGCAATTCAAATATTCCAACTATTATTATAAATGTTCTGAAATATTTTATGACTTTCGTTTCGGTTCTTGTGTTTGGCTCGTACTTTATTTCCTCTGTAAGAATTTTCCATTCATCCTCAAACATGTTCGTCCAGAAGTTGTTTTTCAATCTTATCGATCACTTTGAATTTACCAGTGTTGAGCTTGCCGTAAGAATCTATTAATTTCTCCCAGAAATATGATACTAAAAGTGATAATGCCGTTAAAACAATCATTCCTATTGTAGCTGCAATAGTAAATCCGAATGTTTTACCCAAAACAAATCCAACCGAGAGGATGGAGGACGTAATTGTAAAAAACAGGTTATTAACTTTCATTCTGCTCTCAGTCACCTTCTCTGTTGAGCTTACCATCATTTTATATTGCTCGAATTTCAGTTTTCTATCGTCTTCAAATGTTTTTGAAAGGAATTTAAAACACTGTTCAACCTTTTCAAATACTTGAAACCCTTGGCAGAATAATATTGATTCTTTTGATGCTGTCGAGAGTTTAATACCTACAATCTGCTTATTCAAGCTTTTCGCTTTTGCATATTCCCACTTGACTTGATCACTTGCAAAAGTATCGGCTCCAATTACGAAAACAATAAAATCCGATTCTTGCATTTTCTTTTCTACAAGAGTTTTCCAATTTTCAACGTGTTCAGTTTCTTGAAGAATTGCTATAGAATTTTCTGACACAGCGAACAAATCTTTGATGACGTTCTCTGTTGCTATTTTGTCAGTATTCCTATTGCAGATAAATAATCTCATTTAAAATTTGCTAATTGTTTCATCCAAATTATCCCATGACCATTCAATTACTTTCTTTCCGTTAAGTTCGGGCGGCTTCGCACCTTTATCATTTTTCTTTATATGCATTCCAATAACCGGAACGCCTTCCTCTTTCGCACAGGTTATTTCCCATCTTGAGCCACTTGAATGCCACGTATTTTTACTTAGCAAGACAATCATTCCATCACACTTCTGAATTTTTTCTCTACACTTCTCTTTCCAAATTTTTTGTGTCCAGGGTTCTTTTACCGACATGTCAACAAAAGAAAATGGAGTTCTTTCATTCTTAGCTTGTGAAACAAGAAAATCTCTGTACTTCTTGTCTTCAATTGCAAAACTGATAAAGATCTTCTTCTTTGTCCTACGGGTTGTGCCTCTCCTTCTTTTTTTAGGAGGTTCTTCTTCATCTGAAAAAGCACTTGCTATTAACGCCCCTATCCCTAATCCTATTAATACTGGCCACATACCCTTTAATTGTTTTTATTGTTCTTAAATTCTACCTTGGCCCCATAAATCTATCGCCATTGAAATGAATCATATGGTCTGGCGTATCAGCCAGCCATACTTCCGTTTCCCAGGCAATATTATTGGAGTGTTTTTTAAATTCGGTGAAATCGGGAAATGCTGTTACATAAATCTTCCCGGCTTTACAGTCTTTCAGAAATTCTTCCAGCTCAACAAGTCGTTTCGGAGAAACCGGCCCATGTGAAGTAACCGCTTCAATCAAGAACAACCAATTTTTCTTCTCATCATAAATCACAACGTCTGGCAGTTTACTGTGCTGGTCAATCGGTATTCCTAATTCTTTCAACTTCTTTTCATCCACGAACAAATCTTTTTTCGCTGTATCTCCCAAATAAAGAACCGATCCGCCATTAGCGAACCTTGCTGCAAAATTATGTACGATGGCAGCTTGAACTTCATTGTGTTTTCCTGATGAAAGTTTAATAGTCTTGCCGTTACTAAGTTTTACGGGAATCAGGTTTTGTTTTCTTTCTTTTTTATATCGCTTCGCCAATTCTCCGGCTTCTGCTTTAAATCTCTCAACAGCTTTTTTCCAGTTCTTTGTTCCAAAGGCTTGAATGGCTTCCAGAGCTTCATTAGTAATAGCATAATGAGCATTCGGGCTATTTACAGGGAGTTTTGGATTGTCGGGATTATAGTCAGCAATTCGTGCCTGAACAAATTGATGTAAAACCTGTCTGCGAAATGTTTCTCTTGTATTTGGAGCGTACTCTTTTTTGTGAACATCAAGGACAAACGCCATAATTCCTTTGGTAACCTTTAAACTTTTACGAGTAGCCTTACTCCAACTATCACGTGGCTTAATACCGCAGAGTGCCAACAATGTATATGCAGATATTTCATTTTGCTGCGCTGTTGGCAGCCCTAATTCTTTGAGTATCTTTTTTGCTTCGTCAAGTTTGCTCATATTATTGCTGGTGTAAATTCAAATTGTTCACTTACTATTTTGTTGGCGTTATCTACCGAAAAATCATTGGAAAGAATAATGCTGTTGCCAATCTCTTTGATCATTTCGAGCGGTGGAAGTGGAATTTCCCTGAGTTCTGTTGCACTCACATTTACATTTCCATTAAAAATTCTGAAATACGAATCGAATAAACTGCTGTTTAATAAAGCACAAAGCCCAATTACCTCGTTTCGTTCCAAATGACCTTTCGGACGATAGATGTAATTTACCTTGTTTTCTACCCCGATATATTCTGCTTCAATGAAATTGCAAAAGTACGGAGCTGCGACCAATCTGCTTTTATCATCCTTAGCACTGAAGCGCCTCAATAGAACGTAGTTTTTATTTGGAATGAGAATAGACTTTGATTCATCCTGTATTCTTACATATTGTCCTTTTTCGGGCTTTGGCATCGGCCATTCCAAGACCATTTGCTTTACGTTATGTAGCCAAAAGAGTGGAGCTAAAAATACTGTTCCGTTTTGATATGTGTCATGTAAATACTCTTTTGATCTGAACGCAACGACAGGGCCGGTTGAAATCTGAATATTGTATTTATTCAAGTTTCCATTCCAATTTTTAAAAACATTCAAAATCACTTCATCTGAATCGCTTGTGGGTAGGTACAATATTTTTTCATTTGAATTGAGATCAATCAATTCCTTTTGTGTGAAAGATTTGATTATTGGAGAATCAATATCTTTTAACCCATGTGATGAATAAACATTTACTTTGTGCTTCGGATTTGTTTTTTCCTTTCGCGTGCCTTTTATGATTACTGTTTCCTGTAATACCTTATCTCTGTTGAACGTGTCCTTTCTGGAAACAAACAAATGCACTTTATCAATTTCAATTATCTTGAAAAAATACCCACGAAATAATTTGAAGTAACTCCCGGAAGCGTAGCTTCTCGGTGTAATAAATATTAGTTGGCCGTTTTCTTTCAGTAATCTCGCGGAAATTGCCATAAAAATAGCGTAGATATTTGGGTGGCCGTTAACAACTGCTTTTGCAGCAATCGCCCGTTTGTCGTCAATCGGCAATTTGAAATAAGGAGGATTTGAAACAATAATATCGAACGGTTCAATTGTCTGTGAAAACAAGTTGCCATTATCTGTTAAGCAATCTGCGTTTTCAAGAATGAAATCATTTGTATGAACCGCAGATTTAAAATCAATATTTTTTTCACTTAACCAACTTCTCAAATAATCAATCGATTCTTTTGTGTATGGAATTAATGCTTTGTCGGTTTCATATACTATTAATTCAATCTCCTTCAATTTTTTATTGCTCTCTGCAAGTGATTCTATTAATGCGCATGTCAGAATAGCTGTGCCGCAACCGGGGTCAAGTATTCTGAGAGAACTTTGACGAGATTCAGCGAATGTTCCCATCAGTCCGGCTATTTCAATCGGAGTAAAAAACTGTCCGTTTGTTTTCTTGTGTTCCTGATTAACAGATTTGGCATAATTCAACCCAAGCCGGTCAGCATAATGGCTCGGCAACTCATTGGCAATTTTTTCTATGAGTTTTTTATTTGCCATTTTTCTTTTTAGCTATATAGTTTATTTTCTTCTCGGCTACTTGCATGGCCTTTAAAGCTACTTCTTCGTCCTGCAATTCGTAAACAAGTTTATCGCTTATAAACGCAATCAAAAATTCATTCGGGTCAACCTTATAAAATTTAGCCAAACGAATAACTTGATCTTTTGTCGGCATTCGCTCTCCACGTTCAATTTTGCTTAAAAGAGCTTGGTCAATTTCTATTTCTGCAGCAACCTGTCGAAGCAATAGTCCGTTTTGCTCTCTTAGTTCTCTGATTATTTCCGCTATATTTTTCAACTTGAAACCATTTGACTTGACATTTTATGTCCAAAAGTAACAAATTGTACATTACAGTCAAAGAATAATTATTAACAACGTCATTCATTGGCGGGTGGGCGATTTTTTTGGCGTATGTTTTTGATTGTGCAGTGGGCTTTAGCTCTTTTGCAGGTGGTGCGGAGCAAGTTTTTAAAATGCGTAATTTTTCCTACGCATTTTAAAAACTAACCTGTAAATATGCTAAAGGAAGCGTGGGTTCAAAAACTATGACAAAAAATTGTGTGTCGGCAAAAATCAAATAAAAATCTCTGAAGGGTCGGCCTTTTGTTTTTCTGTCTTCTGCGTCAAATTACCGTGAAATAGTCTGCCGCAGATGTGTCATTCGTTTTGTTGTCCGGTCTGTTTAGCAATGTTGCCTAACTTATTGTTTACCGCAATTATAATAATTTTAATTTTATTTTGAAACTTTACTGCAGGTAAACAACACTTCTTTATACACAGATTAGTAGTTCACAATTATCTAAAATTAAAAATCCATTCGATGATTTATAAAAACTGTTAAGCAATTATTAAGGTATTCTGCCTGTTAAAAGCTGTCCGAGCGACTCCTTTGGAGGGATGATGGGCATCAATGAATTGAGATATAACGGTTTCGGGTATTGCCGAAGGCGGAGCGTTTCTGCACTACTGTTCATTTGAAAAACTAATGTTCGGTTAAGCACAAAAGTTTCATAGAAGTTCGTCACCCCCGCTTTGGGCAATACCTTGTTGTGCGTAGGTTTTCTATTGGAAGTCAATGTCAATACCGTCATATTTTGCAATTAATTCAGGCAAAGTCATCGTTTCAATTTCTAACACTTTGCAAATCGCAGGTATCTTTTGGAAGAGTTTGTTATCGTTACTGCTTTCTGTTTCTTCTGTTACTATAATCACCTGCTCGCCTTGATTTTTTATATTCAAAGACAAAATCACTTGTTTCATATCGGCACTTTTAATAAACGAGTTCTTTTGATTTTCAAATTCTACATTTGTCAGTTTTCTTCTAATTGGCGAGTTTACAAATACAGTATTTAACTGGTGAAAGAACTGTCTTGTATTTGGAACAAGTAAGCTGTCAGTTTTATAAGGAACTTTTGAAGATTTCAAAAAGGTTTTGTCCTTTAGATATGGTAGTTTGGAAAGAACAAGTCCTTTTGAATTATAAGTGCATTCATCAAGAACTTTGTCTATAATGATTATTTCACCGTTCTCGATTTTAGATTTAATGAATTGAAATAGAACTCCTTTTTTGTCAAATGGTAAGTAGTAACGAACCAACGACAAGAGCGAATTTGTGTCGATTACTACTTTCATTGTAAATAGTTTTCTAATTTATCAGGTGAAATATTTAGCATTTTACAAACATCATACTCGTTTATTACACCTTCATAAAAAGCTGTCTGAATGGTTGATATTAGCAATGGTGAGTTCATAGGTTTGGGAGTTGAGCCACCTTTTTGAATTCCCTTCAATTTATCAAGTTCTTTTTGTTTCTTTTCTTTTTCTTGACGTAATCTGTATTGCTCGTCAAAGTCAGCTTTTATTGTATTATAGTTACTTTGAGAAATTTTTTTCTGAAACAGAAGTTTTGTAAATAATGCAATTTGGCTTAAATGTGAATGCTTTGAAATGCTTTCAATCAATTCAAAGTGATAGTCATTTGTTCCGTCAACTTTGTCAATTTGTTCAAATGCTTTATTGTATTCTCCTGCCAAGAAATAGTATGCAAAGTCGTTGCACCATCTTTCAATGGCTGAAAGTTTGTTATTGGCGAAGTTTGAAATGTCAAGTTCTTCAATTTCTTCTTCGTTAAGCAAGTAGTGTCCTAACTCGTGTATAAGAGTGAAAATCTCTCTTCTGAAAGAAGATTGTTGCCGCTTAAGAACAATTACATTTGGTGCAAGAAAAAAGCCGTCAATATTCGCCTTCTCTTTTTTATTCCAAGTTTCTACAAACTCAAAAACCAAAATATTTTTTTCGGCAAATTTTGAAATCAATGCTCGTAAAAACTCTTTTGGCATCGGGTTAAAAACAGGGTATAACTCTTTTCTGATTTTAATTGCAACAACTTTAGGATCGTCTTGTACTGAAAAGACTGGCAAAGACCTGTCAATATTTATCTCAGCTAATTTTGAAATCGCTGAAAGCGATATTTTAAATTCTTCGAATTGGTTTACAATTTTTTTTGCACCAATATTAAGTTCTATCCCAAACCTATTTTTTCTGAAGAATATGCTAGCATCTTTCGAAACTTCTGGAGATTTTGGGTCTAAATAGTAGTGAAGTCCTTTGTTAAATACCTTGTCTATTCGTTTTAAGTGACTAACGTTTATCTCATTAGAAAAAATGTCGTCTTTGGTTAATGGTTTTTTAAGTCCTTCACTTATAGACAATAGCAAGTCTTCTACTGTCATTTTGTACAATGTCAGCAGGTATTTAAGTCTTGATATGTTCTGCTCTACTTTCAAGAAGTCTTTATTTGTTAGTTCGGCAAATTTACAATTTTAAACGGTTCTTTTGTCGGTTTGGGTGTCTTTCTAAACTTACCCACAACTTATTGTTTACCGCAATTATAATAATTTTAATTTTATTTTGAAACTTTACTGCAGGTAAACAACACTTCTTTATACACAGATTAGTAGTTCACAATTATCTAAAATTAAAAATCCATTCGATGATTTATAAAAACTGTTAAGCAATTATTAAGGTATTCTGCCTGTTAAAAGCTGTCCGAGCGACTCCTTTGGAGGGATGATGGGCATCAATGAATTGAGATATAACGGTTTCGGGTATTGCCGAAGGCGGAGCGTTTCTGCACTACTGTTCATTTGAAAAACTAATGTTCGGTTAAGCACAAAAGTTTCATAGAAGTTCGTCACCCCCGCTTTTGGCAATACCTTGTTAGCGGTTCGGACTTTTAGTTGGGATTTACATTTCAATCGCTCTAACAATTTTAGCAACTTCATTGATTAACTCTTCTTTGCTTTTATTCTCATTAATTACTAAAAAGTCAGATTTATAGTTTCTTTGTCTCACTTTTTCATTTATCATAAAGACTTGATCATCAGAAACATTGATGTGAATATCTTGGTCTCTGGATTTTACTCTGCGCAAACAGGTTTTGCTGTCTGCATAAACTCCAATAGTAGTTACTCTGAAATCCCGACTTAGGTTTTGTATCATTCTGTCAAAATATTGGGTTAATCCTGTTGATTCAAATACAAGTTTGTCTGATTCCTTTGAACAATTCCTAACGCCTTTTTCAATTTCGTCAAAAACTTGCATCAAGTATTCTTCATTGTCAACAGCCCTTTCTTTCTTAATTCTCTTTGCCCAATCTTCTACACGAATGAATTTTATCCCAAAGTTTTTTTCAAAAAGGTTTCCAATGAAAGATTTCCCACTCCCTTTTTGACCAATCAATAGGTAAATTTGTTTACGCTTCATTTTTGTAGAGTTTCCTTTGGTGTCATATCATTTCTATTGTGTCGTCATAGCCTGACTGCTAACGTGCCGCGTATTGGCGATGGGCGGGATTTTCAGCACTACTGTTGATACAAAGAACAAAAGCTGAATTTAGCATTTCCGTTGATACGAAGCTGTTCAGCTCACCTATTGCCAATACGATGTTAGCTGCGGTTATTCTTCTGTCAGTTGTTTTATTTGTTGTAAAACGTTCGTCCAATTTGTCTGCGAATGTTGTTGAGCTTCTTTGTTTGCAAAACCTGCTTGTGTCAATGTCAGCAAAGTTTTGTTGTCTGCTGTGTCAAGTTTGTATGTTACTACTGAATAGTTTTCGGGTTTGTCTTCAAGTCCCGAAAAACCACTCCAATAAGTGTATTGCAAAAATTCGTTTGTCTTGATGTCAAGGATTGTTCCTTTGTCTTTGTATTGATGTCCTTGATACTCGCCTTGGAAAATAATTTCGCTTCCCGTTTTCCAACTTGTCAAGGTTTCCGTCCCGAAAAGATAGATTTTTATTTTTTCGGGGTTTGTCAAAGCGTCCCAAACTTTTGCTTTGTCAGCAATTATTTCAATGCTTGTTGTTATTGTCAGTTCTTTATTCATCTTTTTGTGTTGTTTGTTGTGCTGTTTTTAAAAGTTTATTTGTTGTTTTACAATTTCTTGTTGTTGCACCTACCTTTAGTTTTGTTTCCCAAAGCTGTTGCTCAATTTTGATTTTCCTTCTTATGTTAAGGAACCAGTTGTTTCTCATCCGGGTTATTAACTTGAAGAGCACTTACCGGACACACTGAACAAGCTTCAATAATAGTTTCTTGTGAAATTCCATCTTTGTTTCTATGAGATACTCAGTGAAAAAATTATAACACTGAGAACCTCAGAGCAATCACTGAGATTCACTGAGAAAGATTATGACTCAATTCCTTTTCTTGCAAGAATGCCATCAAGATAGTAATGTTTTATTTCTTTCATTTCAGTTACAAGGTCGGCGGCTTCGATTATGTTATCCGGACAGTATCGCCCTGTAAGAACCAACTCAACATTTTCAGGTTTCATTTTCATAAATGTTAAAACTTCTTCATCTGTGAACAATCCAAAATGAATTGAAACCAGAATTTCATCAAGAATAATTAAATCATATTTGCCGCTAAGCATTTTAGACCTTGCTTTTTCCAATCCTCTCTTAGCCTTATCTCTTTCGATGATATTTGGTAATTCTTTTCTGTAAACAAAATCATCTCCGGCAAATTGTTCAATTGTTATCCATTCACTTAAATGTTTTAAGCTTTCCAACTCGTTGTATGGATATTCTTTCATAAATTGTGCGATGTATGTTTTAAGTCCATATCCGGCAGCTCTGACTGCCTGCCCGATTGCGGCGGTGGATTTTCCCTTACCATTGCCGGTATAAATCTGTATGTAGCCTTTTTCTAACTTGTTCATTTATTCTCTTGGAAAGTTGGGATGATCTATAACTCTCTTTGCTTGCAGGAAATGTCTTTTATCGTGTAAACGAATAATCTCAAGAACATCACAAAAATTTTCTTTAATAAGTTTTGATGCCGGAGAAGACATTTTATACTTGTTCAAATCTAAATCTTTAACAGAGCTTAAGAGATTAATAAATTCATTTTGCAGATCAGAATATCGTGTAAGGACCTCTTTAGTGTGGTTACTGCCCGAGGGTTGAAAAACAGGAAATGTTTTTATTTTTTTAAGATTGTCCGGATCAACTGATTTAATTATAAATCTGCCCAGGAATCTATGTTTAACAGATGTCTTAGAACAATCAGCTTTAATCTGTTTTTGAGAGAACTGTTTTTCAAACTCATCAATGTATAATTTATTTGTAACACAAAGATGATCAATACATTCGGCAATACTCCAGCTATCGCCGGATATTTTCCAGTTTAGCTGATAATCCGTTAAAGCTTGAAAATATTTTAATTCCTTTAATTGAGATTCTGTATCAGATATAAATTGATTCTTTAACTCAAGAATTGTTTTCATACAAATAATATTTTTTGCTGCCTAAAGATTGGAAAGTGTAAATGTTTTTCCAATATCATCCAGTGCAAGATTGATCTTATACTTTGAGACAGATTCATTTAACCAGGCTAAAGGTTCCTCAATAGGCTCCATACCCTGTTTAAAAGTTTTTGTATGGATCGGAATAAAATACTTTGCACCAATATGTTCTTCAGCCATAATTAGTGCTTCTTCAGGATTACAATGATTCTTTTTCCAGGGATTATAAGCGCCAATCGGCATAATTGCTATATCAATATTTTCATTCTTCAATGGTTTAAATAATTCGTGATAAGCAGTATCGCCTCCGAATAAAATTTTCTTTCCATCCTTTTCAATTATCACTGCATTATAACTTCTTCCATCCTGCATATAACCATTCGAACGATCTTTTTCCCAGGGATAACGCCAGCCAAAGTGTTTTACCTCGTTAGCTTTAAATTTTATTCTCAGCAGCTCTGTTTCTTCACCCCAATCAATTTCCTGAAGTGATTTCCATTTAAGTTCTGCTACAACATCTGCTGTGTTGTAAGCAGTAATACAATCAATCTGGTCTGGAAATGTTTTAGTAATTGTATCAAGTGATTCATAATCCATATGATCCATATGAGCATGCGAAAGAAGAATTATATCGGGTTTAGGGATTTCATCAATTGTTAACGCGGGGTAAGTAAATCTGCTTGGACCGAATGTCATTCCAAATATACTCACTCCGATTCTCTCATAAAAAACCGGGTCGGTTAAAATTGTAGTTCCAAAAAAATTAATCAGAACTGTTGAATGACCAATCCATGCAATATTAATTTCATCTTCTTTCCATAGAGAAGGATCAGGCTTGTATTCTGAAAATACAGGCGGTTCTTTACCTTGAATTTTTTCAGTTATGAAAAGAAACCCTGCTGATATCAGCGATATATTTCTAATAAAACGTCTTCGATTCATACTAACTTTTCTGTACTAAAACTAAATTGAACAAATATTTCTGCCAAAATAATACAAGAATTTTATCTGAATTAAAACTATTTTATCATTGCATTAAAATTCAAGTGGTTTAATATGTTTGAAATAATACTTTTACTTGTAATTGCCGGCATTACCGGCGGTATCGGTCGTTCCATAACAGGATTTAAAAGCGGCGGTTGTATTATTTCAATTGTTGTGGGATTTATCGGCGCTTATATTGGAACTATACTTGCGCGTGAATTTAATTTTCCAGATTTGTGGACAATAAATATCCGCGGAATTGATTATCCTATTATCTGGTCAATTATCGGTGCAGTTGTTTTTACAGCAGTTCTGAGCATAATAGTACCTAAAAAGAAATAGTCATTTATTATCTGATAGACTTAACCTTTTTAATCTGATTAACTATCTCCGGTAATATTTTTCCGGCTTCGCCAAAAAATGATTCATCGCTAACAGAAGAAATCTCTGTTTGTTCGATATTCACTTCAACAATAAAGGAACCCGCATGTTTTGCTGCGTGAACCAATCCGGAAGCAGGATAAACAACCGCAGAAGTTCCAACAACAAAAAACACATCGGATAAAACAGAAGCTTTTTCTCCACCTGTAAATTGATCTTCCGGAAGAAATTCTCCAAACCAAACAACGTCTGGTCTGATCAATCCGCCGCATTTACACTTAGGAACTCCGTTAGAAAAATCCAATTCTTCGTTGTAAAATGTTCTGCAATTGATGCAGTAATTTCTTTCAATGTTTCCGTGCAGCTCATAAATGTTCTTGCTTCCAGCACGGTGATGCAGATTATCAATATTTTGTGTAACGACAGTTACCTCATCAAAAAGGTTTTGCATTTCTGCAATGGCAAGATGTCCTGCATTAGGTTTTGCTTCATGAATAATTTTTTTGCGATGATTATACCATTCCCACACCATCTGTGGATTTTTCATAAATGCATTAAAGTTGGCAAGCTCTTCAGGCTTAAGTTTTTTCCAGATTCCATCTTTACCTCTAAAAGTTGGAATACCGGATTCAGCTGATATTCCTGCACCAGTAAAGAAAACTATTTTCTTTGCTTCAGAGAGTTTGTTCAAAAAAGTCTGATTAAAATTCACATTAAGCTTCCAAAAATTAAATATAGTGTTAGGTGTCCTGACAATAGAAAAAAATTCATTTTGTTAAGACAGACAACCTATTAAAACTTAAAACTATTTGTTCTTAATTTTCTCGTAAAGATTTTTCGCATCATTTAAAACCTGATCATCATCTTCGTGTGCTTTGGGAGCTTTTTCAACCTTCTTTAAAGTCTCTTTAGCTTTATCATATTCATCTTCTTCAATATAAGCTTTAGCTAATTCATACAAAAACATTCTGAAATTTGGTTTAAGCTTTACTGCAGTTTCTAAAAGCCTAACTGCTTCTTCTGTATCGCCCCATCCAAGTCCAAGTGGTAATCTGACAAGATAAGCTTTCTCGCAAACCTTAAGGTGAGTTCTTCCTAAAACATAATGTGCAAGTGCCTGAACATAATTTCCTCCGGTACCAAGTTGAATAGCTTTTTCGCAATCTGCTTTAACATCTTTAACTGTTCCGATTGCAGAAAAAACTCCTTCAAAAAGTGCTATTCTTCCATTAGCAATTGCTCTTCGGACATAAGTAATTGATTGACCAGGTGCTAATTTAACAGATTTATCGGCATACTCTAAAGCTTTTTTATATGTTTTTTCACGCTCATCTTTTTGAGCATCAGTTTTGTCCGGCATCTTCTCACCGATATCTACATAAGCACGGCTGATTCTCCATAAAACCTCCCAATTATTTGGAGCAATCTTTTCAGCTTTTAAATATGTTTCCAAAGCATTTGGATTATCAAACTTTTCTACATAACCATCACCTTCACTCAATAACTCATCTACAGTTTGAGCAGAGGTTATTACAGTTGCCCCAATAACAATGAGAAAAAGAAAAAATAACAAGTGTAGATTTTTTTTCATGATTCTTCCTTTAATTAAAGATTAGTCAAATAAGGTTTTTTTGGTATCATCCGATTGGCTTTTTATGCCATGCGAATGTATATCTGTTCCAGCTAATGAAATAAACTTTGTCCAGTTTGTTCCTGGTTTAATTTCATTATTGATCACATTTTTATATGCGTTAACTTTTGCGCTAAGTTCATCTGCCTGATAGAGAGTAATTGCTTCAAGTGTTTTAGGAACAACAGGTGAAGCATATTCAAGTTTACCCTGATGGCTAAGGATTAAGTGCAGTATATTATTTTTTAAGTTCTCGGGAAAGTCAGGAATTTTATTTATCTCATCATTAACTATCATTGCAGCTATTACAATATGTCCAATCAGTTTGCCTTTATCGGTATATTCAAAAACCGGTTCATAAGTAAGCTCTTCAATTTTTCCAAAGTCGTGCAGCATTGCACCGCACACAAGCAGATCACGGTTAATCTCCGGATGAATATCACTCATCAGTTCGCATATTTTTATAATCTCTAAAGTATGCTCAATCAATCCGCTTATATAGCTGTGATGCCACATTTTTCCTGCAGGAACAAGAGTATATTTCTCAAATCTTTCATCAGAAAAAATGTTTTTCATTAATTGTTTAAGATTAGTATCTGTGATTTTTTCTAATCTGGATAAGAACTCGCCTTTCATTGTTTTAAGATCGCGTAAAGATTTGGGAAGAAAATCTGTGTGGGATACATTATCGCTTTGTTTTGATAAACGAATCGTTTCGATTTTAATCTGTGCACCCCCCTGATATTCATCCATTGAGCCTTCAATCTTTACAATATCACCAACAGTTAAAGAATTCTTAATTGATTTGAACCCAGATACATCCTCCCACAGATTTGAAGGACAGCTGATTGTTTTATCACCAAGTTCCAGCGAAAGATATTCTTTGTTGTTTTTTGTTAATCTTATTTCACACTTTTTAACAAGCAAAAAATGATCGATTGAATCGCCTTTATTTAATGAAGACAAATCAGGTTGATTAAGCATAGCTAACTTTCAAAAAAACTTTAATTTATAATATCAGTTCTTCCGATAGAATAATAAGTAAACTTCATCTCATTTAATTTTTCCAAGTCGTAAAGATTTCTTCCATCAAAAATAACGGGTGCATTCAAGGATTTTTTAATCAACTCAAAATCAGGATTTCTAAACTCTTTCCATTCAGTAACAACAATCAGAGCATCAGCACCTTTTAATGTTTCATCAGATGTTTCAACATAAGTAATAATATCGCCAAGAGCAGATTTCATAGTATTGTTTGCTTCCGGATCGTATGCAGTAATAGTTGCACCCGAAGCAAGCAGAAGTTTGATAAGATACTGAGCCGGTGCTTCACGGACATCATCTGTATTTGGTTTAAATGCTAATCCCCACATTGCAAAATGTTTTCCTTTAAGGTCATCTTTATAGTGTTTTAAAATTTTCCTGAAGAAGTGTTTAACCTGTTCTTTATTTACATCAATTACAGATTTTAAAATCTTAAAGTCATAATTTTTCTCGTTTGCGGTATTAACAAGAGCATGGACATCTTTAGGAAAACAAGAACCGCCGTAACCAATACCAGGGAATAAATATCTTTTCCCAATTCTGGAATCTGATCCAATGCCTAACCTGACTGAGTCAACTTGTGCACCAGTTAATTCACAAAGCCGTGCTATCTCATTCATAAAAGAAATTTTCATTGCAATAAAAGAATTAGCTGCATACTTTGTCATCTCAGCAGATTTTTCATCCATAAAGTAAACAGGATTACCAGTGCGTAAAAATGGTTCATAAAGCTGTTCCATTGTTTTTTTTGTTTTATCATTACTGGTTCCCACAATAACTCTTTCCGGCTTCATAAAATCTTCAACTGCAATTCCTTCTCTTAAAAACTCAGGATTTGAACATACATCAAAATCAAAACCGGGTGCGTGTTTTCTTATTGCATTCCGTACCAAGTCGCTTGTGCCAACCGGAACAGTGCTTTTGTTAACAATTACTTTAAACCCAAGTTCTGGTTCCTGTTTGAAGAACAGTCCAATGTCATCAGCAACTTTAAGCACATATTTAAGATCAGCAGCACCATCATTGCCTTGCGGTGTTGGAAGACAAAGGAATATGATCTCCGAATTACGAACTGCATCTTTTAAATCGGTTGTAAAGGATAATCTCTTTTTAACAATATTTCTTAAAAACAAAACCTCAAGCCCGGGTTCATAAATAGGTATTTGCCCTTCTCTCATAGTTTCAATTTTCTTTTCATCAATATCAACACAAATTACGTTATTGCCTGTCTCAGCAAAGCCAGTCCCTGATACCAATCCAACATATCCGGTTCCAATTACAGCAAGATTCATCTATACTACCTCTAATTATTATTTGTAAATAAAATTTATTCCATTCAACAGATTAATTAAGAGCAATTGATATTTCGCGATTGACAATCCTTAAATCTACCGGTTTAGAAATAACAGTTCTTACACCAACATCATGATAAGTTTTTATTAAATTTTCATCGCGCGTATCAATCATTATTATAATAGGAGAGTAAAACTTTTTATCACCGCGCAAAATTGATTTAACAAACTGTACACCATTCATAAGCGGTAAATCGTGGGATGAAATAATTAATGAAGGCTGCTGTCTTAAGACAACATTTATTGCTTCAAAACCATTATCAGCACCTATAAACTTAAACGAAGAATAATTTTCTCTAATAATCTTTTCAATCTTAATAAAATCACTTTTATTGTTTTCAACCAATAGTATTGTATTCTCTGAGCTTGGCACAGTAAAATGAAATTCACTGCCAACTTTTTCTTTAGAGTAAAACCAAATCTGCCCCTTATGTCTTTCTATTATCTCTTTAACTAACGATAATCCAAGTCCGGTGCCTTTTTCACCTTTTGTACCTCTGGTAGAAAACATCTTCTCAAATCTGAATATTCTTGATTGATAAATATCGGGTATGCCGACACCTTCGTCTTTGATTACAAATTCCACAAGCTCATTATTAAATCTATCAGCAGAAATACGGATTGTTTTACCTTCTTCAGAAAATTTTATAGCATTACTAACCAGATTAGTAATAACCTGTATCATCAGTCTTTCATCTGCTTTTAAAAATAAAGACTCGGGTACATTAACCCTGATATCAATATTTTTTCTCATTGCTATACCGGTAAGTGCGGATATACAATTAAATACAAGACTTTGTGCCTGAACACGCTGTGGATCAAGATTCATTCTTCCGGTTTGCAGATTTGACCAGTCGAGCAGATAATTTACCAGTCTCAGCTGATTGCTTGAAGAATCATTAATATAATTTAAATATTCTGCGCGCTCTGCCTCAGTCAAAGCTGATTCATTAAGAAGGATTTCGGTAAACCCAAGTATGCTTGAAAACGGCGCACGTAAATCGTGAGAAAGTATTGAAAGAAAATTATCTCTGGCTGTTATTTCTTCTGAAAGGTTATTAATAATCTCACCATAATCATTCTCTGCTTTTTTAAACTCGGTAACATCAACCACCAGACCCTTCAAAATAATACCGCCATTAACTCTTTCAGATCTTATCTGTTCTTTCAGCCAAATGATTTTACCATCTTTTCTTACAAATCTAAAGAGCAATTTAAGGCTGGGAATTTTTCCGGATTCAATTTTATGAAGCCTCTTTTTTACTTCTGAAATATCTTCCTGATAAACATATTCTCTGCCAAGCGAGTCTTTTTTAATTAGCTCTGAAGGCAAGTATCCGGTAATTTTTTTTACAGACGGTGAATAAAATATTTCCAGTTCATCACCTTTTATAAAAAGTAAATAATGAAACTGGTCTTCAAATACTGATGCTATATCACATAGTACTTTATCCTGTGGTTCGGTTACAAGTTTCTTTTGTCTTATACCAGATAGAAACGCTGCCTTTGGCTTTGTTTCTTTGGGATATTTTACTTCTTTATTTTTTTTAGAAGGCATTAATCATATTTATTTCTTAGCATCTGAAATATAATAATTTGTTTTAATCTATAACACAAAAGAAATTATTCAAACTTATCATTAAGCAGATTAATTTAATAGAAACTCTGAATTCGTTACCTGACAGTCTATTCCACTTGTTAATGTTCGGGTTATTTAAGCAATCTTTTGAGCCATTACAAAATAAACGGAAATTCTAAGATTGAAAATATTCTGGTTAACACCTGCCAGGTAAGATCATCAGTAATTGGATATCTTCCACAAATCAATTCTGATGTTATTATACAAACAGCAAAACCAATTGAAGAAAGTTTTGAACTTACATTTCAGTTAAAGGAATTAGCTGTTGTAATGTAAGAAGCTGGATTTGCAATGTCAATAAAAAACTATTTGCTAAACCACAAACACCTTTGCAATATCAACAAGCAAGGATGGATTATTAATTAACGCAGTTGTAAACACTTTGCCAAGTGTTCTTTTTTCAACTGGAATTTTTAAAACTGAATGTGCAATACTGTTAAACTTATCATCAGAAAAATTGTAAATGCCTTCTTTAATTCTGTTAAAAGTTTCGTGGCGTTTGCCAAGCCTGTCTTTCCATACTTTATCATAAGTTAATATATGATCAAGTTTGTTCTGCTTGATTGCTTCACCAGCAATCGTTCCTGCAATCTTACCGCCAATCATTCCGCTAGCAATTCCGCCGCCGCTTAATGGATTAACCTGTCTTGCTGCATCGCCGACCAGCATAATTCCTGGTGCAGAAATTTTATCGAGTGTAATTGAACATGGAACTCCGCCGGCAATTTTAGTAAGTATTGGTGCATCAGGATAGTGTTTGTTCATAAAGTCATCAAGATAGTATTGAGCATACTTTTTCTTATTAACAGAACCGCTTATACCAAGCCCTATATTTGCTTTATTACTGCCTTTCGGAAAAATCCAAAAGTATCCGTTTGGTGCAACTTCCTGACCAAAGTAAAAATAAAGCGTATTCTGATCAACAGGAATATTTGCTGCAGTTATTTGAACAGCACTTTCCATATCACGAAAATCTGTAACTGTTTTTAGTCCTGCCCATCTTCCAACACGTGATTCAACACCATCAGCCGCAATTACAATTTTTGATTTCACTTCTCTCTGTTCACCTTTGAGTTCGTACTTCACACCGCTAACCTTGTCATTATCAAACAACAGATCATTCACATAAGCGCGGGTTAATATTTCTGCTCCGGCTTCTGCGGCGGTTCTTGCAAGTTCATAGTCAAAGTTTCTTCTTTCAAGAACATAACCTGCATCACCAAACTCAACAATTACTTCACTTCCATCAGGTGCATTAAAAGAAAATTTATTAATCTTTGCTGCAATCCATTTGTCATCAATTGGAATAAACTCCTCAACACCGGCTTTGCTGATTGCTTCGCCGCATCTGACAGGATAGCCAACATCTCTGTCTTTTTCCAGCATTAAAACAGAAACGCCTTGCTCGGCAGCAAATCTTGCAGCCATACTTCCCGCTGGACCTGCACCGACTACAATTATATCGTATTCATTTTTCATTTTTTTAATCTGTGTTAATCCGTTAAATCCGTGTCATCCGCGTGCTATTGCGATTTGATTGAACGCTGATAACACAGATCACACAGTTTTTCGCTGGTCAGAACAAGACTCCATTTTTATTAAACTTAATAACTTCAATCGGACAGGACCAAACACACTTTGCACAATTAGTGCATCGCTCATCAATGATATAGATTTCGGCTTCTTTTAATTCAATTGCATCTTCGGGACAAACACCAACGCAGCATCCGCAAAAGTCACACTTATCGGGCAGGATATCTATCATTAGTTTTCCGGTTTTTGCTTGTCTGTAATTTAGTTCCATTTAAAATTATTGATGTTTATTTAAAGACTTAATCTTTTTCAAATTCTTTACGAACAGCTTTCTTTCTTTTTTCCAACTCTTGTTTTTCTTTCATAAGCTCAATTAATCTTTCTTCAGCCTCAGCGTTTTCCTGTGCTTTAACATTTGCTGCTATCAGCATATCAAAATGGCTTTGTTTATACTTAATTATAATATCTGCAGCATACTTTTTATCTATTATTTCCTTGCTTTCTGAAAGATAAAAATCTTCCCAATTATCACTTAACGAATATTTTTCAATTGTAAGTTCACGCAAATATATCTGAGTTTCATCATCAAATAAATTCATTAAGTCGGCTGAGTTTAAACTACCTCTATTCTCAAACTCAAAATAAACTATTTCAAATATTTTTTTATGGATATCAAGAAGAATATCCTCTGCCTGAATATTATCAATAACCAATTCAATTATCTTTTCATTGTTTTCAAATAATAATCGTATCAATTCTCGTTCAGTGTTGTAAATGTGCAGCGGAATTTTAACTCTCTCCTTTACAATCAATCCTTCTTTAGGAATCTCTTCATCTTTAAAGATCCTCTGGGATAGAATTCTGCTCTGTTTTCTCTGAAACTCCAATGCTTTATCTAATTCACTCTCCAAAAGTTTTTCTCTAAGATTAAATTTTCTTGAGATATTTCTGATTAAAAGACTTCTTTTAAGTTCATCGTCAACAAGAGCAATTGGTTTTACAAGCTCGCGAATAGCACCTGCCATCTTAGTTGGATCATCAAACATTTTTTGTGTTTCATAATATGAAGTCTGATATTCAAGAAAATTTTCTGCACGTTTAATAATTTCTTCAAAAGCCTCTTTGCCAAATTTACTCACATAAGAATCCGGGTCTTCATCCTTTGGCAGTGTAGAAATCTTAACATCAAAATTCCGCTTAAGCAAAATTTCGATACTTCTCATTGATGCTTTTATCCCTGCTGCATCTGCATCAAACAAAAGAACAACATTTTTAGTGTAACGTGAAAGCAATTGTGCCTGATCGTCTGTTAATGCTGTGCCTGAAACTGCAACAACATTTTTAATTCCTGCCTGATAAAGTGAGATTAAATCCATATAACCTTCAACAATAATTGCTTTATCAAGTTTTCTTATATCATCTTTAGCATGCGATAGTCCGTATAAAATTCTGCCTTTCACATAAATTAAGGATTCTGGCGAGTTTATATATTTACCGCCGGTATCTTCTTCTCTTAATTTTCTTCCCGCAAAAGCAACCACTCTTCCGTTTGGTGAAAAGATTGGAAAGATAATTCTTCCCGGCAGTTTATCATAGATTCTTCCGTCTTTGTATTGTCCGATTAATCCAAGTTGTAATGCCTTTTCAAGATCGATGTTTTTTTCTTTGAGAAAGTTTACAAGATTTTCGTATCCGTTAATTGCATAGCCTAAACCAAATGCCCGCATTGTTTGAATTTTGAGATTTCGGTTTTTAAAATATTCTCTGGCTGCCTCGCCTTCCTGATCATTTAATAAATTATTAAAAAAATATCGTGCAGCTTCAGTATTTATATCGTACAGAATTTCCTGTTCGGATTGCTTCTCGTTGTAACCTTCATCATCATAACTAATCTCAATGCCCTGCTGTTCCGCAATTTCCTGTACTGCTTCAATAAAAGAAATTTTTCTGTATTCCATGAGAAACTTAAAAACATTTCCGCCTGTATGACATCCGAAACAGTGAAATATCTGCTTTTCTTCTGTAACAGTAAATGATGGAGTTTTTTCGTTATGAAACGGACATAATCCTACAAAGTTTTTTCCGCGTTTTCTTAATTGAACATATTCTGATATTACATCAACAATACTTACTGAGTTTCTTATTTCTTCTATTTTCGATTCTGAGATTCGCATATCCAAATATAATAAGATTAAGACACATGATTTAAGGCTTTTAGTGTAGGCTGAATTATTTTTATATTTAAAACAGAACTAAATTGATTTAATAATTGCTTTGTTTATAAAAATAAGAAAATACTATGGAAGAAATTGTAAAGAACATAAAACATTACTGTAATAGCTTAACAAAATACTCAAGATATACTACAAGAGAAGTTTTTATAGGAAATATCCCGCTCGGAGGAAATAATCCAATACGCATTCAATCAATGACAACAACCGATACTATGAATACGATTGCAACAGTTGAGCAAACAATCAGAATGGTAAAAGCTGGATGCGAATATGTAAGAATAACTGCTCCAAGTATTAACGAAGCAAAAAATCTTGAGGAAATAAAAAAGGAACTTCGTTTACGCGGTTATAATGTCCCGCTGATTGCAGATATTCATTTTACTCCAAATGCTGCCGAAATGGCTGCACGAATTGTTGAGAAGGTACGCATTAACCCCGGTAATTATATTGATAAAAAAAAATTTGATCTGATTGAATACACAGATGTTGAATATCAGGAAGAGATTGACAGAATAAGAGAAAGGTTTACTCCGCTTGTAAAGATTTGCAAAGAGTACGGCACTGCTATGCGTATCGGAACAAATCATGGCTCTTTGTCAGATAGAATTATGAGTCGTTATGGCGATACACCGCTCGGAATGGTTGAATCTGCATTAGAATTTTTAAGAATATGCGAAGACGAAAACTTCCACAACATCGTTCTTTCAATGAAAGCAAGCAACCCGCAGGTTATGGTTCAGGCTTACAGATTATTAATAAATAAAATGGAAGCTGAAGAAATGAACTATCCGCTTCACCTTGGCGTTACAGAAGCCGGCGGCGGAGAGGACGGGAGAATAAAGTCCTCACTTGGAATAGGAGCTTTACTCGAAGATGGAATCGGAGATACTATACGTGTTTCTTTAACAGAAGATCCTGAATTTGAAGCACCGGTTGCAATTGCTATTGCAAACAGATATAAAAAAAGAGATGATCATAAACCTATTAAAGAAATTGATGAATCACCTATCGACCCTTTCAATTATAATAAAAGAAAGTCATTTAATGTTCTATCAATCGGGCATGGCAATGTTCCAAGAGTTGTTGCCGATTACAGTTCAAGAAAAATTTCTTCACAAAGAGATTTAATTGATATTGGATACACTTATGATGAACAAAGTGATAAATGGAATCTATCAGATACAGCGGCTGATTTAATATATCTCAAAAAAAATATTCTGCCATTTGATTGTCCGAATGGCTTAAATGTAATTTATGATTTTGAGATATGGAAAGATTTGAAGAACACTTATAACAGCTATCCAATCTATACTGCACAACAATTCCTGAATGCTGCTGTAAAATCAAGCGAGCTGAATTTTGTTTCAATGACTATCGATGATTCTTCAAAATCCTTTTTAGATAAAGTAAAAAATGATAAAACTGTTGTGCTTAGTCTGGAAACAAAAAACCTTGCAGGAATGGCTGAGCAGCGCAGAGTGCTTTTTGATTTGTTATTAAATGATGTTCAGAATCCGATAATAATTAAACGGGATTATCTCAACATAACATCTGAAAATCTGCAGCTTTATTCAGCAACGGATTTTGGAGCATTAATGATTGATGGCTTTGGTGATGGTGTCTGGTTATCTGTTGATGAGATAAAATCTGAAAATTCCGGTGTTTATGTAAAAAGTTTTATTAAAAAATCTGAAACCAAAGAAAAAATAATTAACAGGTTATTATTCAATATACTGCAGGCAGCACGACAAAGAATATCAAAAACAGAATATATTGCATGCCCTTCGTGCGGCAGAACTTTATTTGACTTGCAGGAAACAACTGAGATGATTCGAAAACGGACAGAACATCTGAAAGGATTAAAGATTGCAATTATGGGTTGTATTGTAAATGGTCCTGGAGAAATGGCTGATGCGGATTATGGTTATGTTGGAGCTGGAGTTGATAAAATTACTCTTTATCGGGAAAAAAATATTGTAAAACGTAATATTCCGGCAAATAATGCTGTTGATGAATTAGTTAAACTGATAAAAGAAGATGGAAAATGGGTGGAGCCTTGATTTAAAGCAATTAAAAATTGTTTATTAGATCGGATAGATATATATTTCAACACTTAAATATGAGAAGATTAAACCCGAAAAAATTAAAATTCCTCGTTAAAAATGACCCTTGCGGTCTGAATGCGAAGACCAGAAAATTTTAAGAAATGCACCCAAGCCAAAAAAGGGTGCATTTTTTTTTGATTTTATGAGATGTGAAAGTATTGCAAAAATTATAGAAGACTGGGCACCTAAATCCATAGCCTGGGAAAAGGACAATGTTGGTTTACAGGTTGGATCGTTACAAAGAGAAGTATCAAACATTCTACTTTGTTTAGATGTTAACGAAGATGTTGTTAACGAAGCGATAAAACTAAAATGCAATCTTATTATTAGCCATCATCCTTTACTTTTCAGACCATTAAAGAAAATCGATGTCGGAAAAGATCAACATTCGAAGATCGTTGAAAAGTTGATAAAAAAAGATATTACCCTTTTTTCTGCTCATACAAATCTGGATTTTACAAAAGACGGTGTAAGTTTTCAGCTTGCTAAAAAACTCGGACTAAAAAATCAGAAATTTCTGTTTAACCTCTCATCAAATCAAAACAAAATTTCCATCTTTGTTCCCGTTAAATACGCTGATAAAGTTGCTGACGCAATGCACGAAGCAGGAGCTGGTATTATAGGTGAATATACAAACTGTAGTTTCAGAACTGTTGGTGTCGGAACTTTCAAGGGATCGGATAAATCAAATCCAAAAGTTGGATTAAAAAATAAATTGGAAACGGTAGAAGAAGTAAAGCTTGAAGTTCTGGTAAACTCATTCGATGTAGATAAAGTTGTTGCTGCAATGAAAAAAGTTCATCCATACGAAGAAGCTGCTTTTGATGTTTATGTACTTGCCAATAAGGATTCAAATCATGGAATGGGAGTAATCGGGAATTTGGAAAAGGAATTATCAGACAAGCAATTTCTAAATCTGATATTAAAATCATTGAAGATTAAAAATCTCAGATTTTCCAAAGGATTAAAATCCAAAATCAGGAAGGTTGCTGTTTGCGGCGGCTCAGGAAGCGAGCTTTTAGAGACTGCAATTAAAGCTGGTGCTGATGCTTTTATAACCGCAGATATTAAATATCATACTTTTCAGGATGCTGAAAATAAAATCCTTTTAATAGATGCCGGGCATTATGAAACAGAAATCCATTCACTTGAAGCAATAAAGATTAAAATCGAAAAATCTATTTCAGAGAAAATAAAAGTTTTTAAATATAAGGGTTCAACTAACCCAATAGTTTTTTATAATAACTAAGGAGCCAAAAATTGTATACCAGATTAAAAATTCTCTACCAGTTACAATTAGTAGATGATCAATTAGATAAACTTGAAGAACTTAGAGGTGATCTGCCAAGAATGGTAAACAGCCTTGAAAGTCAGATTAACGAATTAACAGATGAAATAAAGAATAAAACAACTGAGCAGCACGAATCAATTAATAAAAGAGCGCACAACGAAGAAGAAATTGAAAAACTTAAAGAAAGCCAGAAAAAATTTAAGGCACAGCTTTATCAGGTCAGAAACAATAAAGAATACGATGCTTTAACTAAAGAGATTGATCATTCAGAAGAACAGATATTGAAATTAACAGCTGAGAATGATACTCTGGCAGATTTGAGTAAAACTCTTACCAATCAGGTTGAGGAAGTTGAGCCAAAACTCGAAGAACTTCAGAAAGAATTGACTGAAAGACAAGCCGACCTTGAGGAGATAATAAAGGCTAACAAGGAAGAAGAAACAATACTGCTTGAAAAAAGAAAAAAGATTGAGGGACAGGTTACCAAACCAGATATATCATTATATACCAGAATCCGTAAAGCAAAAAGAGGCAAGGCTGTTGCAACTGTAAAAAGATCTGCTTGTTCAGGTTGTCATAACATTGTTCCTTCACAAAGACAACTTGAAATAAGAAGAAATGTGAGGATTTTTACCTGTGAATACTGTGGAAGGATTTTGATATCTCAGGAAATTGCTGATGATGTTACAGGAAATAAAGATTAGATCATTTTTAATCTGAAAAAATCGTAATAATTTTATTATATTCCGTCAGTTAAAATTCTCATTAAATCATATTCAATAACTATCACTTTGTAATTGGCTGAATTGGCAGAGATGCCGGTTCAAATTTAAAGAATAATCAAATAATTCAATCCGGGCAATTGCTCTCCGGTTTGCCGGTGGGAGGAAAGTCCGAACTTCACAGAACAAGGTGCCGGGTAACACCCGGGCGTAAATGGAGCAATCTATTTTCGACTGAAAGTGCAACAGAAAATAAACTACCTTGAAGTAATTCAGGGAAAAGGTGAAAAGGCGAGGTAAAAGCTCACCGGCTTAACAGTAATGTTAAGTGCTTTGCAAACCACACCTGAAGCAAGGTCAAGTAAAAAAATCTTCCCGATTCATCGGGACAAAGTTGTTCGCTTTGAACTAATGCTTAATTGCTGGTTGGATTTTTGGGTGGACCGCTAAACTTTATCGGTAACGGTAAAGTAAGATAAATAATTGCCGCTCCGACTAATTGTCGGGGTTACAAAATTCGGCTTACAGGATTGTTTTATTTGATGTGTTCTTATAAAATATAATTAATTCTTTTATGTTAAATAAACGCTGGAAAATCAGAGAAGTTGAAGACATAAATTCATTAAAGGATATTGCTGACTCACTAAACATTTCCGAAGTCTTAGCTAAACTACTATTCTTCAGAGAGATCAAAACTTTCACTCAAGCAAAAAATTTTTTCAGACCTTCCTTAGATTCATTGCACGATCCATACCTGATGAACGGTATGGAAAATGCTGCAAAGCGGGTTATACGGGCACTTACCGAAAATCATCCGATTTGTATCTATGGTGATTATGATGTTGATGGAACCTGCGCTACAGCATTGCTCTATATGTTTTTACAAAAGCTGGGTGCAAATGTTGATTTTTATATCCCCAGAAGATTAAACGAAGGTTATGGATTATCAAAGGAAGGTATTGATGCAATAAAATCCAGCTATAATGCTAAACTGCTTATTACAGTAGATTGTGGTATTACAGCAATTGAAGAAACTGATTATGCAAATCAATTAGGGATGGATGTTATAATCTGCGATCATCATCAGCCAAAAGATGAATTACCAAATGCGCTAGCAGTATTAGATCCGCTTAAACCACAATGCCAATATCCGTTTGATTATTTATCTGGTGCCGGTGTTGCTTTTAAGTTAGCTCAGGGAGTTGCCGAAAAAATCGGTAAAAGAGAAATGCCGTTAAAATATCTTGATCTTGTTGCACTAGCCGCTGCCGCTGATATCGTTCCGCTAATTGATGAAAACAGAATACTGGTTAAAGAAGGATTAGATAAAATAAATACAAACCCGCGACCGGGAATATTAGCGTTGATAGAATCCAGCAGTTTGCAGACCGGTAATTTAAATTCCGGACAAATAGTATTTACAATTGCACCAAGGATTAATGCCGTCGGCAGATTAGGTGATGCCAGAAGAGCAGTTGAATTGTTAATTAGCGAAAGTATTGATGAAGCAAGAACAATGGCAAAAGTTCTGGAATCTGAAAATTATGAAAGAAGAAAAATTGATGTCGATACTTTTGATAATGCACTTCAGCTTGTAGAAAATTCGGTTGATTTTGATAACGAACTTGCAATTGTATTACATCAGGAAGAGTGGCATCCGGGAGTTATTGGTATCGTTGCTTCAAGATTAGTTGAAAAATATTACCGACCAACAATTATGCTGACAACCATTGATGGAATTGCAAAGGGCTCTGCCAGAAGTATAACCAATTTTAATATTTATGAAGCACTTCAAAAATGTGAAGACATGCTCATCCATTTTGGTGGTCATCAGGCTGCAGCAGGATTGGCAGTTGAGTTAGATAAACTTCAGGAGTTTAAAGATAAATTTAATCAGATAGTAAAAGAATCTATAAATGAAGACGACCTTCTGCCGGAGGTTTTAATTGATACAAAGATCAAATTTTCTGATATCACTCCAAAGTTTTTACGAATTCTTGATCAGTTTGCACCATTTGGTCCAGAGAATATGAGACCGGTTTTTCTTACTGAAAATGTTGAATTAAGTAACACCGCGCGGATAGTTGGTAATAACCATATTATGGCAAGTTTTAAACAAAAAAACAGTGATAAGGTATTTGATGCTATTGGCTTTAATATGCGTGAGTATTTAGATTTGTTCCTGAAAAAAAATACAAGTGTTGATATTGTATATACAATTGATAAAACTGTCAGGGATAGCAGAACCTATCCCCAATTAAGATTAAAAGATTTAAGACTATCAGAAAAAGAAAGTTAGGAGATTTGGGATGTCAGGACACTCAAAGTGGGCAACAATAAAAAGAAAAAAAGCTGTTCTCGATACTAAAAGAGGAAAAATTTTTACAAAGCTTATTAAAGAAATTACAATTGCTGCACGGGCGGGCGGAGATCCTGCGGGTAACCCAAGATTACGCTTAGCAATTGATAATGCAAAAGCACAGAATATGCCAATGGATAATATTGAGCGTGCTATTAAAAAAGCTACCGGCGAACTTGAGGGAGTAACCTATCACGAATTAACCTATGAAGGATATGGACCGGCTGGAATCGCAATTTTGGTTGAAGTTGCAACTGATAATAAAAACAGAACTGTTGCAGAGGTAAGACATTTATTTAGCAAACATGGCGGTTCAATGGGTGAAACCGGTTCGGTTGCCTGGATGTTTGATAGAAAAGGTATAATCACAATGCCTGCTGCAGGTAAAAATGAAGATGATGTTATGGAGATAATTTTAGAGGCAGGAGCAGATGACCTTTCAACTCAGGATGATTTTTTTGAAGTTCAAACTTCAGTTGAATCATTTGAACCTGTTAGAAGAGCGCTTGTAGAAAAAAACTTTACTGTTGAAAATGCATCACTCCAGTGGATTGCAAAAAACCTGATTGAGGTAAAAGGAGAGGATGCTGAAAAAGCGATGAAAATTATTGAAGTATTAGAGGATATTGATGATGTGCAGAATGTTTACTCCAACGCTGATTTTATCGAATAAACTTCTGAGTTTCAGAAAACTTTTTTATTCCCACACATGTGGGAATTTATTTTTAAACCAGTTTAACACTGCTTTATGATCATCTTAGGTATAGATCCGGGGACAAGAATAACCGGTTATGGTGTTATCAGATATACCAATAACAGTTTTTTAAAAATCGCCAGCGGATCAATTAACCTTCCATCTGATAAACCAATACCATATCGCTTGGAAATTATTTACAAAGAACTTGGCAAAATTATTAAACGCCATAAGCCTGATGAGTTTGCAATTGAAACTGCGTTTTATGGAAAGAATGTTCAATCAGCAATGAAGATCGGTTATGCCAGAGGTGTTTCAATCTTATGTGCATTGCATAATAATATTCCTACCAGCGAGTATTCACCCCGGGAAGTAAAAAAATCAGTTGTGGGAAAAGGCTCTGCAAGCAAAGATCAGGTTTTATATATGATTAAAACTTTACTTAATATTAAATCAGAAAAAATTAAAGTTGATGAAAGTGATGCACTTGCAATTGCACTTTGCCACGCTTTCAGGAAAAAGATCCCATTAAAAAAAACAAAAGACTGGAAATCCTTTATTGAAGCATATCCGGAAAGAGTTATTGAATAAGATATGATTGGCTATCTTACAGGAAAAATAATTTCATCAAAACCCACACAGATTTTGCTTGATGTTAATGGTGTTGGTTATTCTGTAAACATATCTGTTAACACATTTGAAAAGATTTCTGAAAAAGAATCTGTTTCACTTTTTATTTTCACAAATGTCAAAGAAGATTCTATTACTCTGTTTGGTTTTTATACCCAATCCGAAAAAGATATGTTTGAGCTTTTAATTTCTGTTAGCGGCATTGGACCTAAAGTAAGTATGGGGATATTATCGGGTATTGTTGTTGATGATTTGAAAGAAGCTATCAGCAATGGAAATATTTCAAGACTTATTGCTATCCCCGGCATCGGCAGAAAAACTGCAGAACGAATTGTTCTGGAATTAAGAAATAAGGTTGACTCAATTAAAGCTGATGGAGAAGTAAAAGTATCATCAGCAAAAGAAGAAGCTGTTGCAGCGTTATCTACGCTGGGTTATCAAAGACAAATAAGTGATAAAGTTATAAGAGATCTGCTTTCTGAAAATCCAAATTACTCCTTAGAAGAGCTTATAAGAAAAGCCCTGTCAGAATTGAATAAATAATCATCTTACCGAGCATTCAAGTTTTAATAATCCATTGAGTTCAGCGGTTAATTTATCACCGCTTACAACTTTATTTACTCCTTTAGGTGTTCCAGTAAAAATCAAATCACCAAACTCAAGTTTCATCAGAGAGGAAATGTATTGAACGATCTCTGCAGGTTTATGAAGCATTTTACTTAATTGATCTTTTTGTCTGTATTCACCATTTACTTTTAATGAAATGGTTTCTTCAAGGGTTAATTGATAAGAAGTTTTTTCTATAAACTCTGAAAGTACAGTAGAAGTATCAAAACATTTTGCAGTTGTCCAGGGATATCCTTTCTTTTTAAGCTCCGATTGAACATCCCGCAAAGTCATATCCAAACCAATTCCATATCCGGTAATTGCTTTTTCAGATGTTTCAAGATCAGCATCTTTGATCGCTTCCCCAATCAGCAGTACAAGCTCAGTCTCATGGTGCATATCATTTGAATACGAAGGACATACAATTTTATCTCCTGAATAAATAACAGATGTAACTGTTTTTAAAAATACAACAGGTTTCTCCGGAATCTTGTTACCAAGTTCCTGAGCGTGTTCAGCATAATTTCTCCCAACGCAGACTATCTTTCCAATTGTAATTTCTTTACTACTGTTTTTAATTTTTATGGTTTTCATTTTTCTATACTCTCTATAACTCTCTGCAGCTTGATCTTCAATCTGAGGAAATGATTAAAGAACAAGTCCAAATAATTTTAACAAGTAACAGGCAGAATAAACTCTGCACTGATGCAGCTTATTATAAAAACACATTACTGGATAACAGACATCAGATTCATTTTTTTATGTCTTTTGTTTTTTCTTGGTTGCTGCAGGAAATAAAATATTATTTAGTATTAATCTGTATCCCGGTGAATTCTTGTATAAACTTAAATCAGTCGGCGGGTCTCCTACTACATGCTGATAATCTTCAGGATCGTGACCGCCATAAAAAGTAAATGTTCCTCTTCCGAAATTTCCATGAATATATTTAACCTGATTGGTTCCTTGTCTTTCTGCTAATATTACTACTGAATTTTTAATCAGGTTTTTCCTGAACATACTTGTTTGTCCCATAAAACCTTTAATTACGTTTGCATGGTCTTGTGTTAACATTGTCGGTACGGGATCATACTTGGCGGAAAACTCAAATAAAGTAAAGTAATCATTTTGTTGTAACCCAATTTCCACAGGCTGAATATCAATATCGCTGTATTCATAAACATACGGATTCATTTCTAATTTAAAATCACTAAAAGCAAGAGTTTTAGAAAAGTCCAGTTTGCTTTGTGCTTCAGGATCAGCAGCATCACCGTCAAAAACCGGTGCACAAATATCAACATCTTCTGCTGCAAGAGATATATCATAAGAATCTGTTGCGCTGCACATAGCAAATAAAAATCCTCCCTGTCCAACAAAATTTTTTATCGTTAAAGAAACAGCTTTCATCATCTCAGAAACTTTATTGAATCCGTTTTTCTTCGCATTATTTTCATACATAATCTGCTGATCAATATACCATTGTGCATTGTTGAAACTTGCGTAAAACTTGCCATACTGTCCAGTAAAATCTTCGTGATGCAGATGCAGCCAATCATATTTTTCCAAATCACCTCGAAGGATTTCATCATTCCAAACCTTGTCATATTTTACCTTGGCATATTCCAGTGCAAGAGTAACAGCATCATCCCAGGGTGAAAACCCCGGCGGCACATAAACAGCAATCTTTGGCGCTTTTTCTAATCTTACAACATCCATATTGTTGTCTTCACTCTGAACTTCAGAATAAATCAGCGAAGCCTGAGCAAGACTTATCTGTTCAAAGTACACTTCTTCTATCAGGCACTCTGAAACTACTTTATCTGACTGGTCAATTAAAAAAGAACCGCCCCGATAGTTTAACAGCCAGTCGGCTTTTAAGCCATTCTCCAATGCGTGAAAAGTAATCCCATAAGCTTTAAGATGATCTGTCTGTCTAAGATCCATCGGGATAAAAATTTTGTTTTGAGAATAAAACTGAGCTGAAAATAAAATGAACAGCAGAGATATGTAAATAATTATGTTTTTCATCTTACAATAAAAATCGCTGAACGCAAATGCCGGCAAAGAAGCAATCTGATAACCAGATAAAAAGATTGTATTTCGCTATAACAGCGGCAAGCACGAATAACTTTCTTAGTATCAATCAGGCAGACTTAGCATCTGATTTTATAAATATCGGTTCTGAGTTTTTTTCAACTACATCTCTGGTGATAATACATTTTTCTATATTTTTTTTAGCAGGCAGATCATACATTATATCAAGCATAAAGTTTTCGACAATAGAACGTAATGCGCGTGCACCGGTTTTTCTTTCCATTGCCTTTTCAACTATTGCATCCAGAGAAAAAGGATCAAATTCAAGTTCAACACCTTCCATTAAAAACAGTTTTTTATACTGCTTGATTATAGCGTTCTTTGGCTCGGTTAAAATATTACGCATTGCTTCTTTTGTAAGCTGATGAAGCGGAGCAGCAACGGGAAGTCTGCCAATTAATTCAGGAATCAAACCAAACTTTAACAAGTCTTCGGGCTGTATAAGTGAAACAAGGTCTTCATCTTTTGTTTTTTCTTTTAAGTCTGAAGAAAAACCCATTCTGTTTTCATTCAATCTTTTTGCAATAATTTTATCTATTCCATCAAAAGCACCGCCCACAATAAACAGTATATTTTTTGTGTTAAGATTAATTAAACTTTGCTCAGGATGTTTTCTTCCGCCTTTAGGAGGAATGCCGGCAATGGTGCCTTCTAATATTTTTAACAATGCCTGCTGTACACCTTCACCGGATACATCACGAGTTATTGATGTACTTTCACTTTTGCGCGCAATCTTATCTATCTCATCGATATAAACAATTCCTTTTTGTGCCCGCTCTAAATTATAATCAGCAGCTTGTAATAAATGAACAAGAACTGATTCAACATCATCGCCAACATAACCTGCTTCTGTTAAAGTTGTTGCATCAGCAATTGCAAACGGAACATCCAGAGTTTTAGCAAGAGTTTGGGCAAGTAATGTTTTACCAACGCCGGTTGGTCCGATTAAAAGAATATTACTCTTTTCAATTTCAACATCATCAAGCTCAAAAAAAGTTGTTCTGGATCCAATTCTTTTATAATGATTATAAACAGCAACAGCTAAAACTTTCTTAGCTCTTTCCTGTCCAATTACATATTCATCAAGTGCTTTCTTAATAGTTTCCGGGGAGTGTTTTGTCCATTTACTTTGTTTTTGATTTGCTACCGCCGCTAAGTTGTTCTTAAGAATATCAACACTGCTTCCTATACAAATATCACAAATATAAACATCGGGTCCTGCAATCATACTTCCGACTTCATTTCCATCTCTTCCACAGAAAGAACACTTAACTATTTTTTGTCCCGGTTTTTTAGACATTGTTTATCCTAACTAATTTTTTTCTTCAATTCAATTATATTTTGTCTTGCTGCATCAAGGTAAAGTGACCTTGGAAATTTAATAAGCAGACTCTCGTATGATTCTATTGCTTTGTCGTTATTCTTAAAACCAAACTGATAAATTCTGCCTTGCAAATATAAAGCTTTATCAGAATAAATATTTTTTTCTGCCTCCTCAACAATTAAACTAAGTGCTGATAAAGCATTTAAATAATCATTATTTGCAATCTGCATTTCTGCACTTCTCATCTTTGCCAATGAGTGAAACATAAAAGCCTGCGGGTTTTGAGCAAGCTGATCATAAATAATTTTTGCCTCATCAAATTTTTGCTGTTCGGTTAAATATTCTGCTTTACAATACAGTGATAAATTAGACGAGTCATTTTTTGCATTGTTCAATAGAATTGAAAACTCAATTGCGTCATTTGCTATATTGTCTTTAAGATTATCCATCACGGTAAACAGCTTTTGTCTGGCTTGTTCAAAATCATTTTTAAATGAATATATCCGTGCAAGCATATAATTTGAAAAACCTCTGTCATCCTGGTTTACCCTGGGGAGATTTGCAACTGATTGAAAATATTTTTCTGCTTCATCCAGTCGGGATTTTCGTATAGAGATATTTCCAAGTTCAATCAGAGCGAGTGAAACGAATTTCGACGCAGGATAGTTTTCTGTTATGTTGTTAAAATAATCTTTTGCTTTTTCATTGTTATTAAGATAGTATTCATAAAGAATCCCTATCCTTAGATTAGCCTCAATTGCAACTTCAGAATGGTTGTAAATAGTTATTATTTCTTTATAAGCATCAATAACAGGCTGAACATCACTTTCTTTAGCAGCAACCGGAATAAAGTATGTCTTCCATTCCGGATTATCAGATTTAAATTTTTTTATAAATAATGCCTCGAGTGATTTTGCGTAACCAAGTTTTGCCGGTGGAATTATTTGTTCATTATTAAAGTTATCTATTATATATTCATAAACATTTAATGCAGTTTCAAATGTACCATCACGATATACAAAGTCAGCAAAAGATTGGAGTTCAATTCCTTGATTATCTCCTTTTTTATCTATTTCTTTATAAATATCAAACGCATCATTAAATAATTTTTTTTCAATCAGTAACCTTGCAAGTAAATGAGAGAAATTTATATTCTCATTCTTAAATTTTCTTACTACTTCAATTGTTTCATCAAGCGCACCAGGTTTATTAGAATATGAAAGAACTCTGCTTTCAATCTGCTGATATTGTGAAGAATTAGTTTTTATAAGTCCGCAGTATTCGTTTGCTGCTTCACGATATCGCATTGTAATCTGATAAAGTTCTGCAAGATCATAAGAAAATAAATATGGATCTTTTGATAACTTTTTGCCAAGACTCAGGTATTCAATAGCCTTTTCAAAATCACGCTTTTCAATTGCGTAGTTGGAAATGATCCGAATAGCCATCTGATTGGACTTAAACTGATTAATAGCATCTTCCCAAACCTTATAAGCTTTTACATGATCGCCTGATGTGTAATATGTGGAACCGAGCATTCCATATAGACTTATATCTTGAGGCGACAGTTTAATTCTGGCTTCAATCAATGAAACTGATTCGTTATATTTTTTAAGCTGAAGGTAAAGTGTGTTAAGTTTATTAAAGAACTGAACATTATTCGGATCTTTTTGATTAAGGTTTTCAATTATCTCAACCGCTTTGTTTAGATCACCTTGTTGTTCATAGCTCTCAGCAAGCATAAACAGATTTTGATCCATTTGGTTTTGCTGAGCTTGTAGAGGAAAAAGCAAAAATAAAGTTATAAGAATTTTCTTTAGCATAATCTAAAAATAGCAATTAATAACAAGCATTCAAGGGAAGAAATGTTTCTGCAAGTCTGTAATATTTGAGAACAATGGCACACTGATTTAACGGATGTAACTGAATAGAACTGATTTAAATCCATTAATATCCGTTTAATCAGTTCAATCTGCGTTCTATTTGTATTTAAGACAACTTAAACATAACGGGAATTGTTACTTCTGCTTTTACAAGTTTGTTGTCTTTAATTCCGGGAGTGAATTTTATTTTCGTAATTACATCCATTGCGGCTTTATTACATTCATCATTAAGACTTTAGTTTCTATCTCATTCTGTTCTACCTCTTCGGGGATATTTTATTTTACTTTGTATTACATACATTCCACTAATTAGCCCGTGCATATTTTCAACCATTGGTAAAAAATCATCTTCATTAATGAGTTGATTGGTTTCAAAATATTAAAATGAGACTAATAATTAGCGGCTAAATCTGTAATAGTAGATTGTAAATCCTACTTCTGACCTGCATTTTGTCTTAATATCCAATTATATCTTGTCAAAAAGAAGCTAAAAAGAAATAAATAATTCCTGCTCCTACGAAAAATCAAATGGAATAATCTTTGTTATTAAATAATGTTCTAATAATAAACTTACTAATATTGTTATAACATTTATTAACAAAACCATTGTGTGAAATTTTATCGCTTAAAGTAATTTTTACTTAGACAATTCAGTTTTATATTTGGAAATCAGAATTGAGTATTATTTCATAACTAAATAACTATCAACAATTAAAAGGATTAAATAACATGCGTAAATTATTTTTGATCTTACTTTTTTCATTTACATCAATAATCTATTTCTCTTGCGATTCTGCTGAAACACCTGCAGATAATTCCGATATTCCCGCTGATCCATCAGGTGTAACAGTACCGGCACCGACAAAAAACAATGTTTTGCCGTCTGCAACATTTACTGCTGCTGGTAACAGAATAAAATTAAACCTTCTCGGCTTGCTTGATCCTACAACACAACAACCAATTGTATTTAACTATAATTCTTCAAGTCCACAAAGCTCTAATCTTTTTATACAAGAAGATGGAGTTGTAAAAGGATTGAAAGTAACAAAAGTTGGATCAGGCAATATTCTTACTGCAGATGTGGTGTTTTTAGTTGATAACTCAGGTAGTATGGATCAGGAAGCTGATTCAGTTGCTGCAAGTATAATTGAATTTGCAAATTTCTTGCAGGCAAGCGGACTTGATGTAAAATTTGCAGTGGTTGGTTTTTCTGTAAGCGGCGATATTAATGGCGGAATTAATTTTACCACTGCTCAAAAACTTAGCACTTACTTAAATCATTCTACTGGTACCTATAGAACCGAAGGTTTTTCAGGACCTGATAGCGCTAACCTTTATAACAGAGCACTTAACTTTGGTTATGCAGGAGATGAAAACGGTGTAATGGCTGCATTTTTTGCAGATTCAGTTTATTCCTGGAGACCAGGAGCTCAGCGTGTCATGGTTTTATTTACCGATGAACCAACTCAGAATATGGATGGAATACATTGGACAAATGCACAAGCTTGCAGTTTACTCAGCGGCAAGGCAACAATTCACACTATTTATAGTGCTGATACAACTTATTCCAGCTGGAATCAATATAACGAAAGACCTTGGGAGGTTTCACTCTGCACCGGCGGTACTATTAAATTCATACCTTACGATGCAACCGGTTTATCATTAAAGGATCTTCCAGTTGCCGGCGCTCTTGCAAACAGCTATCTTGTTGAATATGTTACATCACAAACAGGTAAAGCTCATACTGTTAAAATCACAGTAATTACCTCTACAGCTGATGGTGTTCAGACATTTAATGTAACGTATTAGTGTAACGTATTAGCGTAAGCTGATAAATTTGTTAAAAGCCAGTCACACAGAAGTGATTGGCTTTTTTATTAACCAAAAGTATATCACACCCAAACAAGTCTTAATTGCTAAACAAATCATTCTTTGGTACTTTTGCATTCAAATTCTTAGCAAATGAAAAAAGTTTTTATATTAGGCTCAACCGGTTCAATTGGTGTTAATACTCTTAATGTTATCCGTAATTTTTCTGATAGATTCAGTGTTATCGGATTAACTGTTAACTCAAGGATAGATTTACTTGAACAACAAATAAAAGAGTTTAACCCTGAGTTTGTTGTTGTAACTGATGAATGCAAAGCTAAGGAGTTAAAATCTAATGTCGGTAATATTTGTGAGGTTCTTTCAGGTTATGATCAAATATTAAATACTGCTGCAGAAAGAGATTATGATGTACTGCTTGGCTCCATTGTTGGGTTTTCAGGACTTGCGCCAACGCTGGAAGCTATAAAACGCGGAAAAAGAATTGCGCTGGCTAATAAAGAGACTCTTGTTGTTGCTGGAGAAATTGTTACAAAACTTGTTCTTGAAAATAATGCCGAGATAATTCCAGTTGATTCGGAGCATTCAGCAATCTACCAATGTCTGATTGGAGAAAAACTAAACGAAGTTGAAAAGCTGATTTTAACTGCTTCCGGCGGACCTTTTCTAAATAAAGAAAAAACATTTTTTGAAACAGCCACTTTGGATGAAGCGCTTAACCATCCTAACTGGAAAATGGGAAATAAAATTACTATAGATTCCGCAACAATGATGAATAAAGGACTTGAAGTTATTGAAGCAAGATGGTTATTTGGTTTACCTGTCGAAAAAATTAGTGTCGTTATTCATCCGCAATCAATAATCCATTCTATGGTTCAGTTTGTTGATGGATCAATTAAAGCACAGCTTGGTCTGCCGGATATGAAATTACCGATTCAATATGCGCTTACATTTCCGGAAAGATTAAAAAATGATTTTAAGCGTACGGATCTGCCGGCAATAAATAACTTTACGTTTTTTGAGCCTGATTTTGATAAGTTTGAGTGCTTAAAATTAGCCTATAATGTAATAAGAACTGGTGGAACAACACCTTGTATTTTAAATGCAGCAAATGAAGTTGCTGTCGATAAGTTTTTAAAAGGAATGATCAAATTTTCTCAAATACCTTATTTGATAGAAAAAGCACTGAACTACATTGAAAATCACTCCGAACCTGATATTGAAATAATTTTTGAGTGCGATAGAAAAACAAGAGAGTTTGTTCTGGATGCTGGATGATAGATGCTGGATACGAGATACTTGAAGCTATATTAAATTTTAGATTTATTATGGTAGTAAAATAAATTATAAAGATTTGGAAATCTTGCAATTGGCAAAAGAAATTATGATTGGTATTCATAAAATAACTTTGAATTTGCCAAAGTTTGAATTGTTTGAAGAAGGCAGTCAAATTAGAAGATCAAGTAAATCAACAAAATCAAACATTGTTGAAGGTTTTGGTAAAAGAAATTATTAAAATTAAATCTTAGAAAAGAAGATAAATTGATTTCTACAATCAGTTCAATCTAGTCATTTAGTGATAAATGATTTTAAATCAAGTATCGAGTATCCGGAATCAAGCATCCGGAACCAATTTTAAAAAACGAAATAATAAAAAGACTTAGTTTAAGGAGTTTACAAATAAAATGGATTACATAATTTATTTTGCGATTACAATCGGCATTTTGGTTTTCATTCACGAGTTTGGACATTTTGCTGCTGCAAAGTTATGCGGTATGCGTGCCGATGTATTTGCTATTGGATTCGGAAAAAGATTGTTCGGTTGGAATAGAAAATCCGGATTTTCATTCGGTGAACTGCCAAAAGATTTTGATGGTGAAGGAAATACAGATTACCGATTAAGTTTATTACCGCTCGGAGGATATGTTAAAATAGCAGGAATGGTTGACGAAAGTATGGATACAAGTTTTGTTGAAAAGGAACCACAGCCTTACGAATTCCGCGCAAAACCATTATGGGCAAAAATTTTTGTCATTACTGCTGGCGTTTTTATGAATCTTATGCTTTCCTGGATAATATTCTGGGGAGCAATTTTTTTCCATGGAAAACCAATAACACCTACTACAACAATTGCTTTTGTAGAAGAAGGTAGCCCTGCAGCATTGTCTGGATTCCAATCCGGAGATAAGATATTAAGTATTAACGGAAAACAAATTAACAATTGGGAAGAACTTCGCTCAAATATTTTTATCAATACAATTGGTGAAAATTTAAATGTTAAGTTGGAACGTAACGGCAAGACAGAAAATCTTTTAATTGATAGAAAATTAATTCCCGAAGATGAAAGCATATCTCAATACCTGATTCCACAAGGAGAAAAACCTGGCATTGGTGATGTTCTAAAAGATTCACCAGCAGAAAAATCCGGACTTCAAACCGGTGATATTTTGCTAAGTTTAAACGGAACTCCACTCTACTCAACAAAACAAGCAACTGAATTAATTTCTGCAAATAAAGGGAAAGAAATTCAGCTTGTAGTTAAACGTAAATCCGAAGAGATTAACATCGCGGTTACACCCGGCGAAGATTCAAAAATAGGAGTTGTTCTTTTTACAACACTTATGGGCGAGACAAAAATGCAAACCTACGGAGCATTTGAATCTATTTATTATGGCTGGAAAGATATTGAGAAATTAACAGCACTTACTTTTCAGATGATAGGAAAAGTTTTCTCGGGTAATATTGAAGTTAAAAAAGCTTTTGGCGGACCGATTAAGATTGCACAAATTGCTGCAAAGTCCGCAGATTCGGGTATAGCAAGTTTCTTATATTTTCTTGCACTGCTAAGTCTTAGCCTTGCAATACTTAACATAATGCCGTTCCCTGTTTTAGATGGTGGTCATTTAGTAATGATAATAATTGAAGCTATAATCAAGAGGGAAATACCTATTAAGATCAAAGCGGCAATACAAAATACAGGATTAGTTCTTCTGCTTCTGTTGATGGCTTTCATAATCTATAATGATATAATTTCCTTGTGAAATAATCTTTAAGGAAATTTTTTTAGAGAATTATAATTGTTATTAACCAATATTCAGTAAAGTTTTTGGTCAATTCATTTGGGTTGTATTAAGGATTGCTGAGCTCAACATTTTTATTCCTGACAAATTCTATGAAAATGCAGATTTGGTTAGTTGCACTTTGCATAGTCAAAGTGTGGCGTTAAATTTAATCAGTCTTTCACAGGTACAGACTGACACAAGAAATTTTTTCATTGTTTATATATTTCCCTTCTATCACATTTCTTTACCAATCATAAAAAAGGTTCCTGTTATAAGCTATTCAACCTATAAGTTTCGGCACAGGAACAACCTGATTCTATTTTAATTTTGTTAAGATTATATTTGAAATGGATACTGCAGTAATTAAAACAAAGCTTGGCTTAAAAAAATATCAGACTGAAAATCTATATAAGACAATAAATATTTTGAAAAGAAAAAATCTATATTGGATAACTCAGGTTTCCGGCTGGGGATTATTCACTGTTGTAAATCTTTTGATAATTTCTTCGTTTGAATCAATCACATTCAACAGAATAGTTTTATGGATGACACTGGGAATTATCGGTTTAGCAGCATCTCATTTTTATCGTTATTATATAAAGAAGAATAATTGGTCTGTTTTACCATTAAGAAAAATTGCACCAAGGGTTATCACTGGCAGCTTTATAACCGGTTTAATAATTTATATACCTGTTTTTTTCACTGGTTATTTACTTGGAGTTGAAAAAGATGCTCAACATTTAACAGCTTCCATCGCAGTAAGTATAATTAATTTAACAAGTATAATGCTTGTATGGTCGCTTATTTATTTTGCCATTCACTATTTTGAAAATTCCAAAAAAGCTGAGATTGAAACTCTAATTTTTGAGGCAGCTGTAAAAGATTTTGAGCTTAAGACATTAAAGGCTCAGTTAAATCCTCATTTTATGTTTAATGCAATGAACAGTATTAGAGCCTTGATTGAAGAAGATCCACAAAGAGCAAAAGATGCAATTACAAAACTTTCTAACATTATGAGATATACTCTAAGAATTGAAAGAACCGAAACAGTGCCTCTTTCTGATGAATTAAAAACCATTCGAGATTATCTTGATCTGGAAAAAATCCGATTTGAAGAAAGATTACAATATAATATCAGCTCAACTCCCTCTGCAGACAGGGTTGAAATTCCGCCGATGATGGTTCAGACATTGGTTGAAAACGGAATTAAGCACGGAATTTCAAAATTAACCGGAGGCGGAGAGGTTGATATTACTGCTTCTACTGATGAATCAACATTAATAATTCAAATAAGAAACAACGGGCAGTTTAATGAAACTGCTTTAAAAATTTCTCAGGGTTTTGGCATTAGTAATACTAAACAAAGGCTTTCTCTTTTATATGGAGAAAAAGCATCATTGTCTTTAAGTAATGAAAACAAAAATATAGTTTTAGCAACACTTAAAATTCCATCAGGAGATACAAGATTATGAAAGCATTAATAATTGATGACGAAAGATTAGCAAGAACTGAATTAATCAGATTATTAGAGCCATTTAAAGAAATTGAAGTAATCGGCGAAGCAGTAAACGCAGATGATGCACACAATAAAATATCAGAACTTAACCCCGATGTTATTTTTCTGGATATTCAGATGCCGGGTAAAAATGGATTTGAGCTTCTGGAGGAACTTGATAATGTACCAAAAGTTATTTTCACTACGGCTTATGATGAATATGCCTTAAAGGCTTTTGAGTTTAATGCACTTGATTACCTCTTAAAACCAATCGAACCATCACGGCTTGCAGAATCAATAAAAAAACTTATTGAGGGAAGACGAAAAGAAAAATCACACACTCTTGCTCAGGAAATCCTTACTGCCGATGATCAGGTTTTTGTTAGAGACGGAGATAAATGCTGGTTTGTAAAATTAGAAAAAGTGAGATTGCTTGAATCTGAAGGTAATTATGTAAGGTTATTTTTTGATGACAATAAACCACTTATACTACGCACATTAAATTATCTTGATGAAAGATTAGATAACAAGTCGTTTTTCCGTGCAAGCAGAAAACATATTATAAATCTTAAATGGGTTGAGAGTATCGAGCCATGGCTAAACGGCGGATTATTGGCTAAGCTTAAAGGTGGACATAAAATCGAAGTTTCAAGAAGACAGGCTGTTAAGTTTAAAGAGATGCTGAGTTTGTAGATATAATGGCACGCGGATTTAACTGATGCAACTGATTTAAACGGATTAATACGTTTTGATCAGTTCGATCCGTGTTCCATTTTTAATTAAACATTTCCCAGGCTACACCAAATCTTATGTTTCTTTCAGGCATTGGATAGTAAGGCGTTATATAAAAATCATTATCAAACACATTCTCTAAAGTAAAATACACTATTGCAGTTTTTTGGATCTCACCAACAAGTGTAAAATCAAGCTTATATGATGATGGAACTTCAAGTAAACCATTTTCATAAGTGAAGACTTTATTCTTACCAGTGTAATAAAAAACAAAACCAGTCTTAAGGTTAAGATTATCTTTAAATAAAATGCTTTTATAATATAATCCGGTTTGCGTTTGAAAGTCGGGAACATTTATAGTGTGATTATTGTTTGCAGAGTAAAAAGATAAAGATGATTCAAGAAGAAAAACATTATAATTAAGTTTAATACTTCCGGAAAATCCATTTAAGTTTCCAGAGCTGAAAATATGATTCCACATATACTTTGAATAAGTATATTCATTCAGGAAGTATTTAACTTCGCCTGTAAAAATATCTGAACAATATTTTAACCCCGCTTCAATAAACGAAAACCCTGAAGAAGATGTCTTATCCGGTCTTAAATATGAAGCCCCTATATAAACAGCTAAAGATTTCTTTAAGTTAAACAACACATCTATACCAACACCATTACTTAATTTTTCTATGTTTTCTTGTTGATCAAACCTCGAATAATCTAAACTGTTTTTAGATATTTTATAAAATATAGATGGAATAGCTACGCTGTCAATATTTAAGGAAAAAGCAACTGCGGCGGATAGGTTGTTAAAATTTTGTTTTAGCAGATAACTTAATGGGATTTGTGTAATTGTATCAGTTGCTGAGATTTTACTTTTTTCATAATCAAGATTTATATCAAGATTAAACACACCGTGATTAATTTTATTGTTGATATTAAAACCAAAAGTTTTAGTCTCTGCATATTCTCTATCATTTGTCTTTTTATCATAATCATTATAAAAATAAAAAACACTTGCATCTGTCTTTAGCCAGTTAACCGGAGCTGCTAAAACTCTTAATCTCGGTAAATGGGTTAACACACTTATTTTTCCATCAGGATACAACACAGGTGCAGTACGGAAGTCATACATTATGTTATCTGGATTTTTCCCTAGAGATAAAATACTATCAACATTAACTCCGCCGCTGTAACCGGCTTTGTAATCTGTTATGTTGTATGAAGCTATAATGTTAATATCGTTTAATAAAAGATATTTAAGTTTAAACTTTCCCTGCCATATTGAGAAATCGGTTGCCTTATAAGTTCTGTCAAGTATTCTGTTTGTAACTGAGAATGAGCCAATTAATCTTTTCATTAAATGGACATCAAAGCTGCCATCGAGCATCAGATTGCGGTTTGCGCCCTGATAATATCTTAATCTTGAATAAGGCTGAAGTCTTACAGAATCTTTTGTTATAAAATTTATACTAACCGGATTATTATCTGCACCATATAAAAATCCTCTTGGCAGCGGAATAATTTCAATCGAATCAATATCTTCACTTTGAATCATATTCAAGTTAAACGAATTTGAAAAAGTTTTATTTATTGATATTCCATCCAACAAATAGCTGATAGAACTATTGCCAACTCCATAAAGAAAAGTTTCATTAGGCTGCCCGGTAAATCCCAAATCTTTTATAAAGTTAAAAGGGAATAATCTCAGGTAATCCCCGGTATATTTATAATCATTGTGAGTAATCTGGTTATTACTGATAATAAAATGTTTGTCAGATAATGTTGAAGAGTGTAAAGGAATAATTAAATCCTTCTTGACAGAAGCAAGCAGAGAATCATTTAATAAAACTGAATCCTGAACAGTAAAAACAGTATCATTTATTATTTTAACTTTTGATTCAAGAGAATCAACAACTTGTGCAGCCGGATAAAACTGAATCATCAAAAAAAGGATTGCAATTCTTTTATACATAAAGAAGATAATCTGCTAAAAATTACTAACATCAAAATAAAGAATTAACTTCACCTCAACAAAGCAGTAATTAACACTTAACATGGGGTTCTGTTTCACTCAGTGTTTATTAGGCTTTAACATTACATTAAAATATTTAGTGCGGCTCTTTTCTTTTCAGAAAAAATATATTTATTTTCGCTTTGTAATTTAACTTCATTCATAAATTAAAAGAGAGGGCTATTTATGGCAGTAAAACCAATGACCAAAGGCCAAATTCTTGACCACATGGCAAAGAAGACCGGTGTTACAAAAAAATTAGCTGGTCAGTTTTTAGATGAGCTCGTAGCTTTATCATACAAAGAAGCTAAGAAGGCATTCACAATACCTGGTTTAGGTAAATTAGTTGTTGTTAACCGAAAGAAAAGAATGGGAAGAAATCCTGCTACCGGTGAAACAATGGTTATCCCTGCAAAAAAAGTATTGAAATTCAGAATAGCTAAAGCAGCAAAAGATGCTGTTCTAAAATAAGATTACTTAAATTTGTTTAGAGCGAAGCACAAGCAATTGTTCTTCGCTTTTTTTATTTATGGAGTTACTATGGATAAAATAAATTATGCAATTGAACGATTTCTTGACCCTGATGAATTTATTGAAGTGCTTAAATCAAGCACTCTTGCCGAGCGAAGACCCGTTGATGATGAGCAAAGAATTACAACAATGTGCAACAATGCAAATTTAATTGTTACCGCAAGATTAAACGGGTTATTAATTGGGGTTGCAAGATCAATTACTGATTTTGTTTACTGCACTTACCTTTCTGATCTTGCAGTTAACGTAGAGTATCAGAAAATGGGAATCGGAAAAAAACTTGTTGAAGAAACAAAAAAAGCAACACCGAAGGCAAAACTCATATTACTTTCTGCTCCGTCTGTAATTGATTACTACTCAAAGATCGGAATGAAAAAACATAATTACTGTTACTTTATTGATGACATTAGCGAATTGAAATAATCACAGCTTTTCCCACTAAAACATTTGATCTGTTTGTTGTAAATTTGTGTTACAAAAAACAGCATCAATAAATCTCAGGTTCAGCATTCATCAACGAAACAATTGAGCAATTATTCCAGGATAATAAAATGGTTAGAAATATTTTAATCGCGCTAATTTTCTTTTATTCAACTGTTTCCTCACAGCCAATTTATGATTTGATCCAACCCGTAAATCTATTACAGGAACAAACAACAAAAGTATTGATAAGCGATATTTTTTACTCAGATAGTTATAATATAGAGTTTACTTCCAACAAAAATATTTATGTAGAATATAATGCTTCATTAAATGAAGTCTCATTTACCCCGAAAGATAATTTTTCAGGAATAGAATTGATTTCATTTAAGCATAATGGAGAAACGTATCAGCTGCCTGTAAAACTGATAAAGACTAAAAAATATCTCTTTACATATAAACCCCAATCCGGAGAAAAACAGATCAATCTGTTCGGACAATTCAACAGCTGGGATCGTCAAGGCTTACCAATGAAAGATACAAACGGTGATGGAGTGTTTGAAGTTGAAATACCTCTGGATCCTGGCAGATATGAATATAAATTCTTTATTGATGGAAAAGAAGTTGTTGATCCTGCAAACCCGGTTAAAGTATCAAATGGAATGGGTGATTTTAATTCAGTACGAATAATTGAAGAGCCTGCAATTGATAAAATGTTTCTTCACATCACCGGAGCAGAAAAAAAGGAAGATGAAATTGTCTTAAAATTTTATTTTGAAAACAGCGATAGAAGTAACTTCGTTGATGATGAAAGTCTGGTTGTTCTTTTTGACAATAAATTATTTCCCAAAGAATTGATAAAGCTGAATGGAAGAGAGATCAGTCTAACAGTAAAAGGGAAAATGCTCATAGATAATCATTATATACGGCTTGCTGTTAACAGAATGGGAAAACACAGCAATATACAAACAGTTCAATTGCACAATGGGGTTATTGCCGGAAACTCCGATATTCATACTTTGAATGATAATATAATCTATAATTTAATGATCGATCGTTTTTGTAACGGAGATACATCTAACGATGCTCCAATTAATCACGATTCACTTTTTACCCAAGCTAATTATCAGGGTGGTGACTTGCAGGGATTAATCAACAAACTTGAAGAAGGCTATTTTGAGCAGCTCGGAATAAATGCGTTCTGGCTTTCTCCAATTGTAGATAATACTAATAATGCTTACAGAGAGTTTCCTGCACCGCATCGCTGGTACACTGGTTATCATGGATACTGGCCTGTTTCTTCAACCAAAGTCGAAGAACATTTTGGCGATATGAATCTTGTTAAAAAATTTATTGATCTTGCACATCAAAAAAAATCAAGTGTGTTTTTGGATTATGTTGCTCATCATGTTCACAAAGAGCACTGGATGTGGAAAGATCACCGGGATTGGTTCGGTAATTACAATTTACCTAACGGAAGGTTAAACTTGCGTTTGTGGGATGAATATAGATTAACCACCTGGTTCGAACCTTATATGCCTTCGTTTGATTATGTAAGTTCTTTTGAAGCGCTTGAGTTTATGACAGATAATGCGGTGTGGTGGCTAAAAGTTACCGGCGCTGACGGATTTCGTCACGATGCCGTTAAGCATGTTCCGAATGAATACTGGAGATTATTAACATCAAAACTTAAAAGAGAAATTTCAATCCCTGAGAAAAAAGAAATTTATCAAATTGGTGAAACATTCGGCGGAATTGATCTGATTGCATCTTATGTTAATAACGGACAATTAAACGCACAGTTTAATTTTAATCTTTACGATGCTGCTATTCCTACTTTTTTAGATGATAATGCTTCCTTCAAATTGCTTGATTATCAAATGCAAAAATCATTTCAGGTATTCGGATATAATAATCTGATGGGCAATATAATGGATAGTCATGATAAGATTCGATACATGGCTTATGCTGATGGTGATCTTGCTATAAATGACGGACAGGCAATAGAGATCGGATGGACAAATCCACCGCAGGTTGATAATCCGGAAAGTTATGATAAACTTAAATTACATTTAGCTTACCTGCTGACAATTCCAGGAATTCCAATTATTTATTACGGAGATGAAATCGGAATGACTGGTGCCGCTGATCCTGACAACAGAAGAATGATGAGATTTAATGATGAGCTTAACGAATATGAAAAACAAACTCTCAAAGATGTTAGTAAGCTGATTCACATTAGAAAAGAACATTCTGCTCTGAGATACGGAGATTTTTTAACATTACAGGCTGATGAAAATATCTATGCTTATTTAAGATCGGATATGAATGAAAGAATTTTAGTAATATTAAATAAAAGCATTTACAAACAAGATGTTGAACTGAAATTACCAGCAGTATATAAAATTAATAATGCTAAAGATATTATAAGTGAAAAAATTTATGAGGTAAAAAATAATTTGATTTCAATAAATGTAACTGGAATTAAATCATTAGTCCTGATATTAGAATAATTAAGGAAATAAAATGAATAAAATATTTTTCATATTACTTACAACAATAATTTTTATTTCTTGCAGCGAGCGCAAGGAACCAATAATTCAAAGTGATTTAGAATTAAAGATGAATTCAATTGCAGAAGAATATGTAAAACTTGTTCTTAATATCGGGCAGTATGATTCAGATTTTGTTGATGCTTATTATGGGCCCGAAGAATGGCGTTCTGGTTTAAAAACAAATTTACAATTTGATTCAACAGCGTTTAATGAATTATCCTCAAAAACTGATGCGATATTAAATGAATTAGAATCTCTGGGTGCATATAAAGCTACGGAACTTGAAACATTGAGATTTCGATATCTTTACAAACAGATGCTTGCCTGTAAAACTTATATTAATATGTTAAACGGTGTTGTACTTCCTTTTGATATGGAAACAAAAGCATTATATGATACTGAGGCACCTGTTCATAATGACGGGTATTTCCAGGATGCAATAGCTGAACTCGATAATATATTACCCGGTAAAGGTGATGTTGTAAAACGATTAAATGATTTTAAAATGAAATTTATCATTCCTGCAGATAAACTTAAAAATGTTTTTGATGCTGCAATTAAAGAATGCAGAATAAGAACTTTGAATTATATAAAATTACCTGAACAGGAATCTTTTAAAATAGAATATGTAAAAGACAAGCCCTGGGGAGCATATAATTGGTACAAAGGAAATTATTTCAGTTTGATAGAAGTAAATACCGACCTGCCGGTTTTTATTGACCGCGCGGTTGATCTTGCATCTCACGAAGGTTATCCCGGACATCACGTTTATAATACTTTACTCGAGCAAAAGCTTTCAAACGGAAGAAATTGGGTTGAGTTTAAAGTTTATGTTCTGTTTTCTCCGCAATCACTAATTGCAGAAGGAACAGCTAATTATGGTATCGCAATGGCATTCCCCGGAAATGAAAGGATAAAATTTGAAAAAGAGATTTTGTTTCCGATAGCCGGAATTAATTCTGATGAAGCTGATCTTTATTATAAAGTTCTCGATCTGCAAAAGAATTTTTCTTATGCAGGAAATGAGGCAGCAAGAAATTATCTAAATGAAAAGTGGAACCGTGATCAAACCGTTGAATGGCTGCAGAAAAACTCTTTACGAACAAAAGAGAGTGCTGATAAATATGTTTCGTTTATTGAAACTTACAGAAGTTATGTGATCAACTATAATCTGGGATATGATATTGTAAAAAATTATATTGAAAGTAATGGCGGAACAGTTGATAATCTGAAAAAACGCTGGGAGCTTTTTGAATATTTGTTATCAACACCGCAAACCCCTGGCGGATTAATTAAATAACAGCGATAACACCGTGTAATATCACCTGTATGTTACCGTGTAATAATTAATTATTATAAATCATCCATCATTTTTGTTGGATTAAGATAAATGAATTTATTATGACAAATAAAACAAGTTTTGATGGAGTAACAAAGTTCTTCATCGTTGTAATTGGTTTAGTTGTAATTGGAATAGTATTAAAAGAGTTAAGTCATATTTGCATCCCTCTTTTAATTGCGGTTTTCCTTTTCTTTGTATTTTCACCTTTCAATAACTGGCTAACCAAAAAAAAGATTCCGATGTTCTTAATTATTCTAATTGATCTTGCCATTACTTTTTTTATGCTTTATGGTATAGGAAGAATTGTAGTTGATTCATTCTTTCAATTTGCTGATGGATTGCCATTCTATGGTGATAAGCTAAGCAGTCTTATCAGAAATGCTGCTGTTTCATTAGGAATTACAGATAAATTCTTTACACAGTTTTCATTCGACAATTTAATTAAGTCGTTAAACTTACAAGATATTTTAAGCGAATTGTTTTCATCTACCTTTTCATTGCTCGGAAGCGTGCTTTTTGTGCTTTTCTTTTTTGTATTTGTTCTTTCAGGAAATAAAACCATCTACAATGCAATTGAACGCAGATATGTTTTTAAAAAAGCCTATTCAGGATTTAATGAGATAAAAAAAGATATTAAACAAAATGCTGAGTCAGTTGATGGTTCAGAACCTGCTGATGAGCCGGATAATCGAAAGAAACTGAGCATTCAGCAGCTTGAGGATACTTTTACCAAAATAACTAATCAAATACAGCGATACATAATCGCAAAAGTGGGAGTTAATCTTGCTGCGGGTTTAATTACTACTATTGTTTTGGGCTTGATAGGGGTTGACTTCCCAATCGTTTGGGGATTATTCGTTTTTCTATTTAATTTCATTCCTACAATTGGCTCTGCTGCTGCATTGATATTTCCTGTTTTATTTACTCTTGTACAGTTTGATTCATTTGGTGCTGTTCTTTTGGTGTTATTGGTGCTGATTGGAATTCAAACACTTGCATTTAATGTTGCTGAACCTATGATTATTGGAAAAAGATTAAACTTAAATCCACTTTTGATTTTACTTTCAGTTCTGCTTTGGGGTTATATCTGGGGAATCGTTGGTATGCTGCTTTCTGTTCCGCTTACTGCAATTATTAAAATTATTATATCAAATTCTGATTCACCAAATATGGAATTCTTTGAGCAGTTGATGAGTCAGGAGGAAAAATAAAATAGTTGCCAGTAATTATCTTTAAATAGTTTGCTTTACCAATCAATGCCTGAAAGCCTTTTAAAAAAATTATTTATTCGTTGACAAAAATTTAAAATTATTATTCCCCTTCCTCTTCAATATTTCCGTTCCATAAATATTTTTTTGTTTCCTTTACGATTACTCCGCTTAATAGTAATAATGAAACAAGATTTGGTATTGCCATTAAAGCATTAGTTACATCTGCAAAAGTCCACACTATATTTAAAGACATCACAGAGCCAATCATTACAAAAATCACCCAAAGATATCTGTAAGGTTTTACAACTTTGTTTCCGAAAAGATATTCGGCAGCTTTCTCGCCATAGTAAGACCAGCCAAGTATAGTTGAGAAGACGAAGGTTAACAGTCCTAAAGTTAAAACAATAGGACCAATTATCTGAAAATCACTGAATGCCTGTTTGGTTAATGCTGCTCCTGAAAGTCCTTTCAACCATTCGCCTGAATTTACAATTACTAATCCAGTTACTGCACAGACCGCAACAGTATCCCAGAATGTACCGGTTGAAGAGACCAGCGCCTGTCTAACAGGGTTCTTAGTTTGTGCTGCTGCTGCTACAATAGGTGCACTGCCCAAACCAGATTCGTTTGAAAACAACCCGCGTGCGATTCCAAATCTTATTGCTTCTTTCATTCCTGCACCAACAAATCCACCAACAACAGCATGCCCGCTGAATGCGCTGTTAAATATCAGCATAACTGTATTCGGAATTCCTCCAATGTTCATTGCAAGAATTATCAAACAGCCGAGCAAATAGGTTATCGCCATAAAAGGAACAAGTCTTTCACAAACAGTTGCAATAGATTTTATTCCGCCGATAATAACCACAGCAGTTAAAACAGTTAAAATAATTCCTGTTATCCACATCGGTATATTAAAAGTTTCAAACACTAAAGTTGAAATAGAATTGGACTGCACCATATTACCGATTCCAAAAGCAGTAACTGATGTGAAAGCAGCAAACAAAACAGCAAGCCATTTCATATTCAATCCGCGCTCAAGAACATACATAGGACCGCCAGCCATTGATCCATCCGCCATTTTAACTCTGTATTTAACTGCGAGCAATGCTTCACTGTATTTTGTGGATATTCCAAAGACACCTGTAAGCCACATCCATAAAACAGCACCAGGTCCGCCTGCTGCAATTGCAGTCGATACGCCAACTATATTTCCTGTACCAATTGTTGCTGCAAGTGCCGTGGTTAATGCCCCAAACTGACTAATATCCCCGCTTCCCTCTTTACTTCTGCCCAAAGAAATCTTTATTGCTTTTCCGATAAACCTTTGAATTATCTTCAATCTTATAGTTAAATAAATATGTGTACCGAAAAGAAGAATAATAAGCGGATAACCCCAAAGAATATCACTAATTTGAGTTAGAACATTTTCTAAAGCTCCCATAAAAATTTCCTATATAAAAATAATTGAGAATATAAAGCTGATTTAATAATTAAATTTGTCTTTGCAAAAAGATAATTCTTATGTTGTTATTCTAAAAATATGTCTGCTGATTTTTAAAACAAAGTTGCCAATGCAGTTTTGATAAAATTACCTAAACCGCTTTAATTTATTTGATTAAGTGTTAGTTTTACACATCCGATTATTATTAATTATTTAAGCTAAAGGAAGGTTGTCTTATGAAAAAAACAATTACATTCTCTTTCTTCATTGTTCTTTGTTTTTCTTCTTCACTTAATTTTGCAGAAGATTATTCAGCTACTATGCTAAGCAATACACCCGCATCCAAAGCCGGCAATTGGTATTTTGGCGGTAATGTCGGAGCTAATGTTTGGAACGACTATATTCTTATTAGTGCCGAACCTATGATAGGATATAATTTCAGCTCTAAGTTTTCATCCGGGCTCAAGGCTCATTATTCTTTTATAAAAGAAAATTATAAGAACAGAGAAAATTTTACTTATCATAACTTTGGCGGAAGTTTGTTTATGAGATACAGTCCGGTTCCACTTGGATATTTGCACGCAGAATTTGCATTTACAAACTATGAACACCATACCTACAATCAATTAAGCCAAAAATATGAGTCCGAAAGAGTGTGGGTTCCGTTTGTACTGCTTGGCGCAGGATACAGACAGCCAATTGGTTCAAATGCAACTGCTTATGCTGAGATTTTATTTGATGTCTTACAGGATAAAAATTCTCCATTTAAGAAGTGGGAGCCAATAGTACATGTTGGAGTAGCAGTTGGTTTTTAAACTCAAACTCTAACTGAACAATTTATTTTTGTTTAATTAAGAATTTTTATCCAATAAAACTAAAATGCATTATATTTGGGTTATCATTCTGTTTTTAACTGCTGGAACAATACGAATTATAATCTGTCTTAATAAATGATAGCAGCTTCCGACAACCCGCCTTCCAAGCTTATTTTGTGGATCACCACACTTGCTTCGTTTATGACTGCATTCATGGGTTCTTCTATAAATATTGCCCTGCCGGTTATTGGCGAAGAGTTTAATGCAAATGCTTTACTTCTCAGCTGGCTATCAACTGCATATATTGTAACAACCGCGGCATTGTTACTGCCTGTTGGTAAACTGACAGATATTTACGGCAGAACAAAATTTTTTAAATGGGGTATTATTCTCTTTACATCAGGCTCAATATTAAGTGCAGTTTCTTTTAGCACAATAATGCTTCTTGTATTCAGGGTTATGCAAGGTATTGGATCATCATTTATTTTCAGTTGTTCAACTGCAATTCTTGTTAGTGTTTTTCCATTATCACAACGCGGCAGGGTGCTCGGAATAAATACCTCTGCGGTTTATACCGGACTTTCATCCGGACCGTTTCTTGGCGGTTTGATAACACAAAATGTAAGCTGGCGCGGAATTTTTTATTTAAACGCTTTGCTGGGTGTCTGCCTTATTGTTATCAATGCAATTTATCTTAAACATGAGTGGCAGAAATTTGAAGATAACAAATATGATTACAGGGGCGCAGCTATTTATATTCTCTCAATCATTTTATTAATGATATCTGTTTCATTCTTTCCTAAGCCTGCTGGATATTTTCTGTTAGCAGTTTCCATTTTTTCTTTTGTAGTATTATACACTGTTGAATCAAAAACTGCATATCCTATTTTTAATATACTTCTGTTTCGCAGCAACAAAACATTTACAATGTCTAATACAGCAGCTTTAATAAATTACAGTGCAACTTTTGCAATTAGTTTTTTAATGAGCTTTTATCTTCAAAGTGTTAAGATGTTAAATCCAGAAGATGCCGGAATTATATTAATTACACAGCCGGTAATGCAGGCATTGTTTTCACCAATATCCGGAAAACTATCAGATAAAACCGAACCGGGATATGTTGCATCGGTTGGAATGGGACTGCTGACATTCGGACTAATTATTTTCTGTTTTCTTACAAAAGAAACAAGTTACTTTATTATCGTTGGTAATCTTGCAATGATGGGGTTTGGCTTTGCATTGTTCTCATCACCAAATGTTAATGCAATTATGAGCTCGGTTGAAAGCGAATATTATGGAGTTGCATCATCAACATTAGCATCAATGAGAATGATTGGACAAATGTTTTCGATGGGAATTGTTATAATAATTATATCGGTTTTCATCGGCAGTGAAAAGATAAGTGCTGCAAATCAGGATGCATTTTTAATCAGCTTACGAACAGCTTTTATATTCTTCAGCGTTTTATGTTTTCTGGGTATCTTTGCTTCACTGGCAAGAGGTAAAATACATAAATAGTTTTCACATCAAGCAACAATAAAATCTTAAGGTATAATAAATCCGGTTATCCAATAAACTCATTCAGTGTAAGCTTATCAGAAATAGATAAAGATCCGTCTGAAGACTTAAATTCAAAATCAACTTTGTTTGTTTTTCCATTAAGATATTTTTTCATTCGCTTAAACATCCTGCCGGAAAACAATTTAGAAACATTAAAAACCGCGGTCTTAATTCCATTTAAGCTTGGAAGGTTATTTACAAAATCCATCCATTCGCTGTCCGGCTTACTTATAGAAAACAGTGATCTGCTTTTCCAGCCGCTTAGTAATAGATAATCTACTTCCTCAAGCTTACGAGGTTCAAAATTATTTATTGGTATCAGTTCAGCAGTCAATCCTCGGTGCAAAAGAAACTGGGCAATTGATTCGCCGAATTTATTATTTGCAGAGTTTTTATTGTTAACAATTATTAAAGCCTTTTGCATCATATACCTCTCTGAATTTTTCTAAGTGAAACATAAGAATGTTTTAGTATGTTCTCAATTAACTTATTACAGACGGATTGATTTAATGATTAAAGACAATGGAAAGGGTTACATATTAGATTTTTCTTTTAACAGAATATTTCAGAACCCTGAAAGGAAATTATACTGAAAATAGTTTTGAAGGATTAGCAGAATACATCAAACTTTATTCATTTATTTACGATTAAGAAGAAAAAAATATCAGCAGTAAAAAAAGCAGCCAGGATATTTACCCGGCTGCAATTGAGGATTATAAATTTTTCAGCAGATCATAAGCTTATTAAATATTCTGTTCCATGCAGTTTGTGATAAGTAACGTAAAGGTTTTTACATATCTCAGAAACTCTATGGTTATTATCAAAAACAGCAACTCCCCGCAATTGATAAATCCCGATTGGGTTGCCAAGCTGATATAATGCAAATGCAGCGGCTATTCTTTCATCATCTGTTTTTCCTTCGTTTAATACTTTTAAAAGAGGAATCATTGCCTTATTTGCATCACTGCTTTGAATATATGATTCTTTTATCAGATCATACATTACAAATGCTGAACTGGTGTGAAGACCGATGTTTTCTGATTTTATTCCAATGGTGAGGTTATCAACAATAGCAGATTTTTTTTCATCCGGGAATTCTGTTACTTGTGCTTTAAGAGTAGTTACTACAAGAAGCGCAAACAACAATGCTAAAGATTTTTTCATTGTGTGCTCCTTTTAATTAATGGTTATTCGTTCAATCGAAACTTAATTTTTATTTGTGCAGTCCGCCATCTGTTAGTGAAGAAAGGAAATAATAATTAATGAAAGGAAAATCTTAGTGTTTATTGTAGTTAAACAAACTTCAACCAAAATTTATAACTGCAAAACAAAACAACCGGGATAAATACTCGGCAAATTTTTGATCAAGGTTCAAACTACTAATTCACTTCCACCTTTATTAACAATTTTTCAAAGATCAATTTATCTTTCTTATACTATATAACAGATGCTGCTGCTAAAATCATCTAATTATAAAATCCACCCTATGTTTATTTTTTTGCTAGTAACGGAGAAAACTTTTCTACTGCATTCTTAACTGGTTTAATGCTGCGTAAATATTCATAGATTGCTCCAAGATCCTCTTCAGTCATATTAGCATACATAGTCCAAGGCATTACTGTATTAAAATCACCTTGCTTTACTGCCATATTCTTAGCCAGATCGGAAGCCATTGATTTAAATCGCTGAATAAATACTTCTTTCGTCCAGGAACCAATTCCGGTTTCAACATCAGGAGTAATATTTGCACTGCGAATAATTCCAAATGGAAATTTTACTTCACCACCGCCTGCATATTCCATTCCCTCAACTAATTTACCATCTTCAGATTGTGTATGGCAGTGAATGCAGGCTCCTAAAGTTACAAGATATTTTCCATAAGCTTTCATATCAGATTTATCAGGAGATTTTAACGGTTTATAAACTTCAATTGGTAGGGTTTTTTCGATAAAGTTTAACGGGAAATCAAGCTGCTTATTACCAACTTCATTTTCTATTGGTTTCAGAGTCCGTAAATATGCAACAACTGAATAAAGATCCTCTTCCGACATTGTATGATAATTCTCATACGGCATAATCGGGAATAATGACTTACCATCTTTGTCTAATCCGGAAGTTAATGCACGGATTATTTCGCCATCAGACCATTTTCCTAATGCTGCCGGAGTAATATTTTTTACCGGCACAGTACCGGGTAAACCTGATTCTTCTCCAAAGATTGCACCGCCCATACCCTCAGTTCCGGGCACAACCGGTCCTGAAAATTTTGTGAAGTCTCTGGTTGAATGACAATCTATACAAACTGCCACACTGTTTGCAAGATACTTTCCTCTTTCAATCCTTTCAGGTGTTGCAACAACCTTCACATTGATAACAGGAACATCCTTTGGAAATGTTAGAGTAAAATAAACTGAACCGGAAATTACCAGCACAACAAGCCCCCCAATTACTATCGCCCCTATTTTCATTAACTTTTTCATCTTAGCCTCTTTTATGAATTACGTTAATACAATTAATTAGTTATTTAATAATAGTTTTGTCTTCAGAACAGGAGATTAAATTTTTAAGAATACGAACAGAAAAAACATCTGCCGGCAGAAATATTACATGTGCATTTTTTCTTGTATGCTCAACAAGATTTTAAGAAGAAGACGCTCCAAAAATATTTTCTATTTAATGTGTGTGCATGGATTTATGGATAAGTGGTAATAATATTTGTAAGATGGGGCTGCGGTTGATTTGTGCCACTCAGTTTAATTATCAGTATTAATGTTTTCTACCATTAACCCTGCTATTCGTATTATATAATAGATACTGGAAGAAACTCTAAAGTCTTAACAAGGAGAATCTTATTATAAAATCTTTTTTTACCACTGCTTATTAATAATGCAGCAGTATAAAAACTGAGGCGCTTTCTGTTCCAGTATTATTTCCTTCAAATAGGATATCAATAAATTATTATTATCTATATTTTAGCCGAACAGTAATCCGTTTGAAAATTCCAGATACCATTTATCATAATAAATACTTAATACTATTTTGCAGTTATTAATTTCCTCTACGTTTTCTAATATTATCAATATCATTTATGAAAAGCTTGTTTGAAAAAATAAAATTATCAATTTTAAGAGAAAGGCATCTTTATTTTGTAAGTACTTTTACATTCCTTATAATTTATCTTTCCACATTCACAAAAGGCTACGGATATTTTATTGATGAATTCTATTACATTGCCTGTGCAAACAATCCGGCTTTCGGTTATGTTGATCATCCGCCGCTAGCTCCGTTCTTACTGACAATTTATCAGTTTTTCTTTGGTGATTCTTTATATGCAATCAGAATTCTGCCTGCTCTTACAGTAGCTGCGGCAGTTTTTTTCACTGGCATCCTGACAAAAGAAATCGGTGGGAATAAATTCGCACAATTACTTGCTGCCTGTTCTTTTGCCGCAATGCCAGTAACAGTTGCATCTGGTGGATTTTATTCAATGAATGCATTCGAACTTTTACTTGCTGTTTTACTTTTACTGACAATCGTGAAAATAATCAAATCCAACAGCGTAAAACTCTGGCCGTACGCCGGAATTGTTGTGGGGTTCGGCATAATGAATAAACATACATTTGTAATTTTTATTGTAGCTGTTGTAATTGCTTTGGCTGCAGGGGGCAAATGGAAATTGTTATTTAACAAATGGTTTGCTTTCGGTATCATACTAACTGCTTTGATTATTTTACCCAATATTATCTGGCAGATCATAAACGGTTTTCCATCGTTAGAGTTTTACAGAAATATAAGTTTATACAAAAATGTTTACACACCGCCGCTTGATTTTATAATTGGACAAATAATGCAAATGTCTCCAACCACAGTTCCGTTTTGGCTAGCTGGAACTTTCTATCTTCTATTTTCAAAGCGGTATAAGGATTTCCGGTTTCTATCTATTTTGTTTGTTGGATTATTTCTTTTTATGATGTTCTCCGGTACCAGCAGATCAGACCGGCTTGCATTTGCTTATCCTGCTGTATTTTCGGGAGGTGCACTATTTTTTTCAAATATCACAAACAGATTTAGTGCATTGTGGTTAAAATATGTTGTTATAATTTTTCTTTTTATTGGATTAGCTTTAGCACTGCCGATAATATTGCCTTACTTTAATTACGAAACAGTCAAAGAGTACACAGAATTTCTTGGTTTCAATACTGAGATTGAAAGAGGAAAGAAGCCGCCATTGCCTCAACTTCTCGCCGATAGAATTGGCTGGGAAGAAAAAGCAAAACTTGTTATTACTGCCTATAACAGCTTATCAGAAGCAGATAAAAAGCGTACAATTGTTGCTGCGGGGAATTATGGTAAAGCCGGGGCAATTGAGTTGTATGGAAAAGATTATAATCTTCCACCTGCTGCAAGCTCGCATAATAATTATTATTTGTGGAGTAAGAACAGATTAGACGGAGATATCCTTCTTCAAATTGACAGTCCGGATGCTTATAGTGACCTTAACCAATTGTTTAATACTGTTGAGCTCTTTCCGGGTGAGTTTAATAACGAGTATGTATCGCCTGATGAAAACAATATGGTAGTATTTATCTGCCGCGGACCCAAAATCCCATTTATTGAAATGCTTGAAAGAAGTAAGAATTTTTATTAGTTAGTAACCGGCAGTTCCATATAAAAAAACAACCTCTCCTCTTCACAGAAATTTGGATAAAAATTATATACCAAAAATATTGGACGGGATATTACAATAAATAAACAATACGTTCACGATTTATAATTAATATCCTTTTAGAAATAAGTGATCTCAGAATGTTTAAAGAACCTGATTATCAATCTCTTACATTTGGTTTGAGTCAGATGATATTTGTTTTCATCTTTGAATTAATAGCAAGTTTGTTTATTTGTTTTCCATCTTCGGTTAGTTCTTACATTAACTTATTACAATGCACAATATTTATTTCATACTCAGCTAACCTGATATTATTATACATCCACCACATGTTAGTCTTGTTAATTGACAGTTAAGTTCTAAATAAATTTTTACTCTTTTAACTGAATTGTCTTTGAGAAATCAGCAATGGATAGGTTTATAAAATACAACCCCGATAAAGTTTATCCGAGATATTTTGAAGAGTACGAGTAATATATTTCCTTTCTTTCCCTCCCTTTGCTCTAAATCATAGTGAGATATTTAGCATATATCTGAGTTTGACTTATACATTGTTTTTAAATTATTTTTTCGACCGTTCAAGTAAATCAGTCGAAGGTTAAAAAATATGAACAAAACAAAAGAGAAAGAGCAGGCTATCCTTAAAGCAGCAAGAGAGCGCTTTGCACAATTTGGATTTAACAAAGCAACAATGGATGAAATTGCCTCAGATGTTGAGTTAGGCAAAGCATCCCTTTATTACTACTTCCCTGCAAAAGAAGATCTGTTCCGGGCAGTGATTCAGCACGAACAGGATGAATTTGTTAAGGCAATTGAAAAAACTATTAAACAAAATACCGCTGCCTCTAAAAAAATTGCCCTTTATGTCGAAAAAAGATTAGAGTTCTTTGAAGAGTTATTAAACCTAAGAATGTTAAATGTTCATTCATTTACAAATACCAAATCAATTTATAAATCTTTGTTTGAAAATTTTCACTATCAGGAACTGAAGCTTATTGATAGTATAATTAAAGAAGGTAAAAGTAAAGGTGAATTTAAAAAAGCACTCCCTTCCGATGTATCGGAATTAATTCTGCATATACTTCAGGGATTAAGGTTCAGAGTTCTGCGTCAACTGAAAGGCAGAAGTGATGATAAAATTTTCGTTAAACAGTTAAAAAAGGAATCAGGTTTGTTCATAAAAGTTTTTTTAGAAGGTATTAAAGCATAACGGGAGTCGGACTAATGGCAAATAAAGTTAATGAAAAGATAAGCTCTAATGATGAAAGCAACAGTGCTGATATTAAAAACAGCAATGCAGATCAGTCTCACGGTTTTTACACAAAGAAAAGATTTATTATACCATTCATAGTAATTGCAATTGCGGCAGTATTTGCCTGGAGATGGTATCAGGCTCAGCTTGGGTTTGTATCAACTGATGATGCATTTATTGATGCTAATAAATTAACTGTAAGCTCAAAAATACTTGGCAGAATTACTTCTTTAAATTACGATGAAGGTGATACTGTTAAAATCGGGGATATCTTTGCAACTCTTGATTCAGCCGATCTTTATGCTAAGAAAAATGAGGCTGAAGCTCTTCTTTCTACTTCAAGAGAAAATATAAATCTTGAGAAGGTAAATCTTGCTAAAGCTCAGGAAGATTTTAACAGAGCCGAATCCCAATTCAAAAGTAATATTATATCAAAAGAAAAGTTTGATAATGCATTTCATTCTTTAGAACAGGCAAAGGCAAAATATGAGCTTGCCAAGTCCAATCTAAAATCTGCTGCTGCCAGATTGAATGTAATAAAGACACAACTAACTAACACTGTGGTATCTTCATCATTAAATGGAGTAATTGGCAAACGATGGGTGCTGCAGGGAGATGTTGTACAACCTGGTCAGCCAATCTACACTGTGTTTGATGTAAATAATATTTGGGTAACTGCTGATCTTGAAGAAACAAAACTTGCTTCTATAGAAAATGGCAATACAGTTCAGATAACTGTAGATACTTATCCCGACCAAAAATTTGCCGGTAAAGTTTATTTAATGGGATCGAACACTGCATCACAATTTTCTTTAATTCCTCCGGCAAATGCATCTGGTAATTTTACAAAAATCACTCAAAGAGTTCCGATCAGAATTTCAATTTATCCGGTTGATGAAAATGGTAATATGGTTCAAGATAAAAAGATAAGACTGCTGCCGGGAATGTCAGTTGAGATAAAAATTAAGCTGAAAAATTAAATGGGAAACAATACCAAAAACGGTTTTAGTACTAAACTTTCTGCGCTGGATCAGCATCCATCCTATAAATGGTTTGTGCTTGCCAATGTAATGATCGGTACTTTTATGGCAGTGCTTGATACAACTATTGTTAATGTTGCTCTGCCAAAAATGATGGCAGCATTCGGAATCAGTGTAGATAAAGTTGAATGGGTGATAACAGGTTACTTATTAATTTTTGCTGTTGTGCTTCCTTCTTCTGGTTGGGTTGCAGATCATTTGGGATACAAGAAAACTTATTTCCTCGGAATATTTTTATTTACGCTCGGCTCTTTGTTGTGCAGCCTTTCTACTGATGAAAACATGTTGATTATATTCCGTATCCTTCAGGGTTCCGGTGCCGGATTTATTATGCCGGTAGGGATGGCAATTGTAACGAGAGAATTCCCTCCTGAAAAAAGAGGTATGGCTTTGGGTTTCTGGGGAATTGCGTCAGCGGCTTCTGTATCGCTTGGACCTATGCTTGGTGGTTACCTGATAGATGCTTTCAGCTGGCAGACTATTTTTGATATCAATGTACCGGTTGGTATTGTTGGCTTAGTTGCAACTTTGATTATTCAACGCGAATACAAAACCGAACAAACCCGCGATTTTGATATTGTTGGGTTTATATCAATGACGTTGTTTCTTGTTTTTCTTTTACTTGCTTTATCAGATGGTAATGCAGCCTGGAATACCGGCGGCTGGACTTCCAATTTTATATTAAGTTGTTTTGCTATTTCTTTTGCAGCATTTATAATTTTTATTACTGCCGAGCTAACAGTAAAACATCCGATTGTTGAGCTAAGACTTTTGATGAACAGAAATTTTGGATTAGCTAATTTGATGATGTTTATATTCGGACTTGGTTTTTTCGGAATCACCTTTCTTGTACCGTTGTATCTACAAAACTCTCTCGGTTATACTGCTCTTCAGGCTGGATTTGTGTTTTTTCCGGTTGGAATAATTCAGGGAATTACTTCTCCAATAATCGGAAAGCTTGCTGATAAAATGAATCCGAAGATTTTGATATTTATTGGAACCATTATGACCTTTATCAGTACATACTTGTATAAAGATCTTTCAATATACACCGAATACAACGATATAATGATCCCGCTTATTATCAGGGGATTTGGACTTGGGTTTATGTTCATCCCGCTTAATACAATGGCAATTAATAATGTTCCCAGAGCTAAAATGGCTCAGGCAACCGGTTTGTTTAACACAATTAGACAGATAGGAGGCAGCTTTGGGGTTGCAATTCTTGGTTCCTGGCTTACAAGAAGAGTAATTTTTCACACCGCATTATTTGGTGAATCTGTTAATCAAAATTCACTTGTATTTAAGCAGACAGTTACTAATGTAAATCATTTTGTTCAACAGAGCACAGGAAGCACCGGAGCTGAAATGATGTCAAGATCAAAAGCACTAATTGTGCAACACATTTCTAATCAGGCATTTGTTCAGGGAATTGCAGATGATTTTCTTGCCGCTGCGTTTATTACTGTATTGATAATTATTCCTTTATTGTTTCTTCGTTATAAAAAATCAGGGAATAGAGAAAGAGTTGATATTTTAGAATAGATATTATTATGGAGTTAAATATAAAATGCTAAGATTGTTATTGATGGTTATTGCTGGTCTTCAGATTCTAAATGCCCAAAGCATGCAGGATTCCTTAACAGTAAAAAATGTAATTGATTTAACAATAAATAATTATCCCTTAATTCAACAGGCAGAAGAAAAAATCAATGTTGCCGAAGCTAAGATAAAAGAACAGCAAAGCAGTCTTTATCCGGTTATAGATGTTAATGCCTCTTATTCACGCATTGGACCTGTGCCTGTAATAGCTTTTGGTTCAGAACAATTTGAGTTATTTCCAGCAGATAACTATAATATTAATGTTTCTCTGTTTCACACATTATATGATTTTGGGAAAAGAGATGCGCTGATCGATTTTACTAAATCGTTAAAGCAATCAGAAATTGATAATGTTGACCTTGTGAAATCGGCTCTTGCTTTTCAAACAGTTCAGATATTTTATTCAATTTTACTTTTAGAAAAGAGCATTGCAGTAAAGGATACTGATATCGTAAATCTTAATGATCATCTTTTGTTTACTTATAAGAAAGTTGAAACAGGAAGTGCAACAGATTTTGATGTCCTCACAACAAAAGTTAGAATATCAAACGCAGAGAATCAAAAACTTGATTTACAAAATCTGCTTGATAAACAAATTGTTCAATTAAAAAAATTAACCGGAATACCTTATGAATCGGATACAAAACTAAAGGGAAACTTTTCTTTGAATCAATTTTTTGTAAATAAAGATTCGTTGTTAGAAATTGCTTTTAAGCAGAGACCTGAAATTAAACTGGCACTTGATCAGGAAAACAATACTCATCTTATAAAAGAAATTGCAAGCCTTGGCAATATGCCATCTTTGAATGTTAATTTTTCTTATGGATTGAAGAATGGCTATATACCAAATCTTGATGTTTTAAGAGGTAATTGGGCGGCAGGAATTGGAGTGAGTGTTCCGATTTTTAATGGTTTCAGAACCTCTGCAAGTCTTGAAGAAGCAGATGCAAATATAAAAGTTTCTGAAACACATACTCTGCAAATTAAAAATGATATTACCTCCGAAGTTCAGCAGGCAGTAGAAGATCTTAAAACAAAGTTAAATAAAATCAGCACAACTAAAATTCAGGTCAGCTATGCTCAGGAATCTATCAATCGTGCAAATGTGCAGTATAAAAATGGAGTAGTAACAAACCTTGATCTGCTTGACTCTGAAAACTCATTTGAACAAGCACAGCTGCAGTATCTGCGGGCAGTTTATGATGCAATTATCAGCAGTTATAACTTAAAGAAAGCTGTCGGAGATGTTATCTGGTAAAATTAAATTACCAAAAATTAAACACCACAATGAAACCTTTTAAAATAAGCAATTACTTAATTCTCTATTTTCTTTGCAGGATTCCAATAAAAGTTATTTAAAAAATTTTCTATCTGCTAAATCCGATTTTTCGTCATAGTATTTTACTGATTCAGCCACTGTTCAGACAGGCTCATCTCCTATTTTTTCCATACACTTGGCTTACCCTATAAATTTGAATCAGAACTTTAAATAACTTTTTAAAAACTAAAAGGAGAAATACTATGAAAAAGACAATTTTAACAATCATTATCCTTATGATAATATGGATACCTTATAACTTATCTGCACAAGAACGTTGGAACCTGGAATTGAGAAGCGGAGCTTCTTTCTCCACCGAAAATTTTGTGGATACGGACATTAAAACAGGGGTAGGATTTGAAGGTACTGTGGCTTATCGTTTTATGCCGCATCTTGCTGCTTATGCCGGATGGGGATGGAATAAATTTTCTGCTGATAATTCTTTTGCTGGCACCAATATAGATTTTGAAGAAACCGGTTACACTTTTGGTTTTCAATTTGTTCATCCAATAAGTGAAACAGGTTTGTTTTATTTGGTTAGGCTGGGTGGAATATTCAATCACATTGAAGTTGAAAATTCTGATGGGCAGATAATAAGTGATTCAGGGCATGGGATAGGATGGCAGGCTGATGCTGGAATTGTAATTCCAATCTTTGATAGATTAAGTTTGATGCCGAGCGTCAGATATCGTTCTTTATACAGAGATATTGAAATTTCAAATCAGATTACATCTGTTAACCTTAATTATGTTTCTGTTGGACTTGGCTTAGCTTTGTCTTTTTAAAAAAACATAAAACATATCGGGAGTATAAATACTCCCGGTTTATTAAAATTATCAAATTGAAAAACTAGAACTAAATGAATAATAATAACTTAAAACCTTTAGCAGTTATTTTTTTTGTAAGCGGATTATGGGATACAACTGCAGCTGTTATGTATTTCTTTTTTATCGGCTCTAACCGCATTATTAATAATCCGCCTATTGATCCATTTTTTTCAATTTTTCTCGGATCATTCTTTATTTGTTTCGCTTACTTACAATTTCTCTCCGCCTTCAACATTAAGAGATACTCATTTAACATTGGATGTCTGATAATTGGGCGGTTATTCTATGTTATCCAGCTTTATGCTTTTATGATATTTGTCAGCAGTTTTCCCTCAACATTCTGGTTTACCGGTATTTTGGATGGACTTTTTGTTTTGCTTTATTTAGTGTTTGCAGTGCAGGGAGGATTGAGCCTTCGTGATTTATTACTTCCCAAAATTAATCGCATGGTATAATGAAATTTTTTTTTGTTTGAGAGAGCAAACAGATGAACAAATAAATAAAGATTGAAATGCTAAGCATTTTAATTCCTTTTTAACGAATTTTGAAGTGTGAAAATGAAATTGAATAAACATACTATCCTGGGCATTCTGCTGCTTGCATTTTTTGTACAGCTTATAATCATCACCTACAACTATGCTACAGGATTTATCGAAGTTTCTGGTGTGTTAAATTTTTTAACAAGACTTGCTTTTGGAACAGCATTCAGTTTTGTGTATGCTCTTATTCTGATATTTCTTGACATCCTTTTAATAAACAAACTTGATACAATATTTAAGCTACCCGACAAACTTATTCCGAGAATTCCTTCTGAACTAATTCTGACTGTTTTTTTAGGAGCTGTAATCGGTTCAATAAGTGCAATAATCAACGAAGCATTAATACATTACAAAGATGGATTGATTAAGAATTTAATTAATAATTCACTTATTACTGCTGTAATTAATATCATTATTGTAAGCGTTATAGAAGCAATTTCCTGGTTTAGCAGAAACCGAAAGTCACAGCTTATGGCAGAAAGACTTGAAAAAGAAAATTCGCAGATAAGATTTGAAACACTGAAAAATCAGTTAAGTCCACATTTCTTATTTAACAGTTTAAATGTTCTGTCATCACTTATAAAAAGAGACACAGATAAAGCACAGATTTTTCTGGATGAGTTTGCTTCGGTTTACCGGTACACACTTGATGTAATAGAAAAACCGGTTGTTGAATTAAGAGAGGAACTGGATTTCGCTAAATCATTCTTGTTTCTTCAGAAAATCAGATTTGAAAATGCAATTGATCTGGAAATAAGCGTAGATGTGTCTATGCTTAAGTGTTTGGTTCCTCCGCTTACTGTACAGACATTAATTGAGAATGCTTTTAAGCATAACAAAGCTTCCTCTGATAATCCGCTGAAAATAAAAATTTATACTGATGGAGACTTTTTAATTATTGTAAATAATCTACAGCCAAAGATCAACAATGCTGATTCTAAAGGTATAGGATTAAGTAATCTTAACAAACGATATGAATTACTTAGTAAAATTCCTCCGCAATATTCTGTTACTGAAAAAGAATACATTGCAAAAATTCCGATTATAAAACCGGAGTAAAAACTTTATCTTTTCAAACTAAAAGAAAATTATCTTTCTAAATACTGATAGAATAAAAATGAAAGCAATAATAATCGAAGACGAAAAGCTTGCTGCTGAGAGATTAGAAGAGCTAATCCATGAAATTGATCCATCAATTGAAATTTCTGCAGTGCTTACTTCTGTTGAGCAATCGATCAGATATCTTAAACAGAACAAACCGGATTTAATTTTTCTTGATATTCAGCTGGAAGACGGCACAAGTTTTTCAATATTTGAAAAAGTAACTGTTGATATACCGATTATCTTCACTACTGCTTATGATCAGTTTGCTATCAATGCATTTAAACT